>JAPLOW010000059.1 GCA_026400555.1 Hyphomicrobiales bacterium
CGGCTATGCTTCGGCAGAAGCGGTGGTGCTGTTGGTCATCGTGCTGGCCCTGACCGCGATCCAGTTCGCGGCGCTGCGCGAAAAGGGCCGCGCATGAGCGCCGGTCCAACGGGCGAGGTCGTGGGGCACGCCAACATGCGAAGCCGCGCCACAAACCTCGCAATTGATGTCATCCTGATGGCGTTCTCGCTGGCGATGCTGCTGCCGCTCGTGCTGCTGGTGGCCAATGCCTTCAAGACGCCGCAGGAAATGCTGGTCTGGCCGCCCACAATCATTCCATCCGACCCGACCTTGTCGAACTTCACCGCGGTTCTCGGCGAGACGCCGCTGCTCCGCTGGATCTGGAACAGCCTCGCCTTCGCCGTGCTGTCGACTCTCGCAATCGTGTCCACCTCGGCGGTCGCGGGCTATGTCTTCGGCAAGTTCCGCTACCGCAGCCTCAACGCACTCTTTGTCGTGATCCTCGCAACGGCCATCATCCCGTTCGAGGTCTACATGATACCGCTCTACTTCCAGGTGAAGTCGCTCGGTCTGCTCAATTCCCTGTGGGGGCTGCTGCTCGGCTATCTGGTGATGAGCTTCGGCATCTTCCTGATCCGGCAGAATGTCATCCACGCCATCCCCGACGAACTGCTCGAGGCGGCGCGGGTGGATGGAGCAGGCGAGTTCTGGATCTTCGCGCGCATCGTCCTGCCGCTGCTGCGCGGTCCGCTCGCGGCTCTCGGCGTCCTGGCCTTCTTCCAGGCTTGGACCGCCTTTGCCTGGCCGCTGGTGGTGGCGACGTCGCGGGACACCTACACGATCGAGGTTGGCCTCGCCCTGTTCCAGACCGGGTTCACGGTCGATCTGGGGCGTCTCAGCGCCGCATCCGCCATCGTCCTGATCCCGAGCGTGACGCTGTTCGTGTTCCTGCGCCGGCAGTTCACCCAGGGCATTGCGACAAGCGGCCTGAAGGATTGAGCCATGCAGAAGAGCTTCTATGCACAGGCGGCCCAGCGCTATCACGACGCCAATGTCGCGGCGCTGCGCTGGCTGGTCGGTCGCCCGGTGCCGCCCGGCGGTTTTCTGGACACCAAGATGCACAGCATCACCCTGCGCGACTACGGCCCGGCGGACGGCTGGCGCGGACCGGGCTTCACTTATGGCTGGATCCAGGGACGTGGCCTCGAAGCGCTCGCCACCTTTGCGGACGAACTGGCGGGGCGCGATTCCGGACTGGCACGGGCGCTGACAGAGCGGGCGCAACGTCTGTACCGGGTGCTTGAAGGCCTCATGGCGCGGACCGGGCATGTCTACTTCTGCCATGATCGGCAGTTGCACCCGATCTATCCCGGACCCGGCGAGACAGTGATCCTGCAAGACACGCCTGCCGACATCCATACCTACTCCGATGCCTTTGCCGCCAAGGGGTTGCTGGCCTTTGCTGCCCGCCATCAGCCTCAGGACGCCGGACGCCACCTTGATCACCTTTACCGGACCATTGACGCCATCGAACAGGGCCGGTTCCAGATCGATGAACGGAGCCGGTTGTGTCAGGAGGCCCTGGCGCGGCAGCCTGACGATCTGGGCCCGCGCATGATCCTGCTCGGCGCAGCCAGCCTTGTGGCCACAGCGACCGGACGGCACAAGGCGGGCTATGCGATGCGCTTCATCGAGCATGTGCTCTCGCGCCATCTCGACGGGCCGACATCGCTGCTGCGCAACGTACCCGGCGGGGACGCTTGCAATGTCGGCCATGGCATCGAGTTCGTCGGGTTCGTGCTGGACCATCTTGGAGCACAGATCGACCCCGATTTGCTGCGGACGCTGGAACGCATCCTTGCGGCGTCGTTTGCGGCCGGTTTCCGGGGGCCCGGTCTCGTCCTCTCCGTCTCGATTGGAACCGGCGCGGTGCTGGCGCCGCATTGCCCGTGGTGGTCCTTGCCGGAGACGATCCGCGCCGCGGCCCTGCTGCACCGGCTGACAGGAAGCGACGCGTCCCTCGCAATCTGGCAGCAGGCTGATGCAGCCTTTTTCGGGAGGTACTGGCGCGGCGATCCCCCAATCGCCTACCAGACCATGATGGCAGATGGCCCGGTGGATTTTGTTCCGGCGACGCCTGATCTCGACCCGTGTTACCATACAGGCCTCAGCCTGCTCGCGGCGTCCCGCGCCGCAGCCGAACTGGCCACAGGCCGGGAGCCCAAGGCCGCATCATGAGTCGTCTGCGCATCGGGATCATCGGGCTCGGCGCCGCTGTGGAACCGCACGCACGGGCGCTTCTCGACCTTCAGGAGCACATTGACGTTGTTGTGGCCGCGACCCGCAATCCGGAACGGGCCGCCGCGTTCGGCGCGCGGTTTCCGTTCAAGGTCAGCACCGATGTTGGTGCGGTCATCACCGATCCGGCCCTTGACGCCATCTTGCTCCTCACGACGCCCGACTCGCATCTTGAACTGGCCGGGCAATGCTTTGGCGCCGGCAAGCATGTTCTGGTGGAAAAGCCGCTCGCAATCACGTTGGCTTATGCCACCGAAATTGTCGGGAGCGCTCACAGGGCCGGACGGACCTTGGGCGTCGTCCTGCAGAACAGGTTTCGGCCAGCTGTCCTGCGTCTGCATGACCTCTTGCGGGCTGGAGACCTCGGTGCTGTCGTTCATGCGTCGATGCAGGTGCCCTGGTGGCGGCCGCAGAGCTACTATGATGAGCCTGGCCGGGGTACGTTGTGGCGTGACGGCGGCGGCGTCCTGATCACGCAAGCCATCCACACGCTCGATATTTTTCGCAGCCTGGTGGGCGTCAGCGCCGTCGACGCCGCATCGGTCAGCACAACGCCCCTGCACAGGATGGAGGGCGAGGATCTGGTCACGGCCCTGGTTCGGCTCGAAAATGGCGCGCCCGGCTCCATCATGGCCACCACGGCGGCGTATCCGGGCGCGCCAGAGTCAATCAGCATCCAAGGCACGCTCGGCCGGGCCGAACTGACCGGCGCAGCGCTGAACGTCACCTGGCTGGACGGACGAAGGCAGGCCATTGGAAGCGCAGCCGGCTCGGGGACCGGAGCAGCCGTGATGGATTTTCCACATGACTCGCACCGCGCGCTGATCGCCGACTTCGCGGCAGCGGTCCGGGAAGGCCGGCGCCCGCTTGTCACCGGCGAGGACTGCCTCGCCACCCAGCGCATCATCGACGCCGTCATGCGTGCCGGTTCGCAGGGCGGTTCGCCCGTGACCTCCGCAGCCGTCGTGCCGCTGGGTTCAGCGTGACCTCGTGCGCCGGCGCGCCGCGCGGGCCAGGACGGCCTATGCTCCCGGCATGAGCCGCTTCGATGAGCGAACGCGGCAACGTCCCGCGCCGCAGCTGGTCAAGCGCCGCCGTGCTGCACCCCGGATGCTGGACGCCGACGCCGCGATCGGTCCGCTGCCGGGCTGGCTGGCGGCTGCTGGACGGTCAGGGGCATCGCACCTTTTGGCCGCGCTCAACGCTGGCGGCGCCCTCGCCTTCGTTCATCAGCTTGTCTCGGCGGAACATGCCTGGGCAGGCACCCTGCGTCGGCGGCAGGCGCTGCGCTGTCTGGTGTGCGAAGGTCGCGCGCATTCCGGGCGACGTTGCAACGCTGCGCGATGCCCACCACCTCACGCGTCCCGGCGATGGTCCGGGTTCGGGCGGCCGGCTCTAACGGGTCTGGCGGCGCGGCCGGTGCGCCGCGATGGACCAACGCTGATGCGGTTTGCCGGCGGGCTGGGACTGACGGTCGACGAAGCCGAGGCCGAGGCCGGGATACCGTGGCGCTGCTCAAGCGCCATGGCCTGATCGCGGCCGGTCCGCGCGTGGCGCAGGTGGGGGCGCCGCTGACCTATGTGACCACGCCGGCCTTTTCTCAGCAGCTTCGGGCTCGGGTCGCTGCGTGATTTGCCGGATATCGAGCGCCTCGGCAGGGGCGTCTGCCTCGCTGCGGACGGTGCTCTTGCTGACGATCACGGCATGCCACTGGGTTTGGGCGAGGGAATGGAGGCGGATGACGACGACGAACAAACGTGAAAGCCAGACAAACACCACCGTGTCTTGCAGATTTCACTGTGTTTGCGGCCCTTGCCGTGTCAATCTCGTGCCACTCGATGACCATGTCCGACGCCGTGCCGTCATAGTGGAGAATGCTCTGATGCGGGTCAGCCGCTGAACCATGACCTTGTTTTCCGAAGCCTTCGAACAGACGCGCGGACGGTTCAACGGCCTGTCGCGCAATTTGCGCGCTTCGGTGCTGGTCATCGTCGCGTTCCTGACCTTCGCCGCAATGACTGTGATGCTGCGGGCCCTCAACGGCGCCATCCCGATCATCGAGATCATCTTTGTCCGGCAGTTCGCCGCGCTGGTGATCATGGTACCGTTCTATGCCCGGCTCTGGTCCGAAGTCAGGGTACCCCAGCGCCTGCCGCTCCATCTGATGCGCGGAGTGACGGCAAGCGGTTCGATGTTCTTCGGCCTGTCGGCCGTCGTCATGAGTCCACTTGCGGATGTCACAGCCATCCAGATGACCGAGGTCCTGTTCTCGACCGCCTTTGCCGCTGTGCTGCTGCGTGAACGGGTCTCGCGCGTGCAGTGGATCGCGGCGCTGGTCGGCTTCGCCGGCGTTCTGATCATGATGCGTCCGTTTGCAGGCGGTCTGGCGCTGGGGTCGGTGCTGGCCTTGAGTGGAGCCATGTGCGGCGCCTTGTCGATGGTCGCCATCAGGCTTGGCGCCCATCATGACCGGGTCGAGACCGTGACGTTCTGGCAGGGCCTTGTCGTGATGGCGATCGTGACGCCCATGGCCTTGCTGTGGTGGGTGCCTCCAACGATGGAGCAATGGCTCTTGCTGGCGCTGATGAGCCTGGCCTTCGCGGTCGGGCAATGGCTGTTCACGGCGGGGCTGAGAATGGGCGACGCAGCCTCCATTGCGCCGCTCGGCTATCTCCGGCTGATCCTGATGACCGTAATCGGCTGGCTGCTCTATGCCGAAATTCCGACCCTCGCCACGGCGGTCGGCGCAGTCCTCGTGATCAGCTCGGCCATTTTCACGATCCGCAACAATGCCAGACGCAGGGGGGACGCGCTTGCGTCGCCGGAAGCGCAGTCATGACGTGTCCGTGGCTCCAGGCGGCACAGACATGGCGCCGATGCGTCTTCGCGAATGGCGCCGTCCGCGTTTCGTGCGATTGCATCCCGCCCTGCCCAAACTGTCCGCCTTGCGCCAGGTGTCCTGAGATGCAGAGCTTGTGGAGTTCCAGATGACCCTTGCCATACCCAGGATCCAGCCAGCGGACCTTGTCGGCGCCCTTGGCATGGTGCCGACACCCTCGACCCCGGGTGCGGACCACTGGTCGTGCCAGAACTCCGTCGATCTCGACCAGACAGCCCTGATGGCCAGAATGGTCGTGGACGGTGGCGTGCGCATCCTTCTGACCAATGGCAGCCTTGGTGAAGGCGCCAGTCTTCTCCTGCATGAGCAGCAGGACTTCACACGCTGCATCGCCGACACGATCAGGGGCAAGGGCCTGCTTTTCGCCGGTGTCACGACGCTGAACACCCGCGAGAGCATCGCGCGGGCACAAGCGGTGCTGGCCGCCGGAGCTGATGGGCTGTTTCTGGGCCGCCCGATGTGGATGTCGCTCGATCCTGCCGCCATCATCCGCTACTACGCCGATCTGGCGGAAGCCCTGCCCGGCGTCCCGTTCATCCTTTATGACAACCAGTTCGCCTTCAAGGCCAAGATCGACACACCGACCTATGCCGCGCTCAGCCGCAACCCGTCGGTCATCGGGTCCAAGCACATCGGCGGCCCGGCGATCGGCGATGATCTGGTTGCGGTCGAGGGCCGGATGCGGATCCTGCCGCTCGACACGCAATGGTCGGCGCTGGCGCGGCGCTTTCCGGAAGAGGCCGTCGCCTGCTGGTCCGGCAATGCCGCGGACGGGCCGGAGCCGCTGGTGGCGCTGCACCGCGCCATCGCCACGCGGGACTGGCCGAGGGCCGACGCCATCTCGGCGCGGATGGCCTGGGCGCAGGCCCCGATGTTCCCGGGCGGCAAGCTGGAGAACTTCATCGACTACAACATCCCCATCGCCCATGCCCGCATCGAGGGCTCGGGGCTGGTGAAATCCGGGCCGCCGCGGCCGCCCTACACCATCGCGCCGGAAGGCCATCTCGAAGGCGGTCGGGAAACCGGGCGCCGATGGGAAAGCCTGCGCCGCGAGTTCGCCGGTTAGCAGCCTGCGCCGACGATCGTTTCGGGTTCACGCCATGGCGCCCAATGTCGCTTGCGCGGGCCCCGATGGCGGCCAGGGGCTGTCAAGGTCGTCAGGAGGCGCCGCCGCCAGCAACGCGCGCGTGTAGGGATGCTGCGGCCGGGCGAAAATCGCGTCGGTTTCACCCTCCTCGACCACCAGCCCCTGATGCATCACCAGCATCCGGGTGCACAGGTAGCGCACGACGGCGAGATCGTGGGAAATGAACACCAGTCCGATCCCGCGCTCCGTGCGCAGGTCCAGCAGCAGATTGAGAATCTGGGCCTGGACGGAGACATCGAGCCCGGAGACGATCTCGTCCGCCACCAGCAGGCGTGGCGTCACGCACAGGGCACGCGCGATGTTGACGCGCTGCTTCTGGCCGCCCGACAGTTGCGCGGGATAGCGGTTGATCAGTTCCGGCGGCAGTCCTGTTTCGGCCAGCAGCGCCGTCGCCCGCGCCAGCCGCTCCGCGTCGCTTGCGCCAGATCTGGCTGCCTCCATGGTCTGGGTGACAAGCCGCTCGACCGGGCGGCGCGGGTTGAGCGCCGATTGCGGGTCCTGAAACACCATCTGCAGGGCGCCAAGCCGGATGCTGCGCGTGGCGGTGCTTGCGGCGGTCACATCGTGGCCATCGATCAGGATGCGGCCAGCCGTTGGTGCCTCAAGACCCATGATAAGCTTGGCCAGCGTCGACTTGCCTGAGCCGGACTCGCCGACGACGCCGACAAACTCGCCGGGCCGCACGCTGAGGCTGGCGGCCTGGACCGCGTCGACGCCCCGGCCGCGGCGGCCCATCCAGTCACGCTTGCCGGGATAGTGTTTGGCCACCTTGTCAACCACCAGAACGGGCTCGCTCCCGGAGGCCTGCGCGCTCATGCGCGTGATCGGCGGTGCAGGCGGCCTGAAGCCGGCGCAGGTGGGCGCGCAGCGGACCCAGTGACCCGGCGCGAGCAGCCTGAGTTCCGGCGGGGCCACCTCGCAGGACGCATCCCGCGTCGGGCAGCGGGGCGCGAACCGGCATCCTTTCAGGTTGGCGAGGGCCGAAAGGCCGGGCATCTGGTCTGGCAGGGTGACGAGGCGGGTCAGCGGGCCGCGCAAGGGCGGATTGGCGGCCTGCAAGGCCCGTGTGTAGGGGTGCTGCGGGTCTTGCGAGATGATCCGGGCCGGACCGCGTTCAACCACTTCGCCCGCATAGAGCACGGCGATCTCGTCGCAGACGCGGGCCGCCAGCCTCAGGTCATGGGTGATGAACAGCATCGCCGTGGCGTGGTCGCGCTGGAGCCCGCGCATGATCTGGACGATCGTCGCCTGGGTCGAGACGTCCAGCGCTGTCGTCGGCTCGTCAGCCACGACAAGAGCGGGATTGCTGGCGAAGGCCATGGCGATCAGGACACGCTGGCACATCCCGCCCGAGAGTTGGAACGGATAGCGTTCCAAGACCGCCTGCGGCCCAGACAGGCGGACCTGCGTCAGGGCTTCGATCATCCGCGCGTCCCGATCGTTGGCGGGAACCCCGAGCCGGGCAAGGTGCTCGCCAAACTGGGCGCGGACGGTCAGCAGAGGGTTGAGGGCCGTCAGCGGCTCCTGCGGAATGAAGGCGATCCGGTCTCCCAGCAGTTGGGCGAGATCGGCGCCGTCCATGGCGACCAGATCACTGACCTTGCCATCTGCGGCACTGAAGGCCAGCGAGCCACCGCTCACCGCAAAGCCCGATGGCAGCGACCGAGCCAGGACACGCCCGATCATGCTCTTGCCAGCACCAGACTCGCCGACAAGCCCGAGGATCTTGCCAGGTTCGATCGCAAAATCGAGGTCACGCAGCACCGTGACGGTCTGACCCGCCAGCCGGGCCGAGACGGACAGGCCCTTGGCCACCAGCGTCCTCATGCGGCTTCGGCCCTGCCAAGCACAAGCCGCGTGTCGAGTGCGCGGCGCAACCCGTCGCCAAGCAGGTTGAACGCAAGCACGGCCAGAAAGATGGCGCCGACCGGCAGGACCACGCCCCAGGGGGCCTGATGCATGGTCTGGCGCGCGTCGGCAATCATCACGCCCCAGGCGGGCACATCCGGTTCCACCGACAGCCCGACGAAGGACATGATCGCCTCAACGATGACCGCAATGCCCATTTCGATCGACATCATCGTGATCACCAGCGGCAGGACGGCGGGCAGTATCTCCTTCAGCATGATCTGGCGATGGCTGAACCCCGCGAGCTTTGCCGCGGCGATGTAGTCGCGCACCATCACCACCAGTGCTTCGGAACGGATCACACGGCAAAAACGGGTCCAGTCGATCACGATGATCGCCAGAATGACCTTGTTGACGTCAGCGCCCATGCCGACCAGCAGGATGAGGGCCAGCACAACGGGCGGAAACGCCATCCAGACCTCGATGGCGCGGCTGATCAGCCAGTCGACCCAGCCGCCGAAATAGGCGGCAACGATGGCCAGCAGCGTTCCCAGGATCATCGCGCCGGTTGCGGCGACCACGGCGACATACAGCGCGATGCGCGCCCCATACATGAGGCGCGAGGCGATGCAGCGTCCGAGTGTGTCGGTGCCGAACGGGAAGCGGGCCTCGCCTCCGGCCAACCACATCGGCGGCAGGAGGGTGGCCAGCAGGTCCTGTTCCTGTGGATCGTGCGGGGCGAGCCAGGGGGCGAGCACGGCCACGACGGCCATCAGACCGATGATGACGCCACCCGTCACCACCCGCGGATTGGTCAGGCAGCGCCGCCAGGCTGCCTTCGCGCGGGGTGACGGCCTCATCGCGAACCGGCCAGTCGCAAACGCGGGTTTACGGCCATGTAGGCCACATCGACCACCGCATTGATGCCCAGCACGAGCACGCAATAGACCAGTGCGACCGCCTGGATCACCGGCAGGTCATGGTTGCGGACAGCGTCGACCATCAGATTGCCGATACCCGGATAGGCAAAGATCATCTCGACCAGAACCGTGCCGCCGAACATGAAGCCGCCCTGCACGCCGATCAGGCTGATAGCCGGCAGCGCGGCGTTCGGCAGGGCATGGCGCAACAGGATGCGGCGCTCGGAAACGCCACGCAACCGGGCCTGGGTGATGTAGTCATCCTGCACGGTTTCCAGCAGCGACGAGCGCAAGACCCGCATCACCAGCGGGGCGAGGCCGATGGCGAGGGCCGTTGCCGGCAGGATCAGGTGCAGCAGCGCGCTGCGAAGGCTGTCCCAGCGGCCGGCGAGGACGCTGTCGTTGTCGCGCCGTCGAGTGCGTGTTCCCCGGCCCCGCCGCGCATCGCGAACATGCCAAGCCCGCCCGCACCGCCGGCGATGACGCCCAGCGCGAAGCCCGCCGAGACCAGCTCCAGCGTCGCCGGCAGGGCCTTGGCGATCAGTTCGGTCACAGGCCGTCGGAAGAAAATCGAACCTCCCATGTCCCCGCTGAGCAGCTTGCCGAGCCAGATCAGGTACTGCTCGAACAGGGGGCGGTCGAGACCGAACGCCTGCTTCAGCTTTTCGTAGTCAGCCGCCGTCGCTCCGGGTGGCAGGGACATGCCGACCGGATCGGCCGGCAACAGCCTCAATATGCCGAACACCAGCGCTGACACGCACAGCAGGATCGGAATCGCCAGAACAAGGCGCCGGAACAGCAGCTGGAGCGTGAGAAAGGCCATGGGCTTCCAATGATGGGGGAAGGGGCCGCGCGATCGGTGCGATCACGCGGCCCGCGTCCTGATGAACAGTCCGGATGCGCTAGGACTTGAACGAATAGGTGTTCGGCAGCACCCAGCCATTGTCGTATTTGGTGATGGTCACCTCGTTGCGGTGAACGATGGTCTTCACGGTCTGCAAGAGCGGAATGGTGAACCCGCGCTCGGCGGCGAAGCGGTGGGCGTCGCGGTAGCCCTGGATGCGCTTGGCCTCGTCCGTTTCCGTGAGCAGGGGCTGGATCCGCGGTGCAAGCTCCTCGGTCTTGAAGGCCGAGAAGATTGACTTTGGGTCAAGCAAATAGCCGCCATACATTTCAGGATCGCCGACCGCGTTGCCCCATGAAAACAGGGTCGCCTCGGGCAGCGTGCCGGCCCGCAGCCGCTCCTGGTAGACCGACAGCTCGATCGGCTCGAGATCGGCATTGATGCCGACACGTCGCCACATCTGCACGATGGCGCGGGCCATTTCGAAATCGTTCGGGAAGGCGCCGTTCGATGAGGCGAACTTGATGTTGAGCGGATTCTGGGCGCTGTGGCCGAGGTCGCGCAGCAGCGCCTGCGCACGTTCGGTGCTGAACTGGAACTCGAAATCCGGTGGATAGCCCGGCGTCCCCTTCGCGGCAGGCACCGAGATCGGCGTCGCTGCGCCCCCGAACAACGCGCGGGAGATTGCCACCTTGTCGATGGCATGATGGGCAGCAAGGCGGGCACGGTCATCGGCAAAGCCGCCATTCCTGGTGATCTGCAGCAGCATGATGTCTGCGATCGGATCGAGCCGCGCCGTTACGCCCGGCTGGGTTCCGAGGCGCTGCGCTTCGCGGATCGGCACGTCGATGGCCACGTCCGCGCGGCGGCTCTCGAAGGCGGCGACCCGTGCCGTCGGATCACGGACGATCTCGATGGTGACCTTCGGGATCGCCGGTTTGCCTCCCCAGTAACGGTCATTGGCTTCAAGAACGATGCGCGCGCCTTGCTGGTACTCGACCAGCCTGTACGGGCCGCTGCCGACTGGCTTGGCGGTGAACTCCGCCAGCCCGACACGCTCGACATAGGCCTTCGGCACCACGAAGCTGCACAGGAAGGCGAGCCAGGCGATCGCGGAGGGCATCGGCTCGGAAAACTTCATCACGGCCTTCGTCGGGCTCTGCACCTCGATGTCGGTCACCTTGCGCCAGATGAACGCCGTGTCGAGACGGCGGCCGCCTTCGGGAACCGGCAGCTTCGCGCGCTCAAAGAACGAGAAGCGGAAATCGGCTGCCGTCATCGGGGTGCCATCGTGGAACACCACATCCGGGCGGAACTCGAGCGACAGGGTCGTGGGATTGTCGAAGGCCCATGTGGTGATCAGTGCCGGCTTGATGCTGACATCGGGGTTCTGGGTCAGCGGCTGGTCGAAAACCAGCTTGTAGAGCGACTGCACGGCGGCGAGGGTGCGCGCGTTGGGGTCCCAGGTCGGCAGGTCGGCGGGAAAGGCGAGCGTCAGCTGGCCCTGTGCGGCGGCCTGGGCCAGAACCGCGCGCGGCACGCCGAGCGCCATCAGGGCGCTGGCGCCTGCGCAAAGCTTGATCAGATTGCGGCGGTCGATCGTTGTCATCTTCGTCGTTCTCCCTCTTTGTTGCAGTTACGGTTGAGTTCTGGACAGGCGTTGCGCGATGGCGGCCCCGAGGCGGGCACCTGTGTCATCGGCCAGCGCCAGCTTCCGGTAGCTGGCAAGCTCGGTTGCGGCGGCGGGGCCCTTCAAATCCGCGACGATCGCCATGATGGCCGCATAATTGGCCGCACCGCGGGCGTGGGTGTCGCCATAGCCCTTCACCAGATTGCGCAGTTCGGCGACCTCTGTCGCCAGCGCGCAGTCGCGCGCTGCCGTTTCGGCCACCATGGCGAGCCAGGCTGACAGGTCAGCCTGTTCTGTCTGGAAACGCATGGACCGACGGCGCCACGGCTTCATCCGGGCGACGGCGTAAAGCAGCAGAAAGCCACGGATGGAAGTGGTTTCGACGATCCGCCCCGAGCTTGTGAGGTTCTGGACAAAGGTGCGTGCCAGCTTGCTCCTGAGCAGGAACCGTCCGAGCGCAGCGGGAACTGTTTCTGCGATCTCCTGCAGGCGCGGATGCATGTATTCGCGGATCTGCAGGATCTGGTCATCCCTCGCGCTGACCTCCGCCGCGACGCGTTCGAACCGTGCGCTGCGGATCTTGAGGTCCGCCACGCGGATCGGATCCTCGAAGGTCATGCCCAGGGCCAGATAGCGGGCCGTCTCCGTCAGGACCTTCGCTGAACCGTCGCCGTAGAGCCGCTCCACGTCCGCGATCGGCTTCAGCCGCTCGACATAGAGCGCCGCATAGTCCAGATCCTGAAAATCAAGGCAGCGGGCGATGCCAGCCGTGATCACCGGAAGGGCGGCGGGCGCGAACAGTCTTGCTGCCTCCCGGGCCAGTCCCGCCTCGTCGGCGGGTTTTGGCAAGGGAACATCGACGGGGACCGGCTCGATCGCCGGCTGCCGGCCGCTGGCCGTTTCAAAGCCGGCGGCGAAGGCGCGTTTCGAGGCCGCAACGCCCACACCGCCATGTTCGATGGTGGTCTCGAAGGCGGCCCGGTCGAAGGGCAGCGCGCCGGAAGCGGCCAGGGCCCCGAACAGGACCGCAGAGATCACGCTGCCGGTTTTCTCCGCAACCGCCTGCATGTCGAAGCTGACAAGCCGGGCGGCGGCCGAGCGGGCCGCGTCGATCAGGGCGCCCTCGTCGACCCGTCCATCCGCCAGCGCGATCTTCTCGGCAATCGCAAAGACCCGATGGGTCGAGGCGATGAGCACGGTGCGGTCCGGTGTGACGATGCCGCGCTGGATAGCCCGGCCCGCTTCCATCAACTCGGAGGCGATGACGATATCGACATCGCCCGGCACCGGCATGAGCGCCAGAACCGGCTCGCGCCCGTTGAGGTCGGCTTCCGGAAACATCTCGACATAGTAGATCGTCGCGCCGGTGCGCTGGGCGACGCCGGGAACCGAGGTCATCTGCGCCAGATGCCCGTTGGCCTCGGCGAGTTCGACCAGCCAGTTCGCCAGCACACCGCCGCCTTCGCCGCCCATGGCCAGAACTGCGATGCGGATGGCCCGCACGCTTGCCG
>JAPLOW010000058.1 GCA_026400555.1 Hyphomicrobiales bacterium
CTCAACGGCTCCGAACGCGCGGCATTTGCCGAGGAGGGCCTCAACCTGCTCGAATTCCTGCGCCGCGCAGTGGGCGACCTCAGCCCGAAATATGGCTGCGGCCAGGGCACCTGCGGGGCCTGCACCGTGATCATCGATGGAGAAACGCACCTGTCCTGCCTGACCATGGCGGAGGCCGTTCAGGGCCGGAAGGTCGAGACCGCGTCAGGCCTCGCCAATGGCAAGGTGCATCCGCTGCAGGAAGCTTTCATGGAGCATTTCGCGGCCCAGTGTGGCTATTGCACGCCCGGAATGCTGATGTCGGCCAAGGTGCTGCTCGACCATAACCCCTCACCGACGCGCGCAGAGGTGATCGAGGGCATCTCCGGCAATCTGTGCCGCTGCACGGGCTATGAACCCATCATCGACGCCATCCTCGCCACCGCAAACACGAGGAGGCTCGCATGATCGAGTTCCGCAAGGAGTTCTTCGCCAACGAGCGCGACGACAACCTCAACGAGATCGGCAAGCCAACCCGCCGGCAGGACATCCTCGGCCATGTCACGGGCCGGTCGCCATACTTCGATGACCACCTGTTCGAGGGGCTGCTGCACATCCGCTGCGTGCGCAGCCCGCACCACCATGCCCGCATCCGCCGCATCGACATCTCGGCGGCCGAGAAGATGCCTGGCGTGGTGCGCGTTCTGCTCGGTAACGACGTGCCGCTGAACCTCAACACACTGCTCAGCCTGCTCGACTTCGGCCTCGATGACGAACCGGTGCTGTCTGAAACCAAGGTCGCCTACAAGGGCGAGCCTGTCGCCGCCATCATCGCCGAAAGCGAAGCTCAGGCGCGCGCAGCGGTGAAGATGGTCAAGGTCGAGTGGGAGGTGCTGCCGCATGTGCTCGATGTCGAGGATGCGCTGAAGCCCGGCGCGCCGGTGGTCTGCGATGTCTATCCGACCAACAAGTTCATCTACCACGGCAAGTTCGACCACCAGAAACTGCGCTACGGCGATGTCGAGGAGGCGTTCGCCCGCGCCGACCATATTGTCGAGGGCCGCTATCAGATGTCGCCAATCGAGCAGGCCCCGATGGAGACCTGCGGGGCGATCGCAGCGCCCGAAGTCAATGACCGCTATGTCTGCTTCACCTCGACGCAAGGACTGTTCTTTTCGCTCGGCACGGCTGCAAAACTGCTGACCATGCCGTCGAGCCGCCTGCACTTCGTCGGCGGCACGGTCGGCGGAGGCTTTGGCGGCAAGGTCGACAGCATGCACGAACCACTCGCCATCCTCGGCGCAATGCTTACCGGGCGGCCCTGCAAGTATGCCTGGGACCGCGAGGAGGAAATGCAGGTCGGCGCGCCGCGCGGGGCCGAGCGCTGGTACATCAAGGACGGCGTGGCGCGCGACGGGCGCATCCTCGCGCGCAAATTCACCGGCTATTTCGACTCGGGCGCCTACACGCGGTTATCGTCCTACGCCATCATCAAGGGTGTCGGGCACCTGCCGGGGCCCTATACGATCCCGAATGTCTACGCTGACGTGTTCTGCGTTTACACCAACCGCACCCCAGCTACGGCCATGCGCGGTTTCGGCATCACTGGCGTCGATTTTGCCATCGAGGCGCACATGGACAAGGTGGCGGAGACGGTGGGGATGAATCCCATCGGCCTGCGCATCCTCAACTCCTACCGTGACGGTGACATGAAGGCGCATCGCCGCCTCGCCAAGAACTGTGCCCTCGTCGAATGCTGCCAGGTCGTGGCCGAGAAAGGCGGCGTGGCGCTATCGCAGGAGTCGCGCTCCGCCACCTCACTCACCGGCGGCGGAGGCGAGCGTGCCCGTCTGCCAGCCCGCACTGCGACGGACCAGAACGGCGCGGTCAGCGGCTTTCGCGGCGGCAACTACGCCAGGAAGGGTGGCGGCGCATCCGGCCCGCAGCCCGCAGCGATGCCGGTTGCTGCCGCAGTTCCTGCCTATGCCAGCTCGCAGCAGCGGCCCGCGGCACCGGCCTATCAGCCATCGGCCACTGCCCCGCCGGCTGCGCCTGCCCCTGCCGCGGAGACAGCCCGCCACGGCGCGCTTCGGTTCTCGTCCTTGTCCGGTTTCAGGAGGCGCTGATGGCCATGCATCGCGGACGTGGCTTTGCGTCCATCAACTATCCCATCGGCATGAACCTCGGCGGAGACCCATCGCAGGCGCTCGTGCATTCCAATCCGGATGGCAAGTTCACGGTCGCGCTGTCCTCGATCGATCTTGGCCAGGGCATGAAATCGGTCACGCGGCAGATTGCGGCGGAGACGCTCGGCATCCCGGTCGCGGATGTCTATGTCGACACTGCGGACAGCGACACCGGCCCGCACTGCATGGGCTCGTTCGCCTCGCGCGGCACGCACCGGGTCGGCAATGCTGTCATTCAGGCCGCTCAGGAAGCCCGCGCCGTGATGCTGGAGGCGGCGGCAGAGGAGCTGGAAGTGGACCCAGCCGACCTCGTCACCGACGGGCACGGCAACATCCACGTCAAGGGTGCGCCCTCGCGCAGCATAACCACCATGGCGGCCTGCCAGGCGGCGCAATTCAAGCAGGGGCGCACGGTTTCTGGGCGCGGCATCTTCCTCATTCCGCTCTCCGAAGTCGATCCTGATACCGGGGAGATGACACCGGTGTCCTGCTTTGCCCATGCCGCCATGCTGGTCGAGGTCGAGGTCGATGACGAGACCGGCGAGGTCTCGGTGCTGGACATGCAGTCGGCCTACGAGCTTGGCCGCGCGCTCAACCCCAAGCTGGTCGAGCAGCAGTTGATCGGCGGGGCCTGGATGGGCATGAGCCATGTACTGTGGGAGACCACGGAACCCTACTATCCCGATCGCAGCCATGGCCCGGTTGATTTCAACCACTACCTGATGCCCGGCCCTGGCGATCTTGCGCCACACCACATCTCGGTGCTGGAACGGCCTGCGCCGGATGGCCCATTTGGCGGCAAGGGACCGGGCGAAATGTGCGCCAATCCGGTGCTGCCCGCGGTCGCCAATGCCGTCTACGACGCGGTCGGGGTGCGCATCGACGAGTTGCCGATCACGCCCGAGAAGGTGCTGCGCGGCATTCGGGCGAATGGCGGGGCGAGGCCGAAGATGCGCCTTGCAAGGACGCGCTGAGCATGGCCGTCCGCCGCTCCATCATGGGCATTGACGGGCCGGAGCCGCTGGCACGGTCACTGCGCGACGCGCAGTACATTGCCGATGAGGGGCTGGCCACGGCGGCCTATCTGGCGCTCGCCCTCGGCAAGCCGCTTCTGCTCGAAGGCGCTCCCGGCGTCGGCAAGACGGAAGCTGCGAAGGCCCTGGCCTCCGTGCTCGGGCGCGAGCTTGTCCGGTTGCAATGCTACGAGGGGATCGATGCATCGGCGGCGATGTACGAGTGGAACTTTCCGCGCCAGATGCTGGCGATCCGGCAGGCGGGCGAGGCTTACATCAACCTGTATGCCGACGAATATCTGGTGGCACGCCCGATGCTACAGGCCTTGCAGGCCCCGCGCGACCGCGTGCTGCTGATCGACGAAATCGACCGCTCCGACCATGAGTTCGAGGCCTTTCTGCTCGAGTTCCTCTCTGATTTCACCATTTCGATCCCGGAGCGCGGGACAATTCGTGCACCGGAGCGCCCCGTGGTGATCCTCACATCCAACCGCACGCGCGAGCTGCACGAGGCCTTGCGCCGCCGCTGCGTCTATCACTGGATCGGCTATCCGGACCCGGCGTTGGAAGCCCGGATCGTGATGATGCGCGCCAGCATCGTGGCGCGGGACACCGCCCAGCGTGTCGTCGCAGCGGTCGGCAAGCTGCGTGCGCAGCCACTGGCCAAGCCGCCCGGCGTGGCGGAAACCGTGGAATGGGCCGAGGCGGCCACAGTGCTCAACGAGCAGGGCGTGCCCTGGCCACGCGCCTTCGCACGCGCCATCGGCGTGGTGCTGAAAGATCAGGATGATCTCGCCTTCATCGCGCCACGCCTTGACGCGATCCTGATGGGAACGGCGGCATGAGCGCGGAAGCTGCCCTGCCGCGCCCGCTCGCGCCCTTCATGGCCTTCGCCGAGGCGCTGCGCGCGGCCAGCTTTGCCGTGGCGCCCGAGCAGACGCGCGCCCTGATCGCCGCAGTCGGCCTGCTTGGCCCGACAAGCATCATGGACATCCGCCGCGCCGCCCATGCCACGCTCGGCCCCGCCCCCGAGCGCCGCGATGAGTTCGACGCGCTGTTCGACGACATTTTCCTTGGTCGCATGCTGACGGCGGAAGCCTTCAGCGAACCCGAGGACATGCCCGCCGCCTATGATGCCGCTGAATTCGAGATGATGCCCGACGCCGGCGAGGAAGATCCCTCCGGCGCGGATGCTTCGGTTGCTGAGCGCCTGTTTTCCCGCCGCTTCGATGGCGATGAAAACGAAGCCCTGCGCGCCTTCGCCCGCGCCGTGCCTGCTGCCCTGCCGCGCCGTCGCGCGAGACGCTTGACAGGCAAAAAGGGCCGCCTCTCAGACCCGCGCCGCGCCTTCCGCGAGATGATGCGCAAGGATGGGGAGATCACGGCCTTGCCGCGCCGCATTCGCCAGATGCGCCAGCGTCGCGTGCTGCTGCTCATCGACGTGTCGGGCTCGATGAAGGCCGGAACGGACGGCGCGCTGAGGCTCGGACATGCCCTGGTGCAGGCCGCCGATCAGGTCGAGGTGTTCACGCTCGGCACGCGGCTCACCCGCGTGACGCGGGCGCTGCATCACCGCAGCCGGGAGCAGGCGCTCGATCTGGCGTCGGGGCTGGTGGCCGACTGGGATGGCGGCACACGATTGGGCGAAGCCTTGCAGGTCTTCCTGTCGGTGCCGCGCTTTGCCGGCTTCGCGCGTGGCGCGCTCGTGGTCATGCTGTCGGACGGTTTGGAACGCGGCGGGCCCGAGGCTCTGATCTCCGCCATGGAGCGCCTTCATGGCCTCGCCTGGTCGGTGCTGTGGCTGACACCGCTGGCGGCAGACCGCGCCTACCGCGCCGAGACCGGTGCGCTCAAAGCCATCCTTCCGCTGATCGACCGGCTCGGCAACGGCGCAACGCCGCAGACGATTGCCGCCGAAGTCCTCGGCTTCGCCAAGGGCCAGCGGATATCCGCACGGGTGCCCGCATGAGGATCGTCGATGCCCATTTCCACATCTGGCTGCAGGCCGATCTGCCCTGGCTGATGGGACCGATGCAGCCACGCATCTTCGGAGCCTATGAGCCGATCCGCCGCGACTATCCGATGACGGAATATCTCGCCGATCTCGCGGGCACGGGCGTGGAGAAAGCCGTTTATGTGCAGGCCAACTGGCCGGCGGAGCGCGCCGAGGCCGAAGTCGCCTGGGTCGAGAGCGTCGCGCTCGAAACCGGCTGGCCGCATGCCATCGTCGCCTATGCCGACATGACCGCGCAGGACGTGCGCCCGGCGCTTGATCGTCTGGCGCGCTATCCGCGCGTCCGCGGCATCCGCCAGCAGTTTCACTGGCATGAGACGCCGCTGTACCGCTTCGCGGCCAATCCCGACCTGTGCCGCGATCCCACGGTTCAGAAGAACATCGCGCGGCTGGCCGATTACGGCTGGGCCTTCGATCTGCAGGTCTTCGCGTCCCAGATGGCGGGCGCGGCGGAGCTGGCGCGGGCCTGCCCGGCTGTGACCTTCATCTTGCAACACGCCGGCATGCCCGAAGACCTGAGCGCTGCCGGGCGCGAGAGCTGGCGGCATGGCATGACGCTGCTGGCCAATGAGCCGAATGTCACGGCGAAGCTTTCAGGCTTTGGCACCTTCATCCACCGCAATGATCCGCTGCATATCGGCTGGCTGATGGCCGAAACGGTGAGCCTGTTCGGCGCCGGGCGCTGCCTCTATGGCTCGAATTTTCCGATCGAGAAGCTCTGGACCGGCTACGGCGCCTTGATCGGCGCACATCGGCAAGCAGCGGCCAGCCTCAACGAAGCTGAACAGAGAGCGATTTTCTACGACACCGCATGCCGGGTCTACCGGCTGTAGCATTGGGAGGGCATGAGACATGGCACTTGAAATCAGGGTTCTGGACTACGGCGACATCGAGCTTGAATCGAGCTTCCTCGTCCTCGGCCGCGGCTGCGGGCGCACACGCCGCGTGCACACCTACGGCTTCCTGATCCTTGGCGGGCAATATCCAATCGTGGTCGACACCGGTTATCGCGACAACGCCATCATGGAAACGCTCGGCATGCGCGGGCTGCAGTTCCACGAAAACATGATCCAGAACCAGCTGGCGAAGCATGGCGTCAAGATGAATGACGTGCGCTACGTCTGCCATACGCACCTGCACATCGACCATGCCGGCAAGGATGACCACTTCCCGATGAACACCACCGTGGTGGTCAACCGGCGCGAGATGGAATGCTCCGTTTCGGGTCTGATGCATCCGCAATACCCCAAGCCCGACATCCAGCACCTGATCGAGCGGCTGCACACGCGCCACGCGCTACGGCTCGAGGATCTTGAGCTGTCCGGGCCGATCGAACTGATCCCCGGCGTCTACATGGAGGCAGCCAATGCCCATACCGAGGGCTCGATGAACATCCATGTCGAGACGGCCGAAGGGCTGGCGACGATCTGCGGCGATGTCATCTACGACTTCCAGGACCAGATCATCGATCCTTACCACGTGATCTACTCCCATGAGGTGCAGGTGACCGGCAACCACGCCGGCTCGAAACGCTCTGAGAAGGCCGCGATCAAGAAGCTGCTCAACTCCTCGAAGTTCCTGCTGCCGGTGCATGACAAGCCGGCCAAGGTCGAGCGCGGCCAGGTCGTCGGACGGCTCGACATGGTTGTTCCCGGCCCGATCAGCCAGACCGTGCAGCGGCGCGACTGGTTCCCCGTCTGACCGCGCCTCGAACAGAGAGGACAGCACCATGGCCCATGACGCGCTCGACCCCTGCTTCCGGCGCCTGATCGACGAGCATGCGCCCGTCCGGCAGGTCGGCACCGGCTTCACCTTCACGGAAGGGCCGATCTGGCATCCGGTCGAACACTATCTGCTGTTCTCCGACATGCCGGCTGATGTGCGCCGGAGGCTCGATCGTGCCGGTGTTCGCGAGGTGCTGCGCCCTTCGAACAAGGCCAACGGCCTGACCTATGATGCCGACCTCAACCTGATCGCCTGCGAGCATGCCACGTCATCGCTCGTGCGCTTCAGGTCAGATGGCCGGCGCGAGGTTCTGGCCAGTCACTTCGAAGGGCAAGAACTCAACAGCCCCAACGACCTGTGCATCCGCTCGGACGGTTCGATCTACTTCTCCGATCCATGGTATGGCCGCATGCCGGTCTATGGCGTGGAGCGACCGCGCGCACTCGGATGGCAGGGCGTGTTCCGGGTGGCGGCAGGTGGCGGCGAACCCGAACTGCTGGTCGACCGCTACATGTTCTCCCAGCCCAATGGGCTGTGCTTTTCGCCGGACGAGAAGCGGCTCTATGTCAATGACACCGAACAGGCCAACATCCGGGTCTTCGATGTCGAGGCCAATGGCCGGCTCAAGAACGGGCGCGTCTTCGCCAGCGGCATCAGCGACATGCTGAGGCCCGGCGTGCCGGACGGCATGAAATGCGACACCGATGGCAACGTCTGGGTGACAGCGCCCGGCGGACTTTGGGTGTTCGCGCCCGATGGCCGCCCCATCGGCAAGGTCTCGATCCCCGAACTCGCAGCCAACCTTCACTGGGGCGGACCAGACTGGCGCACGCTCTACGTCTGCGCCACCACCTCCGTCTACGCGGTCGACCTCAAGATCGGACCCCGCAACGAACCCTTCATGCGGGCCCGGCCGGCAACGCGCCCGGCGCCGTTGTCGCCTGCGGCGCCGGCCCCCGCCGCATCGGCGACGGACGGCAAACTGAGGCTCGATCCGGCACGCTGCGCGCTGATCATCCAGGATATGCAGAATGATGTCGTCATGGAGGGCGGTGCTTTCGCGGCCTCCGGCTCGCCTGCCCATTGCCGCGAGCAAAACGCCATCGAGAACGTGCGCCGCCTCGCCGAGCACTGCCGCCGGGTCGGGGTGCCGGTCATCCATGTCTGGTTCTGCCGCCGTCCCGATGGGCGTGATATGACGCTGAATGCGCCCCTTTTCGAGGGCGCGGTGGACGCAAATGCGATGATCGACGGCACCTGGGGTGCAGAGCCGGTACCCGGTCTTGAGGCCCAGCCCTCGGACCACATCATCCGCAAGAACAGGATGAGCGCCTGGGAGGGGACCAATCTCGAGACGATCCTGAAGGCCAATGGCCGCGACATGATCATCGAGACAGGCGCCTGGACCAACATGTCGATCGAGCACACAGCCCGCACCGGAGCCGACAAGGGCTATGTGATGATCATTCCGGAAGATGGCTGCTCGACCATGAACGCAGACTGGCACCGGGCCTCGATCAACTACGCCATGCAGAATGTCGCGATGGTCACCAAGGTCGACGCGGTGATTGCCGCCCTGCGCTAGCCCGGGCGGCGCAGGGTGCACACGCGCCTGTGAAAAA
>JAPLOW010000131.1 GCA_026400555.1 Hyphomicrobiales bacterium
CTCCGGCGTTGCGGCCTTCGCGAAATCGCCGAAGCTCGTCACAAGCACAACCACCCGCATGTCTGCTCCGCGCTCTTCGAGGCTTTCGAAAAAGCCACTGAGCTTGGCGATCATCACGCGCTAGAGCACCGGCGCGCGGATGCGTTCAGTCCGTCAATGGGCCGCGGCCAAACCGGCCGCAGCCGCCGCAAGCGCCACACGGACCGCAAATGCGGTCAGCCTCGCGCGCAGCCAGCAGGCACTGGCCGCGCACAGGACAGCGGCGAGTGCCGCACCCCACCAGAGCGGATCGCGGTCTGCGGCGAAGAAGCACCAATCCCGGGCCCGAAGGCAACCGGCAGGAAATTGAACCAGCTCCGGCGGTCGCTCTCTGTCACGAGAGCCTGGGTGATTGGCTTCGAGCACCCCGCCAGCGTCTCGGCCAGCCAGGCGTTCCAGCGTGAACGCCCGGACGAACGCTCCGCCAGAGCCGGCAGCGCCCGGGCGAGGTCCCGAGTTGTCGTGGCCTCTCTGCGGTTTCCGTGTTCCATTGCTACGGAGCCTAAACGATCCTCTCGCCGTTGGGGGACCAGGCGCGGCGATGCGTACCGCCCCAGGCATAGCAACGGTCAAAATCAGGCCGGGGCCTTGACCTTGACGTCCGCCTTCTGCACACCGCAGCCAACTCTGCTGATACACGGGCGCATCGCGCCGGGGTCAACATCCCATGAGCACGTCAATTGTTACCCGCTTTGCCCCCTCGCCCACCGGTTTCCTGCATATCGGCGGCGGCCGGACGGCCCTGTTCAACTGGCTTTACGCCAAGCGTTTCGGTGGCAAGATGCTGCTGCGCATCGAGGACACTGACCAGGAACGCTCGACCGAGGCGGCGATCGGCGCGATCATCGAGGGCCTCAAATGGCTGGGCCTGGACTGGGATGGCGATCCGATCTTTCAGTTTGCCCGCGCGGCCCGCCACGCCGAGGTGGCCCATGCGATGCTGGCCCGTGGGCGGGCCTACCGCTGCTATGCGTCCCAAGCAGAACTCGACGAGATGCGCGAACTGGCCAGGGCCGAGGGGCGCCCGCTGCGCTATGACGGGCGCTGGCGTGACCGCGATCCGGCGACTGCGCCCAAGGACGTGAAACCGGTGATCCGCCTGCGCGCGCCTGAAACCGGCGAGACCGTGGTCGATGATCAGGTGCAGGGCCGCGTCGTCTGGCAGAACAAGGACCTCGACGACCTCGTCCTCCTCCGCTCCGACGGGACGCCGACCTACATGCTTGCGGTCGTCGTCGATGACCACGACATGGGGGTGACCCATATCATTCGCGGCGACGACCACCTCACCAACGCCGCTCGGCAGACGCAAATCTACCACGCCATGGGCTGGCCCGTGCCAACCATGGCGCACATCCCGCTGATCCACGGACCGGACGGCGCCAAGCTGTCGAAGCGGCATGGCGCGCTTGGCGTCGATGCGTATCGGGCCATGGGTTACCTGCCCGCCGCCCTGCGCAACTATCTTGTCCGCCTCGGCTGGGCGCATGGCGACCAGGAGGTGTTCTCCACCGACGAGATGATCGCCGCGTTTGACCTTGGCGCCATCGGGCGCTCCGCTTCCCGGTTTGACTTTGCCAAGCTCGAAAACCTCAACGGCGTCTACATGCGCGCCGCCCCCGTGGATGAGATCATGGCGGCACTGGAGGCGATCATGCCCGACATCGGGCCCTCCCGCGGGATCGGTCCGGCGATGTCGCCCGGCTTGCGCGCCATGATGGTGGAGGCCATGCCGGGGCTAAAAGAGCGGGCAAAGACACTGGTGGAACTGGTTGATAGCGCAGCCTATCTCTACACGCCGCGCCCCCTGCCGCTTGAAGAGAAAGCGGCCGCCCTGCTCGATGCCGACGCTCGGGCGAGGCTGGGCCTGCTGGCCACAAGGCTGGCTGCGCTGGCCGACTGGACGGCCGTGAGCACCGAGGCCTGCATACGCGCATTCGCCGAGGCGCAGGGGCTGAAGCTCGGGCAGGTCGCGCAGCCACTGAGGGCAGCGCTGACAGGCAAGACGACCTCGCCCGGCCTGTTCGACGTACTGGCCGTGCTCGGCCGCGAGGAATGTCTCGGCCGGCTGCGGGACATTGCTCCGAAGGTCTGACCCGTCAGGCGTCCGAGCGTGTTGCTGCACTGCGGCAGATAGGCTAGCTATGGCGTAACAGCTTTCGGGGGAGAGCATGACGTCTGTGTTGCGCCGCCCCGCATGCCGGTGATTTGCCGCCCCGCCGCGGCCAAATGTGGGAAAGGTGCACGACCATGAGCGCAATGACGGGCCATATTGTCGTCGACAATCACAAGGTCGATGTGACCGTGAAGAACGGGACCATCGGACCGAGCGTGATCGACATCGCCAAGCTCTATGGCCAGACCGGCATGTTCACCTATGATCCGGGCTTCACCTCGACCGCGAGCTGTGAATCGAAGATCACGTTCATCGACGGCGACGAGGGCGTCCTGCTCTATCGCGGCTATCCGATCGAGCAGCTGGCTGAACACGGCGACTTCCTGGAGACCTGCTATCTCCTGCTTTACGGGGAACTGCCGACTGCAGCCCAGAAAGCGGACTTCGACTACCGCGTGACGCGGCACACGATGGTCCATGAGCAGATGGCCCGGTTCTACCAGGGCTTCCGCCGCGACGCTCACCCGATGGCTGTCATGGTCGCCGCCGTAGGCGCGATGTCGGCCTTCTATCACGACTCGACGGACATCTCGGACCCGACACAGCGCATGATCGCATCGATGCGGATGATCGCAAAGATGCCGACGCTCGCGGCAATGGCCTACAAGTATTCAGTCGGCCAGCCCTTCGTCTATCCCCTCAACAGTCTCGACTACTCGTCGAACTTCCTGCGCATGTGCTATGCAGTGCCGGCGGAGGAATACAAGGTCAACCCGGTCATGGCGCGGGCGCTTGACCGGATCTTTATCCTGCACGCCGACCACGAGCAAAACGCGTCGACCTCGACGGTGCGGCTCGCCGGCTCGTCTGGCGCCAACCCGTTCGCCTGCATCGCCGCCGGAATTGCCTGCCTGTGGGGCCCTGCCCATGGCGGCGCCAACGAGGCGGCCCTGAAAATGCTGCAGGAAATCGGGCATGTCGACAACATCCCGAAATACATCGCAAAGGCCAAAGACAAGAACGATCCGTTCCGTCTGATGGGCTTCGGGCACCGCGTCTACAAAAACTATGATCCGCGCGCCAAGATCATGCAGAAGACCTGCCATGAGGTGCTGACAGAACTTGGCATCAAGGATGATCCGCTGCTGGACGTGGCGCTTGAACTGGAGCGGATCGCCCTGTCGGATAGCTATTTCATCGATAAGAAGCTCTATCCGAATATCGATTTTTATTCGGGCATCACGCTGAAGGCGATGGGTTTCCCGACCTCGATGTTTACCGTCCTGTTCGCGCTGGCGCGGACGGTCGGCTGGATCGCGCAGTGGAAGGAAATGATCGAAGATCCGAGCCAGAAGATCGGGCGTCCGCGCCAGCTCTACACCGGCGCTGTGCAGCGCGATTACGCGCCGATCGGCAAGCGTCGCTGACGGCATCATCCTGACATTGCAGGGGCTTGAGGGCGGGGCGACCCGCCCTTTTTGCTGTTCAGTTGCTGCGCGCCGCGATGAGGCCCAGCGCGACATCTACCGCGAGATCCGCCGATCTGCGGCCCTCGGGCAGCGCCATAAGCCCGTCGAGCCGCGCGAAGGCCTGAAGCTGGCGAGAGCGTTCCGACCCGTCAGGGATGATCTGCATCATCGCGCCGGCGAGTGCGGCGGGCGTCGCCTCCTCCTGCATCAGTTCGGGCACAACATTCTCGCCGAGGACGAGGTTGCAGAGCAGCACGCTGTGGCTGGTCACCACGCGTCTGGCGATCCAGGCCTCGACCGGATGGCCATGATAGGCTCCAATCAGCGGAACCCCGGCGAGCGCCAGTTCGAGCGTCACGGTCCCGGAAGCCGCGAGCGCGGCGCGGGCCCGCCGGAAGGCCGCATTCTTGGCGGCGTCGCCCAGCACGACTTCGGCCTTGACCGACCATCCGGCCACGTCGTTGCTGATCTCGTCGGCGAGATGACGCACTGCCGGAATGATGAAATGCGCATGCGGGTAGCTCGCGGCCATCACGCGCACGCTCTCGCGGAAGACCGACAGGATGTGGCGAATCTCCGACCGACGGCTGCCGGGCAGAATGAGAATCACCGGCGCCGTTGCATTGTCGCGCAGGCGCTGCTCATCGGCATCAGGCCGGATCGCGGCTGCGGTGTCGAGCAAGGGATGCCCGACATAGGTGGTCGGGGGACCGCCCAGTCTGGCGAACTCGCCCGGTTCGAAGGGCAGCAAAGCAAGCAGGCGGTCGACGTGAGGCTTCATCGCCTTTGCCCGGCCCGGTCGCCAGGCCCAGACCGATGGCGCGACCCAGTGCACGATCGGGATCGCGGGCGCATCCCGACGGACTCGCCTGGCGACTCGCATCGAAAAGTCCGGCACGTCGACCGTCAGCAACAGGTCCGGCGCCTGATCGACCACCGCATTCGCTGTGTCGGCAACATGGCCCAGAATGGTCGGCAACCGCTGCAGCACGGCGATGATGCCCATGATCTGGATGTCGGCTTGCGGAAAACGGGAGACCAGCCCCAGTTGCTCGAGGACCGGGCCGCCGATGCCGGAGAGTTCAACAGGACGCGGCGCGAGTCGTTCGCGCAGCGCCTTGATGAAGCTGGCCGCCAGAACATCGCCCGAGGCCTCGCCCGCGACCACGAAAAGCCGGAACGGACGGGTCTCGCTCACGGCGTGGCCTCGATGAACAGCCCGAGCCGATCGGCGAGCGCGATGGTCGCTGCACGGTCTGCCAGCAGCACCTGCTCGCGTGCGATCGCGATGCCCTGAAGGCCAGCATCGGCGGCGTTGCGCACGGTCTGCGGGCCAATTGCGGGAATATCGATACGCATGTTCTGGCCGATCTTCGGCGCCTTGACGAGAACCCCGCCCCCGCTCTCGCGCTTCAGGCGGCCTGTCCGACGCATGTCGGCGACGCGCTGCAGCATCGCATCCGTGCCCTCGGCACCTTCGATGGCGACGGGCCGGCCATCGCTGACGACGACGCATTGGCCAACATCGAAGGGCGACAGGGCTGCCATCAGCTTGAGGCCAAGAGCAATCTCCTCCAACGCCTCACGGGTTGGATGACGGGTCGTGACCGGCCCCGCCACTGTGACCGCGAGATCGGGTGCGATGGCCAGGGCGGAGACCACCTTGATGCCCTGATTTTCGAGAATGGCGATGATGCCGCTGAGCAGCCCGTCATCCCCCTTGCGGAAGGCCTGCGCCAGTTCGGCCCAATGCCGGACCAGACCAAAATCGGGTTTGATGTCCGCCAGGCCCGGCCTCACCACGCCGCCGATCAGCGAGGCTTCAACGATGCCGCGCTGCCTGAGGGACTTGAGCAAGGCGCCAAGCTGTCCGAGGCCGAACTCGGCGTACTCAAAGCCGGCATAGTGGGCAGGATCGGCGCTGCCGGATAAAAGCGCCATGAAGACCTGCCGACCCGCCCTTGTGGCGCTGTTAGCCACCTCAAGCGGCAGCGCGCCCGAGCCGGCAATGATGGCGACCGGGGCTGACGCGGCGCCGTCCATCACCCCTCGGACCCGGCTGCCGCTTCGGCGGCCTTGTCCGGGCGCTGCCCTGAACGCGGCGTCAGGATGCGGCGCTTGCTGCCGGCCCGGATGAAGGCCAACACTTCCCCGACGATGGCCTGATCGGGATAGGCGCTCTCGGCCAGGGCGAGTTGCTGCTGCAAAGTCCCTGGCCCCTCGAACAGCAGATCGAAGGCATGGCGCAGCGCGTGTATATCGGCCCGCGTCACGCCCCGCCGTTTCAGCCCGATAATGTTCAAGCCACCGAGATAGGCCCGGTTGCCCAATGCCATGCCATAGGGAATGACATCATGCTCGACGGCTGCGAGCCCGCCGATAAAGGCGTTGTGGCCGACGCGGGTGAACTGGTGGACAGCCGAGCCGCCGCCCATGATGGCGTTGTCCCCGATCTCGCAATGGCCAGCCAGCATGACGTTGTTCACCAGGGTGACGTTGTTTCCGACGATGCAATCATGCGCGACATGGCTCGAAATCATGAAAAAGCAGTTGTCGCCGACGCGCGTATGGGCGCCCCCGCGTGCTGTACCATTGTTCATGGTGACATGTTCGCGGATCAGGCAATTGCGGCCGATGGTCAGGCGAGAGGCTTCCGCAGCTGGTTTCAGATCCTGCGGGCCATGGCCGAGCACTGCAAAGGGGTGGATGACCGCGCCCGCGCCAATCGTGGTGTGGCCATCCACGACGACGTGGCTGATGAGTTCGCAGTCATCCCCGATCTCGACATGCGGACCGATGACGCAGTAAGGGCCGATGCGGACGCACGAGCCGAGGCGCGCCCCGGCGGAGACAATCGCAGTGGGGTGGATCGTCATGCCGAGCGCTTCATGGCTCGCTCTCGACGAGCATGGCCGAAATCACAGCCTCGGCCACCAGTTCGCCATCGACCTTCGCCTCGCCCTTGAACCACCACATGTTGCGGCGCTGCTTGAGCTTGGTCATGTGCAGCTTCATCACATCGCCCGGCCCAACCGGCTTGCGGAACTTGCACTCGTCGATCGTCATGAAATAGACCACCTTCGGCGGCGGCCGGTCGCTGCCACGCCCATAGACACACATGGCGCCGGCGGTCTGCGCCATGGCCTCAATGATCATAACGCCCGGCATGACCGGTTGCGACGGGAAATGGCCCTGGAACTGCGGCTCGTTGAAGGTGACGTTCTTGATGCCAACGCCGGACCTGTCGCCGTCGATGTCAACAATCTTGTCAATCAGCAGGAACGGGTAACGATGCGGCAAAAGTTGCTGAATGCGCATGATATCGGCATGCCCGAGGGCTTTCGGGCTGCCCTCCACCACAGATGACGTCATATCGTTCATGGCGACGGCTCCTCTGTTTCCTTCGCGCCTGATCTGTTGCCCTTGCGTGTAGCCAGCCGGTTAACGCTGGCGATCTCCCGCATCCATTGGCCCATCGGCTTGGCCGGGGTGCCGCCCCAGCGGACACCGGCCGGCACATCAGTGGCGACATTGCTCGAGGCCGCGATCTGCGTGCCCGCGCCAATGGTCACATGTCCGATTACGCCCACCTGTCCACCGAGGACAACGCCGTCGCCAAGGGTCGCGGACCCCGATATGCCAACCTGCGCCACGATCACACAATTGCGGCCGATGACAACGTTGTGGGCAATCTGGACCAGATTGTCGATCTTGGTGCCCTCGCCGATCATGGTGTCGCGGATGGCGCCACGGTCGATCGTGCTGTTGGCGCCGATCTCGACATCATCCTGGATGATGACCCGGCCGATCTGCGGCACCTTAAGATGTCCGTGGCCGCCCAGCGCAAAGCCGAAGCCGTCCTGTCCGATGCGGACGCCCGGATGCAGGATCACCCGGTTGCCGAGCAGGGCATGCTGCAGCGTCACCTGCGGGCTAATGGCGCAATCGCGACCGATCCTGCAGCCCGGCCCGACCACCACCTGCGCACCGATGATGGTTCCCGAGCCGATCTCCACGCGCGGCCCGATCACGGCGCCGGGATCGACGATCACGCCGCGTTCGAGCCGAGCGGTGGGGTGGATGACGGCCTGAAGGCTGATTCCGCCGCTGTCGAAGACCGATTGCGGATGCAGGGCCGCCGGAACCATGGCCGCCAGACAGCGCGCATAGGCCCCCTGCGGATCGGGGCAGACGAGCGCAACGGCGGTTGGCGGCACGCGGTCGGCGTAGCGACGTGAGACAAGGACATAGCCGGCTCGCGTGGCGGCCAAATGCGCCAGATAGCGCGGATTGTCCATGTGCGAGAGATCGGACGGTCCCGCCTCATCCAGAGGCCGGATCGCGTCGATGGCGGCATCGGGTGCTTCGGCAGGTAACGACGCACGCGCCAGCGAGGCGACTTGGAAGAGAGATAGCGTCCGGACATCAGAAAAGAAGACGGGCGCTGGCATGGGAAGCAATCCGGAGGGAACATAGGCTGTTCCCTCCCGCAAGAATCATGACATCAGAAGCTGGCGCCGCCGGAGAAGCGGAACGCCTGCAGGCGGTCGCCGCCGTAGCGGAAGCCCAAGGGGCGACCAGGTGCGCCATCGCCGAGCACGCCCTTGTCATAGGTGAGCGCGTAGGCGTAATCGAAGCGGATCGGACCCAGCGGCGACTGCCAGAGGATCGACGCGCCAACCGCGCTGCGCAACATGTTCTTGTCGCGGACACAGGCAACTTCGTTGATGCCCGGAGGCCCGCCATCCACAGCATTGTTGCGGTTCACGTCAAAAAAACGCGCCTTTGTCCCGGCCAAGCCCGCGCAGACACCGCCGGCTGCTGCGCGACCACCATCAAAGTTGAACAGCGTTCCAGCGTCCGCAAAGACCGCGCCACGGATGCCGATTTCCTTTGGCAGCAGCGGAATGGGGAACTGCACTTCGACCGAGCCGCCAAAATAGGTGGTGCCGCCGAGCGCGCCCGTTTTTGAGCCAGAGAAGTCCGACACATCGCGTGGACCGATACCCGACGGGGCAAAGCCGCGCACGAGGGTGGGGCCGAGGAAGTTGTGGTCGATGATGCGCAAGGGTCCGCCGCCAAGCGACATCGAATGGCCGCCCTGGACGCGAATGAACCCGACAACGTCATCGAGAACTTCGCGATAATAGCGCGCCTCACCCGAGATGCGGGCGAATTTTGAGTCGCCACCGAGACCGGCAACGTCAGGCCTCAACTCGGCATAGAATCCGTTGCGCGGCGTCTTCACATTGTCGAGGGCATTGTAGACAAAAGACAGGCCGGCCAGCGAGGTCATCTTTGTGCCGCGTGCTTCCTTGATCGCGATCGACGCTTCGCCATTGAGCAAACAATTTGCCGTGCCGCCAGTGCTAGGGAAGACAGGTGGAGCCCCAACGCCTGTCAGATCAGGCTGACCAGGGACGACAAAAGAACAGTCGTTGAACGGATTGCTGGCAGTGTTCGGGATCTTGATCTGCGTCTGATAGAGCGAATACCGGGCCGTGATCGAGAACTCTTCCGTGATCGGCAGGGTCGCGCGCAGGTTGAAGCCGGTGCTCTGGCTGGTGAAGCGCGAGGTCGAACTGCTGTCCGAGAACTTCGAAAACAGGTCGAAGCCTGCGGCGATACGCTGGCCCATGAAGTACGGCTCGGTGAACGAGAAATCGATCCCGCGCGACTTCTGGCCGTAGGAGCCGCCGATGCGGACGAATTGGCCACGACCGAGGAAGTTGCTCTCGCTGAGCGAGACGTCGGCGATGAAGCCGTCCGACGTCGAATACCCACCCGCGATCGAGAACGAGCCGGTGGCCTTGTCCTCAAGGTCGACGTTGATCACGACACGGTCCGGCGCGCTGCCTGGCTCGTTGGTGATGCGAACGCGGTTGAAAAAGCCGAGATTGTTCAGGCGGCGCTCAGCGCGGTCGATGAACACCTTGTTGTAGGCGTCACCTTCGCCAAGATCGAATTCGCGGCGGATCACCTCGTCCATGGTGCGCGTGTTGCCGCGGATGTTGATGCGCTCGACATAGACACGCGGGCCTTCGTCGACCTGATAGTTGATCGAGACGGTGCGCGTCGCCGGATCACGCTGGCCTGTCGGACGGACCTGCGAGAAGGCGTAACCGCGGCGGGCGACCTCGACCGTGACGGCCGACAGCGAGCGCTCGACGGCTTCGGCGTTGTAGGTGTCGCCGACATTGGTGCTGATCACGCGGCGGAGCGTTTCCGGATCAACATCCCGCAGGCGCGAGGAGACCTGAACATCACGGACCGTGTAACGCGGGCCTTCATCGACGACGATGTTGACGATGTAGCCGCCCCGCTCCTGGTCGAAGGTGGTCGTGTTCGAGACGACCCGGAAATCAGCATAGCCGTTGCGCAGATAGAAGCGGCGGACCAGTTCCAGATCAGACAGGATCTTGTCCGGATCATACACGTCGCTGGTCTTGAACCAGCTCAGCAGGTTCATTTCCGTCGACGTCATCAGGCCCTTGAGACGGCTGCTGCCATACTCGGTGTTGCCGGAGAAAATGATCTCGCGGATCCCGCTCTTGCTGCCTTCATTGATGGTGAAGACCACGTCTGACCGGCCATTGGGCAGAGGCACGAGGCGTGACGTCACCTCGGAGTTGTAGCCAGCGCGGCGGTAAAGGTTCTTGATGCGCTCGATGTCGGACGCGATCATCGCATCGCTGATCGGACCACGCGAACGCGACTGGACCTCGCCAGAGAGGAAATCCGACTTCAGGCGACGGTTGCCTTCGAAGGCGACGTTGTTGATCGAGTTGTTCTCGCTGACCGAGACCACCGTCTGACTGCCGCGGCGCGACACGCGCACATCGGAGAAAAGGCCGGTTCCCATCAGTTCACGGCGGATCGCATCCGGGGATTCGCCGCGCGCCACGAAACCGCGGATGGTTTCGGCGTCCACGCGCCGGTTGCCCTGCACCACCACCGCCTGGGCCAGCGCAGCGGTCCCGGTCATCGCCAGCATGGCTATGCCGATGGCTGTCGAGACTTTGAGGCTTGCCGCTTGGCGGCGGTTCGTCACCGTCGTCGTCATGATATTGATACACCGTCCGTTAACCACAAACCGGCTATATCCGGTCGCAGAGAATACGAGTCAAAAAGCTTCTACAAAGTTTCCAACGGGATGCAAACATGCAAACCCGTCGGGCATCAGTTTGTTTTTGTCCGTTGCCCTCGCGCAACGCCGCAGTGTCTGCGCGTCACCCGCCGGCCGAGCGCGTGACAATGCGCACGATGTCATTCCAGGTAACAAACACCATCAATCCTAACATAAGTGAAATGCCGAAGCGAAAGGCATATTCCTGTACGCGCTCGCTCATCGGTTTGCCGAAAAGCGCTTCATAGGCATAGAAAACCAGATGCCCACCATCAAGCATCGGGATCGGGAACAGGTTCATCAGGCCGATCGAGACCGAGAGCACGGCCGCGAGAGTCAAAAGAGATACCAGCCCGCCCGTCGATGCCACATGCCCCGAGACCTCCGCGATATGGATCACACCCGATAACTGGTCGGCCTTTTCACGCCCGGAGATCAGCTTGCCGAGATAGTCGAACGTCCGTGTGACAATGAACCAGCTTTCGCGGACGCCGTAGCCAAGCGCCTCGATCGGACCATAGGAGACCTCGCGGCGGTCTTCCGGGCGCGCAGCCGCGGTGACGCCGATGACCCCGAGACGCTCGACTCCAAGAGGGTTGCGGCGCTCCACCAGCGCGGGCGTCACATCGAGTTCGACCTTGCGGGTGTTACGGTCCACGACAAAGAGCAACTTGCTCTCGGCGTTGATGCTGACGACGCGGCGGACCTCCTCGAAATTGGCCATGGCCGAGCCATTGATGGACAGGATCAGGTCGCCGGGCAGGAGGCCGCCCTGCTCCGCCGCGCTGCCCGATGTGACCTTGTCAACGCGCGGGGCAATCTCCGAGCGGCCATAGGCCATCACCACAGCCGCGAAAACAAGGATGGCGAAGATGAAGTTCGCGAAGGGCCCAGCCGCGACGATCGCCGCACGGCGGCCAACCGTTGCGCCCGGAAGCGTGCGCCGGCGCTCGCCTTCGGGAAGGCCGGCCACAGAGGCGGGATCGGGCACGCTGGCGGCGTTGGCGTCGCCTGCGAATTTGACATAGCCGCCGAGCGGCACCATGGCGAAGCGCCAGCGCGTGCCATGCTTGTCGGTCCAGCCGAACAGCTCCTTGCCGAAGCCGATCGAAAAGACGTTGACGTCCACGCCGCAAAGGCGACCGACCTTGTAGTGGCCCCACTCGTGCACGAAAATGACGAGCGTCAGGACAAACAGGAACGGCAGGACGTAAAACAGTACGTTCGAGCCCAGCGTCCACACGGAACCAACGATGTCCATTACCTGTCCTGATCTGTCCTGTTTCCGGCCCGGGCCAGACAGCTATGCTGTGCCGACGCGGCCCGACGCCATCACGCCACGCGCGGCGATGCGAGCTGTATGATCGATTGCCAGCGCTTCCTCAACCGAAGAAGGCGACCGCATTATGTCGCGGGCCGTGACTTCCAGCGTTTCTTCGATGATACGATGAATGTCGCCGAAACAGATGGCGCCGGCCAGGAACGCTTCGACGGCAACTTCGTCGGCGGCGTTGAGAACGGCCGTCGCGTGGCCGCCGGCCCGCATGGCCTGCATCGCAAGCCCGAGCGCGGGAAAGCGGACGAGGTCGGGCGCCTCAAATCCGAGCCCGCCCAGGGCCGCGAGATCCGGCGCCGGCACGCCACTGACGAGCCGCCGCTCTGCAGCCAGACAGTCGGCAATCGGCACGCACATGTTGGGGCGCGCCATTCCCGCGATCATGCTGCCATCGGTGAAGGACACGAGGCCGTGCACGATCTGCTGCGGATGGATCACGGCATCGAGCCGATCCGGTTCAATGCCGAAGATGTGGTGCGCCTCGATCAACTCCAGACCCTTGTTGACGAGCCCGGCGGAGTCGACGGTGATCTTCGCGCCCATGGCGTAGTTCGGATGGGTCAACGCCTCCTCGCGTCGGGCCTTGCGAATGCGTTCGGCGTCCCAGGTCCGGAACGGTCCGCCCGATGCTGTCAGCGTAATCCGGGCGACGTCGGCGAGTGACCGGCCGCAAAGGGCCTGCGCCACGGCGTTGTGCTCGGAATCCATCGGCAGGATGGTTGTGCCAAGACGGCGGGCTTCGGCCATGAAGAAGTCGCCGGCGCAGACAAGCGTCTCCTTGTTGGCGAGCGCAATCCTGCGGCCCGGGGCAAGAGCCGCAACGGTCGGCTTCAATCCCGCGATGCCGCTGATGCCCGCCACGATCAGATCGGTCGGCATGGCGGCGGCGTCCAGAACCGCCTGCTGGCCAGCGCCGCAAGCGATGCCGCTGCTCCCGAGCGCCGCCCTGAGCGCGCCAAGCCCGGCAGGGTCGGCCAGCGCTGCGAACCGTGCCCGCGCCGCAACCGCAGCCTGCGCCAGCGCCGTGGCGTCGTGGCCGCCGACGACTGCAATGATCCGAAACTGTCCCGGGTTTGCCCGCACCACCTCCAGCGTCGAGCGCCCAATCGACCCGGTCGCACCGAGGATGCTGAGCGTGCGCATCGGCCTGACTCCTCAGCGCCAGATCGCGACGGCGACGGCGACCAGCGTCACCACGATCACGAACGCGTCGAGACGGTCGAGCACGCCTCCATGGCCTGGGATGATGGAGCCGGAATCCTTCACGCCAAACCGGCGCTTCAACGATGATTCCAGCAGATCGCCGGCCTGCCCGGCCGCAGACGCAGCCAGACTGCAGACCATTGTCGCGAAGGCGCCAAGCGGCCACGGCACGCCGGCGCGACGGGCAATGAGGGACACCGCAAGTCCCGCGAGCACGCCGGCGAGGGCCCCGCCGATTGCGCCCGACCAGGTTTTCTTTGGGCTGACCGCCGGCCAGAGCTTCGGACCACCGAAGGCCCTACCGGTGAAATAGGCCGCGACATCGGTGGCCCAGACGACGGCAAAGCACCAGGCGATCAGCGTCAGCCCGAGGTGAGGCTCCAGCCGCACGATGATCGGCGCGATCGCAATGGCCGCCGCATAAAGGACGCCAGCCGCAGCGATGAGACGGACCGGGCGCTGAACCAGAAGCCATGTGCCGAACGATGCAGCGATGCTCAAGCCGATGGCCAACGCCTCATGCCCCATGAAAGCGGTCACCCCGGCGAGCGCAATCGCGCCCATCAGCCCGAACCGATGCAGGTCGGGCGCCTCCGGCAGGACAATCTTCAGCCATTCGGACGCGGCGATGACGCCGACGAGGGTCCAGAGCAGCGCAAACGGCCAACCGCCCCACCATAGTGTGAACAGAGCCACCACAGCCATGACCACGCCGGACATGACGCGCAGCCCAAGCTCGCTCCTTGGCGGTGAGGGATTGGCGTCAAAGGCCATCAAACGGGTTCCTGAAGGACAGGATGAGGTTGACCCGATTTAAGGGCGGCGGTCAAACGGCCTGCCTGCTCAGTCCACCAAATCTGCGATCGCGCAAGCGGAATTCGTTGATGGCCACTTCGAGGGCCGTGTGGTCGAAATCCGGCCACAGAACCGGCGTGAACACCAGTTCGGCATAGGCCGCCTGCCACATCAGGAAGTTGGAGAGGCGCACTTCACCGGATGTCCGGATCACCAGATCAGGGTCCGGGATGCTGGCGGTGTCGAGATGACGTGAGATGTCGGCCTCGCTGACTGGACCTTGTTCGCCTCGGGCTGCCCGTTCAGCCTGCATCGTGTTGACCGCGCGCACGATCTCGTCCCGCGCGCCGTAGTTGAATGCGATCGTCAGGGTCAGGGCCGTATTGGCGGCGGTCAGGGTTTCGGCCTGGACGATGAGGTCTCGGATGTCGGCAGGCGTGCTGTCGCGGTCGCCGATCATCCGTACCCGCACATTCGAGGCGTGCAATTCGGCCAGGTCATTGCGGACGAAGCGCTTGAACAGCCCGAGCAGGAAACTGACCTCCAGAGCGGGCCGCCGCCAGTTCTCGGTTGAAAAACTGAAGATGGTGAGATGCGCGATGCCGAGATCGCGCGCGGCGCGCACCGTGCGCCGCAGGGCTTCCACGCCGCGCCGATGCCCCTCGGTGCGCGGCAGGCCGCGCGCCTGCGCCCAGCGGCCGTTGCCGTCCATGATGATGGCGACATGGCGCGGCCCGGGCGCAACGGACCGCCCCTCGGGAGCCGGCTGTCTCAGAGTGTCGGTTTTTGGACTCATCGGTTTCGCAAGCTGGACCAGGTGTGTGCGTCTTCAAGCCGATTTCTGCGCCTGAACGAAAGCTTGGCTCCGGCGCGCCCAAGTTGACTGATTCGCGCGTGGCGACCAGCACCTAGACCTGCATGATTTCCTTTTCCTTCGTCGCAAGGGCCGTGTCGACCTCAGAAACGGACTGATCGGTGGCCTTCTGCACCTGGTCGGAGTGGCGGCTGGCGTCGTCCTCGGACATCAGGCCGTCCTTCTCCAGCTTCTTGATCACTTCGAGGCCGTCGCGACGCACATGGCGCACGGCGACGCGGGCCTCCTCGGCATACTTATGCGCAACCTTGACCAGTTCCTTGCGCCGCTGCTCGTTGAGTTCGGGGATGCGGATGCGGATGGTCTGGCCTTCTGTCTGCGGGTTGAGGCCGAGATCGGACTCGCGGATCGCCTTGTCAACGGCCATCGCCATACCGCGATCCCAGACCGCGACGCTGATCATCCGCGCTTCGGGGACGCTGACCGTCGCGACCTGGTTCAGCGGCATCTTCGAGCCGTAGGCCTCGACCATGATCGGATCGAGCACGCTGGCGGAGGCGCGGCCGGTACGCAGTGAGTTGAGGTCATGCTTCAGCGAAGCCACCGCGCCCTGCATGCGGCGCTTGATATCGTTGAGGTCGAAGGTCGGAGGAGCCATGGGATCGGCCTTTTCGTCAGGTGGTCCAGAAGTGCGTGCTGACCATGCGGATCGTGTCAGGCCCGGTCAAGTGGCTCAGGGGACAACGTAGGTTGCCCGCCCCTCGCCTTTCAGCACGGCAGAAATGGAGCCGGGCTGGGCAATTGAAAAGACCCCGATGGTGAGGCCAGCGTCACGCGCAAGAGCGAAGGCCGCCGTGTCCATCACGCCAAGCTCCTTCGAGATGGCTTCGGCATGGGTCAGCCGGTCGTAGCGCGTCGCGTTCGGGTCCTTCTTGGGGTCGGCGCTGTAGACGCCGTCGACCTGGGTCGCCTTGAACACGGCCTCGCATTTCAGTTCGGCCGCCCGCAGGACCGCCGCCGTGTCGGTGGTGAAGAACGGGTTGCCGGTGCCGCCCGCGATGATCACGACATGCCCGCGCTCCATGTGGTGCAGTGCGGGCTGGCGCGCATAGGTCTCGCAGATCGTCGGCATCGACACGGCCGACATGGTGCGGGCCGTGACGCCAGCGGCGTTGACCGCGTTCTCGAGCGCGATCGAGTTCATCGCCGTGGCGAGCATGCCCATCGAATCGGCCGTGGCGCGGTCGATCCAGCCGGCGGCGCTGACGCGGGCGCCGCGGATGATGTTGCCGCCGCCGATGACAAGCGCGATCTCGATTCCGGCGCGCGAGGCTTCCGCGATGTCGGCCGCCAGCGTGTTGAGCACCTGCGGATAGAGCCAGTAGCCGTCAGGGGCCGCGAGTGCCTCGCCGGACAGCTTGATGAGCACACGCTTGAAACTGGACATGACCGCCTCCCCGCCGATGCGGCAAAAAAAAGCGGCGCTTTCGGCGCCGCCTGGTTGGTCCGGGGCGAATCAGGCTTTTCCGCCTGCCGCCGCCGCGACTTCCGCCGCGAAGTCGCTCTCTTCTTTGGTGATTCCCTCGCCCAAGGCAAACCGGGCGAAGCCGGCGAGCCGGATCGGGGCGCCGACCTTGCCTTCGCTGTCCTTGACGGCCTGGCCGACCGACTTGGAGCCGTCATGGATGTAGACCTGCTCAAGAAGGCAGAACTCCTTGGCGTAGGACTTCATGCCGGATTCAGTGATCTTCTCCAGCACATGCGCAGGCTTGCCGGCGTTCTTGTCGGCGAGGATCGCCTTTTCGCGGGCGAGGATTTCCGGAGCGACCGAGGCGAGGTCGAGCGCGACCGGGTTGGTGGCGGCGACATGCATGGCGATCTGGCGGCCAAGCAGGGCCAGTTCGTCGGCCTTGCCAGTCGATTCGAGCGCAACCAGCACGCCGATGCGGCCGAGGCCCTCGCCGGCGGCGTTGTGCAGATAGCTGGCGACCACACCCGCCGAAACGGCAAGCTTGCGGGCGCGGCGCAGTTCCATGTTCTCGCCGATGGTGGCAATGGCGTTGGCGATGGCTTCCTGGACGGTGCCGCCGCCCGGATAGGCCGCGGTCTTCACGGCCTCGACATCCTCACCGATGGCGAGCGCAACGCCGGCGACATTGCGGCAGAGCGCCTGGAACTGCTCGTTCTTGGCGAGGAAGTCGGTTTCAGCGTTGAGTTCGATCACCACGCCCGAGGCGCCAGCGGTGTTGACCGCGACGAGGCCCTCGGCGGCGGTGCGGCCGGCCTTCTTGGCTGCCTTCGAGAGGCCCTTCTTGCGCAGCCAGTCGACTGCGGCCTCCATGTCGCCGCCGCTTTCGACCAGCGCGGTCTTGCAGTCCATCATGCCGGCGTCGGTCTTCTCGCGCAGTTCCTTCACCAGGGCAGCCGTAATCGCTGTCATGTCATTCACCTTTCAAGCGGAATGCCCGGCCGGGCCGGACCATGTGAGACGCTGAACCGGCGCAGCTTCTGGCTGCGCCGGCACGTGGAAACGGGATGGGTGCACGGGCCTGAGGCCCGCGCCTCATGCGTCGACGAGCGAGCGCGCCTGGGCGGTCCAGCCATCGCGGGCGATACGGCCCGACAGCTTGAGCTGGGCGTCGACCGCCGCTTCATCGGCAGGCGACATTGCGGCGAACTGCCAGAAGTGGAACAGGCCGGCCTCGTTCAACTTGGTGACCAGTTCCGGGCCGACGCCCGACAGGCGGGTCAGGTCGTCCGGCGCGCCGCGCGGCGCGGTCAGAAGTTCGAAGCCAGTCACGCCGGTTTCGGTCGGCAGCTCCTCGATCATTGGTGCGACGGAGGCGCCCATGTCGACGCCGCTGTTGCCCTGGCCGCGGGCGATGCCGTCGAGGGCGGCGCGGGCGACGAGGTCGCAATAGAGCGAGATGGCGCGGCCGGCGTCGTCATTGCCCGGGATCGGGAAGGTGATGCCGTCGGGGTCGCAGTTGGTGTCGACGATGGCGGCGACCGGAATGTTGAGGCGCTGGGCCTCCTTCACAGCGAGCTGCTCCTTGTTGGTGTCGATTACGAAGATCATGTCCGGCGTCCCGCCCATGTCCTTGATGCCGCCGAGCGCCTTTTCGAGGTTGTCGCGTTCGCGCGACAGCATCAGGCGCTCCTTCTTGGTCAGGCCGGCGGCGCCGACGGCGAGCATGTCGTCGAGCTTGCGCAGGCGCTGGATCGAGTTCGAAATCGTCTTCCAGTTGGTCAGCATGCCGCCAAGCCAGCGGGAGTTGACATAATACTGGGCCGAGCGCTTGGCGGCGTCGGCGACGAGATCCTGCGCTTGGCGCTTGGTGCCGACGAAGAGCACGCGGCCGCCGCGGGCCACGGTGTCGCTCACGGCCTGCAGGGCGCGGTGCAGCATGGGTACGGACTGCGCGAGGTCGATGATGTGGATCTTGTTGCGCTCGCCGAAGATGTACTGGGACATCTTGGGGTTCCAGCGGTGGGACTGGTGGCCGAAATGCGCGCCCGCCTCGAGCAATTGGCGCATGGAAAATTCAGGGACTGCCATGGTCGTGTTCTCCGGTTACAAGTGCCTCTGCGGACCAGTGCGGCCAAGCGTGGTCAGACCACGTTTCGCCACCGGATGGACGGAATGAGCTTCCGACCGTGAAAGTCCGCATGTGGGATGGTCGGCTCGTTAGCAGGGTTTGGGCGGGAGGGCAAGGGAGGGGAAACATGGAGGCTCTGGGTTGCACACCAACGAACCGCTGATTGCTACAAGTTAGAACTGTTTTATTTGACTGACAAATACGTAAAATATTTCTATGGGATCAAAACAACAAAATATTATTATTTTCCTCAGACTTAAAATAATAATTCAAATTTTTTACATATATATTTTGATAAATTATTATTTTTGTAACATTAATTCATTATATGTCTATTTCTAAAATTTATAAGACCTATTTTACAATATAATATAAACTTTATACGCTGCATTTTTATACTTTTATGCATTTATACATTTTATTTAATACATTTTTTGCAGACTTATTTTTAAACAATACATTCATAGTTCAATTTTAGCTATCAACTCAACTCCACGCTAACTACCCCCGGCACCGCCCGCAAGGCCCCCGCGATCTGCGGATTGACGAGGCGCTTGCCGGGGAGTTCGACCTCGATCTCCTCCTCGCCCGAACCGACGATGACCACGACGGAGACGCGGGCGTCGCCGGATTGCCTGAGGCGTTCGGCCAGGGCGGCGACCGGCTTGTCGTCGCGCAGGAAGATGCGCATGTCCTGCTTCTGGCGCGCGGCGGCGGCATCAAGGGGCTCGACGCTCTCGATGCGCGGCTTGACCTCGTCGCCGTCGAGCGTGGCCGAGACCATCAGCAGCACGACGTTGCCCGGCTCGAGCAGGTCGCGGAAGCGCTGCAGCCCTTCGGAAAACAGCACCGCCTCGAAATGGCCGCTCTGGTCCGAGAGCTGCACGATGCCCATCTTGTTGCCGGTCTTGGTGCGGCGCTCGCTGCGGTCGATGACCGAGGCCGCGATCCGGCCCATGGACGCGCCGGTCTGGCGCACCGTGGCGGCGAACTCCGCAAAGCGCCGCACACGCATCCGCGTCAGCACCGACTGGTAGTCATCCAGCGGATGACCGGTGAGGAAGAAGCCGACCGCCGCGTGCTCCTTCTGCAGCTTCTCCGAGGCGAGCCAGGGCTGCGTCGCCGGAATAACCAGCGCATCGACCGCGCCCGTGCCGAACAGTTCGTTCTGGCCGCCCTCCGCCGCCTCTCGCGTGCGCTGCGCCAGCGCCATGATGCCGTCGATGGCCGCCGTGGCGCGGGCGCGGTCCGGCTCCAGCTCATCGAGCGCACCCGCCGCGATCAGCGCCTCCAGCGTGCGCTTGTTGATGCGGCGCGGATCAAGCCTGCGGGCGACATCCGCTAGATCGCGGAACGGTCCTGCCCGCTCACGCTCGGACACGATGCTGCCCACCGCCTCGGCGCCGACGCCCCGGATCGCCGCCAGCGCATAATGGACGACGCCGTCGCGCACATCGAAATGCACCCCTGAGCGGTTGATCGAGGGCGGCTCGACCGTGATGCCCATGCGCTCGGCGTCGCGCCGGAATTCGGCCAGCTTGTCGGTGTTGGACAGGTCCAGCGTCATCGACGCGGCCATGAACTCGACCGGATAATTCGCCTTCAGATAGGCCGTCTGGTAGGAGACGATCGCATAGGCGGCGGCGTGGCTCTTGTTGAAGCCGTAATTGGCGAACTTGTCGAGCAGGTCGAAGATTTCCGAGGCCAGCGCCTCGGGAATGGCGCGCTCGACCGCGCCCTCGACGAAGCGCTTGCGCTGCTGGTCCATCTCCTTCTGGTTCTTCTTGCCCATGGCGCGGCGCAGCAGGTCCGCCTCGCCGAGCGAATAGCCCGACAGCGCCTGGGCCACCTGCATGACCTGCTCCTGATAGACGATGATGCCATGCGTCTCCGACAGGTAAGGCTCCAGCGCGGGGTGGATGTAGCTCGCCTGTTCGAGCCCGAGCTTGCGGCGGCAATAGGTCGGGATGTTGTCCATCGGGCCGGGCCGGTAGAGCGCCACCAGCGCGATCAGGTCCTCGATGCGGTCGGCCTTCATCTCGATCAGCGCCTTGCGCATGCCGGCGCTTTCCACCTGGAACACGCCGACCGTCTCGCCGCGCGCCAGCATCTCATAGGTTTTGGGGTCGTCGAAGGGCAGGCTGTCGAGCTTCACCTCGATGCCGCGCTGGGCGATCAGCCTGGCCGCCGTGGTCAGAACGGTCAGGGTCTTCAGGCCAAGGAAGTCGAACTTGACCAGCCCGGCCTGCTCCACCCACTTCATGTTGTATTGCGTGACGCGCGCGCCAGTGCGCGGATCGCGGTACATCGGCACGAGTTGATCGAGCGGCCGGTCGCCGATCACCACGCCGGCGGCATGGGTCGAGGCGTGCCGGTGCAGCCCCTCCAGCTTCTGCGCGATCTCCAGCATGCGCCCGACGATGGGCTCGTCCTTCGCCGCCATCTGCAGCTTCGGCTCGCCGGAAATCGCCTCGGCCAGCGGCGTGATCTTCCCCGGCGCCTGCGGCACGAGCTTGGTCAGCTTATCGACCTGGCCATAGGGCATTTCCAGCACGCGGCCGACATCGCGCATCACGCCGCGCGCCAGAAGCGTCCCGAAGGTGATGATCTGTGCGACGCGCGCGTCCCCATAGCGTTGCTTGACGTAGTCGATCACCTCCTCGCGCCGGTCCTGGCAGAAGTCGATGTCGAAGTCCGGCATCGAGACGCGGTCGGGGTTGAGAAAGCGCTCGAACAGCAGCCCGAAGCGCAAGGGATCGACATCGGTGATGGTCAACGCATAGGCGACCAGCGAGCCGGCGCCCGAGCCGCGGCCTGGCCCAACCGGAATGCCCTGGCTCTTGGCCCATTTGATGAAGTCGGCAACGATCAGGAAATAGCCGGGGAACTTCATCCGCTCGATGATGGAGAGCTCGAAATCCAGCCGCTTGCGGTAGTCGTCGACCGAGAAGCCGGCAGACGGCCCATGCGCCGCCAGCCGCTCGCTGAGGCCCGCCTCGGCCTGGTCGCGCAACTCCGCCGCCTCGTCGCGGCCGTCGGCCGTCTCGAAGCGCGGCAGGATCGGCTTGCGCACGACCGGACGCCAGGCGCAGCGCATCGCGACCTCAACGGTTGTGGCTGCAGCCTCCGGCAGATCGGCAAAGCGCTTGACCATCTCGGCGCGCGTGGCGAAGAACTGGCCCTCGCTGACGCGCCGGCGGTCATCATCCGACATCAGGCGTCCGGCCGCGATTGCCATCAGGGCGTCATGCGCCTCGTGATCGGCAACCTTGCCGAAGAAGGGCACGTTCGCGGCGACGATCGGCAGGTCATGCTGATAGGCCAGCGCCAGCAGATCCGCCTCGGTCTCGAGGCCACCGCCAAGGGCCGGCCGCTGGATCTCGACATAGAGCCGGTCGCCGAAGGCCTTGTGCAGCCGCGCCAGACGGGAGGCGGCGAGCTCATGCCGGCCCTCGCGCAAGGCTGAGTCAACCGGGCCATCCTGCCCGCCGGTCAGCGCGATCACGCCTTGCGCATGCGCGGCCAGCAGATCGAGCGATACGACCGGCGGGGCTCCAAGCTCGGGCAGCATGTAGGCGGCGCTCACCAGCGCCAGCAGGCCCGCATAACCGGCCTCGCTCGCCGCCAGCAGCACGAGATGCGGATGCGATACAAGCATCGGGCGGCGTGAATCGGCCTGCGCATCGGCGCAATCAACGCTCAATTGAATGCCAACGATCGGCTGAACGCCGAGGCCGGCCAGCTTCTCCGAAAATTCAAGCGCCCCGAACAGGTTGTTGGTGTCGGTCAGGGCCAGGGCGGGCTGGGTGTCGGCCACCGCAAGCTTGGCAAGCTTCTCAACCGTCATCGCTCCTTCGAGCAGGGAATAGCTCGAATGCACGTGCAGATGCACAAAGGCGACATCGTCTGGAATCACGGGCATCGGACCCTCCCCGATCCGTTATCGCGCCGCTCAACCGGCGCGTCGAGGCCCGGCATCCTACGATGTCGGGATGTTCACACCCCAGGGCCGGACAGAAGCGCCGCCCAGGTCAGGATCATCACGATGAATGTGCCCAAGGATGCCAGTTCGGTGACGCCAACAACAAGACGACGGGTCATAACTCAACTCCAAGTTTTTGTTATGTCCGCTTATGTATTTGTTTTGTTCTCTTGTCAAACACGCTTTCGGCGTGAATTGGGTCAGGGTTAATGCGCCCGCGCCGTCACCCGATGGAGCATCGTGATGCAGCCAGCCGGGGTGGTTGGCCTTGATTCGGGCTGCTGCTTTCGACCTTCGCGGTTACACCTACCGCGAGGATGACAGCACCATCACTGGCTTCACGACCATGCGAACGACGGGATCAACCCTTTCGGAACTTGTCCGCAGCCAGCTGATGGACAGGTCCCATCGCCTGAGCGCTGAGCCGCTTTCCCCTCGAAGGCAGCAGGCTTGACATACTCCCGATTGATCACGCAGCTGGTCCCTGCGGCGCTTTCGCGACATTGGTCGCCGGCTTCCGCAACCAGTTGCCTGAGCCGCTCGGGACGATTGTCGCTGCGTTCTTTGATCCTTCGTTGGAAAAATCGTGACAGGTCAGCGGAATCCTCGGCGGAGGCTCCACGCGCCACGTTGTCAAAAAAGCTGTTTATCGCGTTGCCGCTGACCGTCGTCGATGTCAGCACGGCAGGTGCGCAGACGGACAGCACGGCTTCGAATGTTGCTGCCATGATCCATTGCCGCATGACGTGCCCGAACCTGACCGACACGGAATGCATGTGCTTATCCGCTCCGGATCGAGATCAGCGCGCCGGAGGTCCAGGCGCACGCCTCGGGAAACGACGGTCAGCGTGGATGTTCAACCCGTGGAATTCCTCATCGGTTGCGGCTCCCCGCAATGGCGATCTGCTCAATCCAGATTGACCACCTGCCCGCCCTTGATCGTGACCCGGCGGTCCATCTGGCCGGCAAGCTCCAGATTGTGGGTGGCGATCAAGGCCGCGAGACCGGAGGCACGCACCAGCGAGGTGAGCGTCCGGAAGACGTGTTTCGAGGTGCCCGGATCGAGGTTGCCGGTCGGCTCATCGGCCAGCAGCAGGCGCGGCGCATTGGCGACGGCGCGCGCAATGGCGACGCGCTGCTGCTCGCCGCCGGACAATTCGCCGGGCCGGTGCTTGAGACGCTCGCCAAGCCCCAGGAAGCCGAGCAGTTCAGCCGCCCGCATCCTCGCCTCCGCCTTGCCAAGACCGCGGATCAGCTGCGGCATCGCCACATTCTCCAGTGCGGAAAACTCGGGTAGGAGATGGTGGAACTGGTAGACAAAGCCGATTTCCGTGCGGCGCAGGCGCGTGCGCGCGGCGTCGTCAAGCGTGGCGGTCGCGGCCCCGCCGATGAAGACCTCGCCGGCATCTGGATGTTCGAGCAGGCCTGCCACATGCAGCAGTGTCGACTTGCCGGTGCCTGACGGCGCCACCAGCGCGACGAGCTCGCCGGGCCAGATGGCGAAATCCGCCTTCTTGAGGATGTCCAGCGAGCCGCCGCTTTGCTGGTAGCTGCGGTCGACCTTGGACAGGAACAGGGCTGGCGTGATCGGCTCGGCCATGATCGCTCACCCGTACCGCAGCGCTTCTACGGGATCGAGCTTCGCGGCGCGCCAGGCCGGGTAGAGCGTGGCCAGAAGCGACAGCACGAGCGCCATCCCCACGACGGCGGCCACCTCGGTCGGATTGGTCTCCGCCGGAATCTCGGTCAGGAAACGGACGGTCGGGTCCCACAGCTGCGTCCCGCTGATCCGGGAGGCGAATTGCTGGATCGCCTGGATGTTGGCGCAGATGAACAGGCCGAGCCCAAAGCCCGCCAGGGTGCCGACAACCCCGATCGACGCTCCGGTGATCAGGAAAATCCGGAGGATCGAGCCGCTGGTGGCGCCCATGGTGCGCAGGATCGCAATGTCCGAGCTCTTGTCCTTCACCAGCATGATCAGGCCCGAGACGATGTTCAGGGCCGCGACCAGCACGATCAGCATCAGGATCAGGAACATCACATTGCGCTCGACCTCAAGCGCGGAGAAGAAGGTCCGGTTGCGCTGCCGCCAATCGGTCAGCACCAGCGGACGCGGCGCGTTCGCCTCGATTGCGTCCCTCACGTTCTGGGTCCGGTCGGCGTTCTCGATGAAGACCTCGATCACGTTCACGTCGTCATCGCGGTTGAAATAGGCCTGTGCCTCGCCAAGCGGCATGAAGGCGAAGGTTCCGTCGAACTCCGACATGCCGATCTCGAACACGGCCACCACGGGATAGGCCTTGATGCGCGGCATCGTGCCGAACGGCGTCGCCGCACCGCGCGGGCTGATCACGGTCAGTGTGTCGCCGGCCCTGATCGACAGCGTCTGCGCCAGGCGCTCGCCAATGGCGATGCCGGCCGCCGCGTCGAAGCCGTCGAGCGTTCCTTGCTTGATGTTGCCGGCAATGAAGGAAATGCGCTTGATGTCGGCTTCACGCATCCCGCGCACGAGCACGCCACTGTTGCCATACTGCGACGAGGCCAGCGCCTGCCCTTCCACCATCGGGATCGCCAGCTTGACGCCATGCACGGCCATCAGCTTGTCGGCCACCTCGCGGTAGTCGTCGAGCGGGCGCTCGATCGGGGTGAGGAAGATATGGCCGTTCACGCCGACGATCTTGTCGAGCAACTCCTTGCGGAAGCCGTTCATCACCGACAGCACGATGATCAACGTGGCGACGCCCAGCATGATGCCGAGAAAGGAGAAGCCGGCGATGACCGAGACGAAGCCCTCGCGCCGCCGCGTGCGCAGATAGCGCGACGCGAGCATCCACTCGAAGCGGGCAAAGGGCCGCGTGTCCGCCGCTGTGTCGCTCATGGCTGGCTCATGCCTTGCCAATCAGCCTGCTGAGTGCGGCGGCCGGCGTCAGCACCTCGCGCTCGCCGGTCCGGCGACGCTTGAGCTCGACCTTGCCATCCGCGAGGCTCTTGGGCCCGACGATCAACTGCCAGGGCGAGCCGATCAGGTCGTTGACGACAAACTTGGCGCCCGGACGCTCGTCCCGATCATCGTACAGCACATCCACGCCCGCCTTCGTCAGCGTGGCATAGAGTTCGTCGCAGGCGGCTTCCGTTCCGGCATCGCCGGTTTTCAGGTTGAGCAGCGACACCGTGAAGGGCGCGATCGCATCGGGCCAGATGATGCCTGCCTCGTCATGATTGGCTTCGATAAGGGCCGCGATCAACCGCGTCGGACCAATACCGTAAGAGCCCATGTGCACATGCGTATCCTTGCCGTCCGGGCCTGCGACCGTCGCGCCCATGGGTTCGGAGTACTTGGTGCCGAAGTAGAAAATGTGGCCAACCTCGATGCCGCGCGCTGACACCCGAGATGCTTCGGGAATGGCTGTGTAGGCAGCTTCGTCGTGCATCTCGGACGTGGCCGCATAGAGCGATGTCCAGCTGTCGACGATGGCCTGCAGACCCGCAATGTCGTCGAAATTCGTCTCGGCGGGCGGCACGGCGAAATCAAGGAAGTCACCGTGGCAGAAGACTTCGCTTTCACCCGTCGAGGCCAGGATGATGAACTCATGGCTGAGATCGCCTCCGATAGGACCAGTGTCGGCACGCATGGGGACCGCCTTGAGGCCGAGGCGCTCGAAGGTGCGCAGATAGGCCACGAACATCTTGTTGTAGGCGTGCACCGCGCCGGCCTTGTCGAGATCGAAGGAATAGGCGTCCTTCATCAGGAACTCGCGGCCCCGCATCACGCCGAAGCGCGGGCGCACCTCATCGCGGAACTTCCACTGGATATGATAGAGGTTCAGCGGCAGTTCCTTGTACGACTTCACGTAGGACCGGAAGATCTCGGTGACCATTTCCTCATTGGTCGGCCCGAACAGGATCTCGCGGTCATGCCGGTCACGAATGCGTAGCATTTCCTTGCCGTAGGCGTCGTAGCGGCCGCTCTCTCGCCAAAGATCGGCTGACTGGATGGTCGGCATCAGGAGTTCGACCGCTCCGGAGCGGTTCTGTTCCTCGCGGATGACGGCGTTGATCTTGTTGAGCACGCGCAGGCCGAGCGGCAGCAGCGTGTAGCTCCCCGCCGCCTGCTGGCGGATCATACCGGCGCGAAGCATCAGGCGATGGGAGACGATCTCCGCTTCCTTGGGGGTGTCACGCAGGATGGGCAGGAAATAGCGGGACAGACGCATGGGAACCCTGTTTGCAGCGCAGCATGGCGGAGATCGCGAGTCGGAGCAGCTCATGACCCAGCGACTGACACCATTCACAGGCCGAAAATGCAAGCTTGGATTGTTATGGCTTCGAAAAGCGTTGGGTCAGCCGCCGCGCGACCGCCTCGGGAACGAACTGCGAGATATCCCCGCCCATGGCCGCGATCTGGCGGACCAGCGTCGCTGTGACAGGGCGCACGCGCGGCGAGGCCGGCAGGAACACAGTCAGCAGGTCAGGCGACATCACCCCGTTCATGCCAGCCATCTGCATTTCGTAGTCAAGGTCGGTGCCGTCACGAAGCCCACGGATCATCATCGTGGCCCCTGCCCTGTGCGCGGCGTTGACGGCGAGGTCATCGAAGGTCACGACATCGAGGACCGCCTGTTCGCCGCGCGCGAGCGGCCCGCACACCTCGCGCAGCATCTGTGCCCGTTCATCGGCGCTGAACAGCGGCGCCTTGCCCGGATGAACCCCAATCGCCACCACGAGACGATCGACCATACGGCAGGCTTGCCGAACCACATCGACATGGCCGTTGGTGACGGGATCAAAGGAACCGGTGTAAAGCGCTGTGCGTGTCATGCAACAAGGGTTAGCGCGCGGACAACCGGATGGGAAGTACCGCCTCTCTGCTGACGGGGGCGCAAAGGGCTGCCATCATCCCCTCAACGCGCGAAGCTCCCTATCAGCGCCGAAAGTGGTTTGGGACTGTCGATCTGCGGGACATGGCTTGCATCGTCCATGATGACCTTCCGTCCGTCCTTGAGCCCGGCAAGGACGACATCCGCCGGCACGGTCGGGAACAGCCCGTCCTTCGCGCCCCAGACGACCAGCGTTGGAGCGACGATGTCAGGCAATATCTCGTCCAGAACCCGTTTTTGTTGGTGGGATCGGCAAAGCCGGCGAACAGTTTGCCGATTGTGGCGGCCTCCCCCCAGCCTTGAAGTCCGCAACGGCTTTCACCGCGAATTCGGTGCTGTGGGCGAAGGACGACACAATGACGGTCTGAAGCAGCTTCTGCATATCCTCGACGGTGTCGGGGGGTGAAGTTTACTAGTGGAGGGCCGCCCAGCGTCACTTTCAGGCCCGCGACATCGACAAACACGAGCTTTGCGACCTTCTGTGGATGTCGCGCGGCAAAGGTGGCGGCAACCCGGCCGCCCGGTGAATTGCCGACAATCACCGCCCGGTCGAGGTTTTCTGCAACCATCAGGGCGGCAACAACATCAGCCTGCCGGTTGATGCCGACCGATGGGCTCGTACGCGCCGACTGGCCGAAGCCGAGCATGTCGAAGGCATAAACCGTATGGAAACCCTGGAGTTCAGCGATCACGCCCCCAGAAATCTTCCTTCCTGCCTCCGAGCCCGTACACAATGATCACAGCCGGGCCACTCCCGGCCTTCACCGCGGCCATGGTGTATCCGTCAGACGACAACTGGAATGACGCGCTTGCTGACATGGGGCCTCCCTGGGCGTGAACGAGAGCAGGAGTGATGGTCGCCATCACCAGCAGGACAAACAGCTCCATGTGAGCCAATGCCAGTCTGGACATCATTCTCATGGACCCGGTCCGGCTGCCTTGATCCTGTTTCCTTTCGTAAAGTTTAGAAGTTTCAGTGTCAGACAACATGGCGTTTTCCGTGCACAGGACTGCTTAGTTTTTGCACATTTCTGCTCTTCTTATAAAATTCGTTGCCGAGGCCCTACCGGCGTTGCTAGCGGCACCGAGACGGACGGAACACAGCGAAGCGGTGGAGGCTTAGGTGAACGACTTTTCTCCCCGCACAGAGGCGTCCTTGCTGGTGTCGAGCGCTCCCCTTGGCTGGCCGGATATCACGATCGAGGCCCGCCTCACCAAAGCGGGCTCGGCAATCGGGTGGCCTGCCATCGCGACCCGCCACTGTGTGCTGTTCTGGGATCAGCCGATCGGCGGCGCTGTTGTGATCGGCGGCGCTGAACTGGAGACAATCCATCTGGCTGCGCCAATCATCCTGGTGCCAGCCGGACAGTCATTCGATTACAACCCTGGCATACCGCAGCGCTTCAGGAAGTTGCGCATCGACGCGCCAGTCGTCAGCCGCCTTGCTAAATCCGCACTCGGCCTGAACCCGGTTTCATTCCAGGCGGCGGCGTTCGATGAGGATCAGGACCTTCGCGGCGTGGCTTACCCTCTGTCCGGAGCGGTGACCGGTCACCAGCCGCTCGACGCCGAGATGATCGCGGTTCTTGCCCGCGAGACGGCAATTCACCTTGCAAGCAACTACTCTGACGTTCCCACTCCGCGGCGCGATCTCAGCGGGCGGATCGCGACGGCCCAACTGGTGCGGGTCCTTGATTATCTGGCCGCGAAACTCGACAGGCGCCTGTCCGTCGCCATTCTGGCGCGAAAGGCAGGCCTCAGCATCGCGCACGTCTCCCGGGCCTTCGCCAAGAAAAGCACCGGGCGCTCGCCGCATGCCTACATCGTTGGCCGGCGCATCGCCAAGGCCGGGCATTTGCTACGAAACTCGTCGACACCGATCGACAAGATCGCGGCGCTATGTGGCTTTCACGATCAAACGCACCTGAACCGTCTGTTCAAGCGGATCACCGGCCATACACCCAAACAGTATCGATCTCGGACCGGCGGATAACAGCGGGTTTTGTGCTTCGATCTGCAGGAGTTAACTGCCCCGCCATTTTGTTTCCAGATCAGAGGGATGCGGCGCAAGATCTTGCTGTTGAAAGCAAAATGATGGTGAGAAAGCTACTGATGCTTGGCCTGCTCGGGCTTGCGCTCGCCGCCCTTGCCCCGATGGAGCCTGTCGGTTTCAACCAGTCGGCCGAGGCGCAGCAACTCAGCCGGGCTTGCCAGCGCGTCTACTCGAACTACCGCGCCAAGCGCGGCCCGAAGGCCTTTGCCGTCACCTCCGGCGGCGGCTGCGGCTCCTACTGGGGCGACTCAAGCCTCGTGGGAGCACAGAATGGCGCGCTCAATGCCTGCCGCCGCAAGCGCTCAGGCTGCCGCTTGGTCGGATCCTTGTTCTGAGCGCCGCGCCGATACCTCAGGGGCACCTCAGCGCCCTTACCATGGCGGGCCACTCGTCC
>JAPLOW010000159.1:0-716 GCA_026400555.1 Hyphomicrobiales bacterium
GGTGCGATAGCGTCCCCCCTCGATCAGACCGGCCTTGGCGGTGGTGCCGCCCATGTCGAACGAAATGAGGTTGTCGCTGCCCAGGTCGCGCGCGAGGGTCGCGGCGGCGATAACTCCCGCGGCCGGGCCGGCTCCGCCAAAGCCGACCATGGCGTAATGGCGCGGATCCTTGCCCTTCTCGATCAGGTGCACGCGCGTGGCGGCCGCCATGCTCTCGACGACGACCTTGTGGATTCCCAGCGCCGTCTGCTCGACATTGAGGCCAAGCGGCGCACCAACCGCAGCAATGGCCCGCCGGGCAGCATCCAGATCGAGCTTCATCCGGCCTCCGAGGAAGAAACCGGGGTCGTAGTAGCCGAGAACCAGATTGGCGTCCGTCACCGTCGCCTGCGTGCCGCCGAGCCCGTAGCAGGCCGGACCCGGATCGGAGGCGGCTGAGTGCGGCCCGACCTTCAGCAGGCCAACTTCGTCGATCGCCGCGATCGAGCCGCCCCCGGCCCCGATCTCGATCATTTCGATGACCGGCGCCTTGATCGGCAGACCGGAGCCTTTGGTGAAGCGGTGCACGCGCGCCGCTTCCAGCATCGGCGCGATCTCCGCACGCCCGCCTTCGATCATGCAGGCCTTGGCGGTGGTGCCGCCCATGTCGAACGAGATCACGTCGGGCTTGCCGGCCAATTCGCCGAACAGGGCGGTCGCCAGGCCGCCGCCCGCCC
>JAPLOW010000159.1:739-18072 GCA_026400555.1 Hyphomicrobiales bacterium
CCGCTTTCCAGAAGCCGGATCGGCAGGCTGGCGGCGGTTTCAGGCGAGACCAGCCCGCCGGCTGAATGCATCAGGCGCAGCGCGCCGCGAAAGCCGCGCTGCGCCAGCACCCGCTCAAGCCGGCCCAGATAGCGGGCCATCAGCGGTTGGACATAGGCATTGGCGCAGGTGGTGACGGTGCGCTGGTATTCCCCCATCTCCGCGACAACCTCCGCCGACAGCGACACGGCAAGATCCGGATAGAGCGCCGCAATGATCCGGCGCGCTTCCTGTTCATGGGCCGGGTTGGCATAGGCGTTGAGGAACGCCACCGCCACCGCTTCGCAGCCTGCAGCCACCAGCATGTGGGCCGCCCGCTCGATGTCGTCGCGCGAGAGCGCGCTCACGACCTGGCCGTCGCAATCCATGCGCCCGCGGACCTCCAGCCTGCGGTCGCGCGGCACGAACGGTGCGGGAAAGGCGAGGAACAGGTCATAGATGTCGTAGCGCTGCTCTGTGCCCATCTCCAGCACATCGCGAAAACCCTTGGTCGTGATCAGGCCAAGCTGCGCGCCCTTGCGCTCGATGATGGCGTTGGTCACCAGCGTGGTTCCATGGACGATGTCGCCAAGGTCGGCGAAGCCCAGTCCACGCATCGCGAGGACCTCCTCAAGGCCGAGAAGCGCCGCTTCCGAGGGGTCCTTGGCCGTGGTCAGCCGCTTGTGCAGGGTGATGCCGCCATCATCGCTGTCATAGAGGACGAAATCGGTAAAGGTGCCGCCAATGTCGAGGCCGACGCGCCAGCGTGACGGTGTCATCCCGGTTGCGCTGCTCATGCTGGCCTCATGCCGCTTTCAGGGTCTTGCCGACGAGCGATATCGGGAACAGACGGTCATTGACCAGACCTGCGATTTCCGCCGCCCCGTCGAACAGGTCCTGTGCGATCTGGTCGCGTTCGGCGGGGTCGCAGGTCGCAGCCGGAAACACGATGCAGAGCGATACCTCTTCCCGCTGCCGCTGGTCGCCGACGGCCACCGCAACAGCCGAGACCCCGCGATTGGCCTCATCATGGGAGACAGCGATGCCGCGCCGGCGGATCTGGGCAAGCCGCTCGAGCAGGTGCGCCATGTCTTGCGGCGAGGTCGCTGACGGTTGCGGCGGCAGTCCGCGTGGATACAGCGCCGTGACCTCGTCGTCAGTGAGGCGTGCCAGCAGGCTGCGCCCGGTGGCGCTGGCGAAGGCCGGCAGCTTGCGGCCGATGGAACTGACGACCCTGAGGGCATTGCTGCCGGGATGATCGGTCACGGCGGTGATGTCCAGGCCATCGCGCTGGCTGACATAGCCGGTGTGCCCGCAGGCGGCCGACACCCGCGCCACCACCTCATCGGCGCGTTGCACCAGCGTCGACGCCCGCCTGTAGCTGCGGCCCACATCGACCAGCATCAGGCTGGGTCGGTAGCGTTTGCCGGTGCCCACGCTTTCCAGAAGTCCCGCATCCCGCATCGATCGCAACAGCCGTGACGCATTGCTCTTGGGCATGCCGAGCCGCTGCACCAGTTCGGTCACAGAGACTTCGGCGCAATCACCGGAGAAGCAGCGCAGGACCTTCGCGGCACTCACCAGAATGGACACCATCGATCTCCAGAATGTTCCAGAAAATGGAACTTGATTTTCGATATATGGAATTTACAGTCAGATTTTCGTTGAATGCAAGGACTATCGCTGATGACCGGAACGATCGACGCGCAGAACCAGACATTGGCCGATTGGCTGGCCTCGCAGGAGGCCGCGATGGTCGACCTGCTCAGGGATCTCGTCAATGCCGACTCCGGCACGTACGACAAGCCTGGCGTCGATGCGGCCGGGGAGGTTCTGGTCCGGTTCTGGCAATCCCATGGCCTCGACATTCGGCGCATGCCGCATGACCGCTTTGGCGATGGCCTGTCAGCGCGGCTGCCGGCTGCCGACGGCGTGCTCGACCGCCCCATCATGCTGATGGGCCATCGTGACACCGTGTTTCCGAAGGGTGAGCCGACGCGGCGGCCCTTCACAGTCGTTGATGGGCGCGGCTACGGGCCCGGCGTCGCCGACATGAAGTCTGGTCTGGTGATCGAAGCTTTCGTCATGGCCGCGTTTGCCGCGCTTGGCGGGGCTGAATCGCCGCTGCTGATGCTGACGACCTCAGACGAGGAGATCGCCTCGCCGTCGTCGCGCGGGCTGATCGAAGCCCATGCCCGCGAGGCCAGTGCGGTGTTCAATGCCGAGCCGTCGCGTCTTGCCGAAAGCGAACTTGCCGAAAGCGAAACGGTGACAAGCAACCGGCGTACGCAGGTGATCACGCGCGGACGCAAGGGTGGGGTCTTCATGCGTGCCGAGTTCGTGGGCAAGGCGGCGCATTCGGGCGCGCACTATGCGCGCGGACGCTCGGCGATCCTTGATCTTGCCCAGAAGGTCGCACCGCTGCATGCCCTGACCAACCTCGAGCGGGGCGTGTCGGTCAATGTCGGCCTGATCGGGGGCGGCCAGACGGTCAACACGATCGCCCCTTCGGCCTGGTGCGAGATCGACCTGCGCTACGTCGAACCGGCGCAGCGCGATGAACTCGTCGGCGCCATCCGGTCCATTGTGGAGATCCCGTCTGTTGACGGCACCTCCGCCACACTCGCGATCCTCGGGGAGTTTCTGCCGCTGACGCAGAGCCCGGCCTCCGTGCAGTTGCTCGATATCTACACCCGCGCCGCATCCCGCTTCGGCGTCGATGTCACAGCCGATTTCAGCGGCGGCTGCGCCGATTCAGGCTACACCGCGAATGTCGGCTGCCCGACCCTGTGCAGCGTTGGACCATCCGGTGGCGGCGGCCATACGCCGGACGAGTACATCGAGATGCCGACCCTGCTGACCAGCGCCCAGACCCTCGCCGTCGCCGTCGCCGAGGCGGCGCGTCAGGCGCGCCGCGCCAGATAGCCGTCGGGTATGGGCGCATTCTGGCCCAGCCTGGTCATCGCCGCTGTGACATGGACGTGGGAATTCGCCATGTCGGGCTCTTCAGCTGCGGGATTCGATTGCCTTCGCCGCTTCGGCGAAGGGCAGGGTCAGGATCGGCGCGAACAGGCTGAGCGTGGCCACCGCGCTGTCATCATAGGCGTGCTCGCGGTCGAGGACATTCATCGTGCCGATCATGCGGCCGAAGACGATGACCGGGATGTTGATGCACGAGCCGCAACCCAGGCTTTCGATCAATTCGTGATCGGAAAAGGCCCAGCGAATGTCGGCCATGGTGCGGCCATGCCAGGGCTGGAGACCCCTGATCACGTGATCACCCCATAATGTCTTGCTCATCAGTTTGCGGCCCGTCAGCTTGTAGGCCACCGGATCCGACGAGTAGATGCGTTCCACCTCCATGCCGCCCTCGACCACCACCAGAAGCGTGAAGAGCCGGTGTCCGACCAGCGTCTTGACGGCCTCATCGAGGCGGGCATAGAGCGTGCCGGGGCCGTCGGATGCGACCAGGCTGCGGCTGCAGGCGGTCAGTTCGTCAATGATGGCGCTCATGATGGTCCTCGCTTCATGCTGTCGAAGGTGGGGCTTTCTGGTTCCGCTCGGGCATGATGCCGTTCGGCTTGAGCCGGAGCAGCAGGATCAGCGCCAGACCCACCAGGATTTCGCGGGTTGCCGCCGCCTGCACCGGACTGACGCCCGGCACGATCTCGGCCATGAAGCGGGTCAGCTCGAGAAATCCGATCAGCAGGTAGGCGCCGAGGAACGCGCCGGCGGGGCGGCCAACGCCGCCGGCCGTGACGGCAAGAAAGACGTAGATCGTGATCAGCGGCTGGTAGATATCGGGCGCCACATAGCTGGTGTAGTGACCGTAAATGGCGCCTGCCAGCGCAGCGATTGCGGCAGCAATGGAGAAAGCCTGCGCTTTCAGGCGGATGACGGGCTTGCCCGCAACCGCCGCCACGACCTGATCCTCGCGCACCGCCCTTAGCGCCCTGCCCCACGGGCTTGCCGCCAGATGGCGCACAAGCGCGCAGGTTGCGATGGCGAGCACGCTGACGATGGCGAGCATCGTGACATGGTAGCCCTGACCCCAGGCGCGCGGAATCATCGACGGCACACCGGCAATCCCGTCCGTTCCGCCGGTCAACCAGATCTCGTTCGAGGCCACAAGACGGACCACCTCCGCGAAGCCGAGCGTGACGATGGCCAGGTAGTCGTCGCGCAGGCGCAAGGTCGAAATGGTCACGATAAAGCCTGTGAAGAGGCCAAGGACCGTTGCCGCCAGCAATCCAAGCGGGATCGGCCAGCCGCCCCACTTGGTCGTCATGGCGGAGGCATAGGCGCCGATGGCGAAGAAGCCGACGAGGCCAAGGTTGACGAGGCCTGCCAGACCCCAAGACAGCGTCAGCGACTGTGCCAGCAGGGCATAGACGCCGGCGACCACAAGGATGAAGATGATGTAGTTGAGCATCAGCCGGCCCTCTCGCCGAACAGGCCCGAAGGCCTGACCGTGAGCACGATCAGGATGACGGCGAAGCCGATGGCGGTCCGGTAGTTGGGGGCCAGCAGAAGCACTGTCAGTTCCTCCACCATGCCGATGATCAGGGCGCCCAGCACAGCGCCCGGGATCGAGCCCAACCCACCAAGGACCGCAGCCGCGAAGACCGACAGGATCAGGCGAAACCCGGTGAGCGGATCGGCCGCGGTGTCGAGCGCGACCAGCATCCCGCCAATGCCGGCCAGGCCGCCGCCGACCAGGACCGTGATCGCCGCCACCGTGCCAGGCTGCACGCCCTTCAGCCTGGCGAGATCAGGGTTGTCAGCGGTCGCCCGCATGGCGCGGCCCATCCGGGTGAGGTTCAGCGCCGCCCAGAGCAGCGCCATCAGGAGAAGCGCGACTGCGAAGTTCTCGACCTGCTGGGGGGACATGCGCAGATCGCCAAAGCGGATGTCGCGCATCAGCGGCACATTGAAGCCGCGCGCCTCGTTGCCGAAGGCGAAGCGCACGATGTTTTCCAGAACGATCCCGACGGCGAGCGAGCAGATCGCCATCATCAGCGCGCCGCTCTTCTCAAGCGGCCGCACCGCCAGCCACTCGGCCGCCAGCGTCGCGATCCCGGCCCCGACGAAAGCCAGGCCGAAGCTGGCTTCGAGCGGCCACCCGAGCCGGACATTGGCGAGCCAGCCCGCATAGGCGCCGATGGTGGCCAGCGAGCCGATCGCGAAGTTGGGATAGCGCAGGACCGCGAAAATGGCCGTGAAGCCGATCGCCGGGACCGCCAGAATGGTCCCGGACACCAGCCCGTTGAGCAAGGCCTGAATGATGGATGAGACCATGCCCCTTAGCCGGATCAGGCGATCCGGACCAAGGCCATCTTCCCTGCCTTGACCTGCTCGTAACGGAACTTGACGTCGGTGATGTCGCCAAGTTCGGTAAAGTCGCAAGGGCCGGATGCGCCGTCATAATCGACCTTCCGGCCGGCGGCGATTGCTTTCAGGCCGTCGACCGCATTGTCGACCTTCTCTCCGCCGCCCTGGCTGACAGCGCGGACCGTGTCGCGGATGGCCTGCCCGCTGGCGTCCTTGGCCTGTGCCATCGCCAGGATGGCGAGGTTGATGTGGTCATAGATCTGGCACGAAAACGGGTCCGGGCTGGCCTGCTTGATCAGGTCCGCAACCTTCTTCCAGCCGTTGGAGCCCTCCTGCGGCGAGGGCAGCATGCCGTAGGCGCCTTCCGTTGCCTCCGGCTGACCCACCGATTCGACCAGCTTCTGGTTGATCGAATAACCGGGGCCGACGATCTTGCCCTTGAAGCCGGCGCGGAACAGGTCCCGCAGCAGGACCGTGGTGTCGGTCAGGTAGCCACCGACGAAGATGCAGTCGGCATTGTAGCGCATGGCCTGGTCGACCTCGGTGCGCAGGCTCGGCTTCTTGTCGTCATAGATCAGCAGCTCGGTGGCGCCGCCGACCTTGTCGTAGGCGATCTTGAAGTTGTTGAAGGTCGACTGGGTGAAAGGTGTCTGCGGCATCATGAAGAAGGCGCGCTTGCCACCCGAAACCTCAAGGCAGAACTCGGCGAACTTGCGCCCCTGCAGCGTGGTGTTGGGCTGCGTGCGGGCGAGCCAGCCATTGTGCGGCAACTGGGTGATCGAGTCTGCTCCCGACACCGTGAACAGGAAGACCTTGTTTTCCCAGCACAGCGGCGCAACCGCCGTGGTGACGGCCGAGGCCCAGGTGCCGAGAATGGCGTTGACCTTGTCGACATCGATCAGCTTGCGGGCCGCCCGGACCCCCGCTTCCGCATTCGTCTGGTCATCTTCCGAGATGAGATAAGCCCTCCGGCCGCGTTGACCTCATCGGCGACGGCCTTGACGACATTGGCCATGACCGGACCGTAAAGGCCGCCCGAGCCCGTCAGCGGCGTGAGCGTGCCGATCCTGATCGGGCCAGCCTGCGCACGCAGGATGGCGGGCGAGGCCATCAGGGTGGCTCCGGCCGCGGTTCCGGCCATGAACCGGCGGCGGTTGATCAGCAATGACATGGTCTTGTCTCCCTTTGTCTGGCCCATCCATGAGCCGACTTTTGATCGTTGACGTCAATATCCCGCAGCAGTGCGCTGCGCCTTGCGGCCTCCGAGGAACAGCCGCCGGATGTCCTCGTCATCCATGATGCCGCCCGCCGAACCCTCGCGGACAACGCGGCCGTCCACCAGCACATAGCCGCGATCGCAGGCGCCGAGCGCCTCGATCACGTTCTGTTCGACCATCAGAACCGCAACGCCGTCCTTCGCAAGGCCCCTGATCGTGGCGAAGAGTTCGGCCGCCGCCATCGGGCTCAGGCCGGCCGTGGGCTCATCGAGCGCGAGCACCTTCGGCTCCGCCATCAGCGCGATGCCCATCGCCAGCAACTGCCTCTGGCCTCCCGACAAGGTGTGCGCCAGCGCGCTCCGGCGCTGCGCCAGCAAGGGCAGCCGGGCATAGACCGCCTCGCGCCGTTGCCGCATCAGGGCAGGCGTGGTGAAGGCGCCCATGGCAAGGTTTTCCGCGATGTTCAGCGCGCCGAAGACATTGCGCTCCTGCGGCACCAGCACAAAGCCTGCCGCCAGGACGCTCTGCGGGCTCGCAGCGGTGATGTCCGCTCCGCCGACCCAGACCCGTCCCGCCGTGCAGCGCAGCAGTCCGGCAGCGAGCTTGAGCGCCGTGGATTTGCCGGCCCCGTTCGGCCCGATGATCGCGACCATCTCGCTGGCGTCCACGGACATCGACACGCCCTTCACGATATGGTCGGCGCTCGCATAGCCACCGGCAAGCCCCTCGATGCTCAGGACGCTCATGCGGCCAATTCCGCCCTGACGCCGAGATAGGCCCTCTGGACCTCGGCATTGTCGCAGACCGCGTCGAATGAGCCTTCGGCCAGCTTGCGGCCCAGGGCCATGACGATGACATGGTCCGCAACGCGGCCGACCAAGGCCATGTCATGCTCGATCAGGAGCACGGTACGTCCCTCCGCGGCGATCGCGCGCAACTGATCGCCGATCGCCTCGGCCAGCGTCGGATTGACCCCGGCTGCAGGCTCGTCGAACAGGATCAGGCGCGGCTCCGCCATCAGGGCGCGCCCGATCTCCAGAATCTTCTTCTGGCCACCCGACAGGGCCGTCACGGGATTGTCGATCAGATGATCGAGACGCACGCGGCGTGCGACGGCCAGCGCCTTTTCCGACAGCTCATCCTCGCACCGGCGGACGGCGGCGGGATTGCTCATCAGCATCCAGAGCCGCTCGCCCGGCTGGTCCGGACCATAGAGCATGAGATGCTCGAACACGGTCATCTTCGGCAGGCCGCGCGCGATCTGGAAGGTGCGGACAAGGCCGAGCCGGCTGATCCGGTCAGGCGGCAGAATTGCAAGGTCATGGCCGCGTCCGTCGCGCCCGGCCAGGGTTACCGTTCCTGAATCGGGCTTGAGCAAACCCGAGATCACATTGAACAAGGTTGTCTTGCCGGCGCCATTGGGGCCGATCAGGGCTGTTACGCCGCCGGTCGGGATGCTGAGTGATGCCCCGTCGAGCGCGCGCAGGCCGCCAAAGGCCAGTTGCAGATTGTCGACGACAAGAACCGGAGCCGATCCACCCATCATGGTAACATCACGGCGAAGTTCGAGACGGTCAACAGGAAAGCCGCAAGGCCATGACTGACTTTTCCCCGTGCCGACAGAATGCCTGCAATCTTGCCAATGGCGCGGTTGACGTTGCTCCGCGCATCCAGCGTCGGGTCCAAGGTTGCATGCGTTGACAAGCAGTGGAATGCCCGAAGCACCGGCCAAACCGGTTGCTGGCTGCTCCCGGCTGATCGCAGACTTGCAGTCTCAGCTCGCTGTCGTCTGGCGGATGGCCTGAAGCAAACGCATGGCCGCCGCGGCGTCGGCAAGGGATGGACCGCGCTGCCTGCCGGTGCGGACCATCTCGACGAAGTCACCGAGCAGCGCATGGTAGCCCTTGTGGTCCTCATTGGCGGCGACGGTCATGTTCGGCTCCCAGACAAGCGTATCGACCGCATCATCCAGGATTGCATCCGCCCTGCTCACCTTGAACGGCGGATTGCGGAAGTAACGCACCTCGTGGACATTCCTGACCTCGACGCGGGTGTGGTCCGCCATCACCTGCCACCACTCCATGGGCGTGCCGCGCGACTGGTGCGTGCCCATCACGAGGGTTCCGATCGCGCCGGTCCGGAAGGCAAAATCGACATGCAGCAGGAGCTTGCCCGGCGCGAGATCGTGGCGACGCACGCCGATCGAGGCGACAGGTCCCATCAGATGCGGGACAAGGTCGAGATAGTGGATGCAATGATGCAGGAAAAAGCCGTCCGCATCGGGATCACGCTCGAAATAGGTCGGCGCCGTCATGTATTGGCCGAGAAAGCTGGCCGGCTGCCCGAACTCTTCCCGTGAGATCACGTTCGCCGCGATGCGATTGGCCGTCGAGTACCGCTTCATGAAACCAACGATGACCGGCACATGGGCCGCTGCCGCCAGCGTTGCCAATTCCGCCGCATCCGCAGCGGTCGGGGCCGGCGGCTTTTCCATGAAGAAAGGCAGCCGGCGGGCGATCACCGCCTTGCCGATGTCGTGATGTCCGGATGGTCCGGTTGAAAGACCAATGGCGTCGAGGTCGTTCCGTGCCAGCAAGGCCCGCCAATCGCGTGTCCGATCGGCCACATCCACGCCATGGCGGCGGCCGATCAGGCTGAGCCGCTCCTCGCTGACATCGCAGATCGCGGCAACGACCACGTCGTGCCGTGCCAGTTGCGGCAGGAGCATTTCGGCGGCGTGTGTGCCGCAGCCAATCCAGCCGATGCGCAGTGCCCTGGTCATCACTGAACTCCCGAGGTCGAGCGGCGCCCCAGTGCGAGGACGTTGCGCAGATGTGCGGCGCTCGCCGCCAGGCGGCCGCTCTCGTTCCCGGTCGGCGCCCGCCATTGGGCGAGGCCGACTCCAAGCCTGATGAAGCCGCGGTGGTTCTCGTTGGCCTGGAAATGCACAAGGTGCTTGCCAGCCATCCGGATGGCGCCGGCGACCGAGTCATCCTCCATCGCCATGTGAAACGTGTCGAGCATCACGCCGACGGACGGATGATCGACCTGCGCGACAAGATCGAGGCCATTGCGCGTCGTCATGCAGAAATCTGTCTCGAAGCGGTTGAGCGGCTCGACGCACAGCAGGACGCCATGATCCGCGGCCATCACCGCAGCCTTGCGCAGCCCGGCGACCACGCGGTCGACCCGTGCCCTGCGCACATCGTCCGAGACCGGCGTCGGCATCCGTCCGGCAAACACAAGCGGCGCTCCATAGAGCGGCCCGCCGACCCGGCATGCGCCGATCGCCGCCGCGATCCGCACGCAGCCGCACAGATACGCAATCCCTGCCTCGTGCGCCGAAGGATCGTCGCTGGCCAGATCCCGGGAGAGATTGACGCGTGCCGCCAGTTCGACGCCCAGCCCTGTCTCCGACAGGGCCATCCGCGTGGCAGCGAGGTCGAGTTCGCCCGGTTCAGGGACCAGCAGTTCGACGAAATCCATGCCTGCCTTGCGCATGTCCATGAACAGCGGGAAATGCCCAGGCCCGAACGGCCGCGCATAGAACATCGAGATGACGCCGACAGGATTGACAGTCATGATTTCACGGCCCCCGCCGTCAGCCCGCCCGTGAGGCGCTTCTGGATGATGAGAAACAGGATGGTGGCAGGCAATGCCACAAGCGTGCCGCCCGCCGTCAGCAGCCCCCATTGGATCGAGAATTCGCCGATGAACAGTTGCAGCGCGACTGTGACGGTGCGCACGTCCTGACCGGCCAGCATCATGGCGAACAGATACTCGTTCCACGAGGTGATGAAGATATAGATCGCCGTGGTGACGATGCCAGGCATGGCGACCGGCAGGATCACCAGCCGGATCGCCTGAAGCCGGCTTGCCCCATCGATCGTGGCGGCTTCGTCAAGTTCGATCGGAATTGCGGCAAAGTAGCTTGTCAGCATCCAGATCGAGAACGGAATGGCGAAGGTGGCATGGCCGGCGATCACGCCGACAAAGGTGTCAAGCAGTCCCAGCATCCGCATGAGAACGAAGATCGGCAGGATGAGCAGCACGATCGGAAACATGTTGGCGGTGAGGAAGCCGACCAACAGGGCCCGGCGTCCCGGAAAACGGAAGCGGGAGAAGGCGTAGGCCGCCGGTATGGCGGCCGCGAGACCGACCGCCGTCGCGCCGACGGCCACGATCAGGCTGTTGCCCATGTTCGCGGCGAAGCTCGTCCGCGCCAGCAAGGTGACATAGTGCTCGTGGGTCAACTGGCTCGGCCAGTAGCGCAGCGGCCATTGCAGGATGTCGGCATCCGGCTTCACGGAGGTCAGCACCATCCACAGATAGGGAAACAGTGCGAAGGCCACGATCATGGCCAGCGGCACATGAAGCTCAAACGTCCGGCGCAAGGATGTCCGGCGATCGATCACGTGGCAATCCCGCGCGAGGAGCGCCGCACATAGCCCATCACGACCACCATCAGCAGGGCGGTCAGGATGACAGCCAGCGCCGCGCCATAGCCGTATTCCATCGCGCTGTAGGCTTTCTGGAAGGCGTACAGCGGCAGCGTGTGCGTGGCGTAGCCCGGCCCTCCCCCCGTCATCAGCAGAATCACGTCGAGGGAGTTCGCCACCCAGATGATGCGCAGCAGGAGCGCCGTCATGATGATGTCGGCAAGTCCGGGAATGGTAACATGACGCAGCCGCTGCCAGCGCGTGGCGCCATCGATTTCGGCCGCTTCAAGCTGATCCGCCGGGATCGACTGCAGGCCGGCCAGGATTGTGACGGCGAAGAACGGAAACCCTTGCCAGACCAGGGTCAGCACAACGCAATAGAAGGCAAGGTCCGGATCGGCGAGCCACGCAACGGGCCTTGCGATCAGCCCAAGCCGCATCAGCATGTCATTCAGCACGCCGAGATTGAAGTCATACATCCAGGTCCACATCAGCCCGATGATCACGCTGGGAAGAGCCCACGGAATGACGATCAGCGCGCGGGCGGCCGAGCGCCACCAGAAGCTCTGGTTGAGCAGCAGGGCCGTGGCAAAGCCCAGAAGGAATTGCAGCCCGACCGACAGAACAATCCACAGCAGCGACTGGCGCAGCGAGATCCAGAAGACCTCGTCACCGAAGGCCCTGATGACGTTGCCCAGCCCGATGAACCGCGCGGCATCCGGGCGGTACAGGATCAGGTCCTGCAGGCTCATCCAGAAGGTCCGCAACGCGGGAACCAGCACGACCAGCCCTGTTATGATCAGGGCCGGCGCAAGGAAGGCGTAAGGCGTCAACGGGACAGTGTCGCGCCGTGAGGAATGCTGGCTCATCGACCGGGTGTCACAATCACCCGTTGAAGTGCTTTTCGATGGTCTGCATCATCTCGTCGGGGGCGATCTGGCCAAGCAGCGCCCGCTGCATGTTGGTCGGCCAGACGGTCCGGGTGAAGTCCGGCGTCTGCGGCCGGTCCGGCAACACAGTTGCAATCGGCAGCGACTGCGACGTCGCATCAACAAAGCGCTGCGGGTGCAGGTCCCAGCTGCGGGCGCCAGAGGTCGTGATGGTGAGCTGGCCTGTCAGCTTGTTGAACGCCACATTGTTCTCGGCCGTCGACAGGAAGGCGATCCAGCGGAACGCGGCCTCCTTGTTGCGCGAGCTGGCGAAGATGGCGTTCGACTCGTCGCCGAACGAGGTCCAGCCGGTGCCCTGCGGACTGCGCGGCACTGGCACGGCCGACACGCGGTCGCCCAAGGCCTGCACCATCTCGTTCGCCGAGCCGATATGATGGATCGTCATGGCCGTGCGTCCCGCCTTGAAGCCGTCGACGATCTGGCGAAAGCCGTCAGTCGGGGCGGATGGCGGAAACACCTTGTGCTCGCGGTGCAGGTTGACGAACCAGCGGTTGGCCGCGAGCGCCTGCGGGCTGACCATGCCGCCCTTGTCGAAGTTCGCTCCGGCGCCGAGCACGAACGAGCCCCAGTGGTCATGCCCGCCGCCGCCGCCGCGCATGCCAAATCCGTAGACATCACCCTTGGTCGTCGCCTTTGCGGCGGCCAGAAAGTCGTCGAATGTCTTGGGCGGCTGCAGGCCCGCCTGCTGCAGAAGGTCAGCGCGGTAGTACAGATACAGCACGACATACTGGATCGGCAGGTAGTACTGCTTGCCGTCCGCGCCCCTGTTGACGCGCCAGACATCATCGGCAATGTCACCGCGCGCCGACCATCCGCGCACCATGTCGTCGATCGGGTGGAGCGCGCGCATCTCGAGGAGCCGCGCCTGGTTGGAGATCTTGACCAGGGCGCAATCAGGCGCGTTGTTGGCGATCACCGCTGCGAACATGCGCGTGGCGTAGTCGTTGCCCCCACCCCAGGGAATGCTCTCCGCCTGGACCTTGATGCCGGGGTTCTCTTTCTCGAACTTGGCGATCAGTTCGGCCGGGGTGTGCTGCGGATTGTCGAAATGATACCACCAGCGCACCGTGATGGCCTGTGCGATGGCGGGTCTGGCGAGCCCGGCCCCCAGTACGGCCCCTGCGATGACCTTTGTGGCCTTGCGGCGGCTCATGCCTGCGTCTTGCAGTGTGTTCGTCATGGCATCCTCCCTGCGCTCTTCTGATGAGTGCGTCTGTTGTGGTCGTCATGGCTGCTTCAGCCACGTCTTCAGGGCTGCCGCCGCCCGTGCGATCGCGTGCCGGGCTGCGGGCAGTTCGCGCGACATCTGCATGAAGCCATGCACAACGCCGGGCACGAGGTCGAGTTCGGCTGCAACGCCGCAATGGGCAAGACGCCCTGCCAGTAGGATCGTGTCATCGAGCAGGGGGTCGAGCCCGGCCGCATTGAGGAACAGGGGCGGCAGGCCCGCGAGGTCCGCGTTCAGCGGTGCGGCGACGGGGTCGTCGGTGGACCGGCCTCCGAGATGGTTGGCCCAGTACCAGCGCATGCGCGCGGTCGACAGACCGAAGCGTCCGTCGCCGAAACGCCTGTTGCTGATGGTGTCGAACAGGGGCGCGTAGCAGCCATAGAACAGGGCTGCCCCCGCAAGCCTGGGCAGCCCGGTGCTGCGCCGCGCCAGCAAGGCTCCAAGCGCCAGATTCGCACCTGCCGAGTCGCCGGCCAGCGCCAGCCGACCCGGCGCGACCGGACGGCCAAGACCTCCGTTCAGGGCAAACCTCACCGCGGCGTTGACGTCCTCTACCCCGGCCGGAGAAGGGTTGGCCGGAGCGAGCCGGTAATCGATGGCAAGGACGGGAAGGCCTGAATCGAGCGCCAGCAGGCGCGAGGCCCGGTCATGGCTCTGCATCGAGCCGAAGGTCCAGCCGCCGCCATGGACATGGATCACGAGGGACCCGGCATCGGCCCGGGCATCGGCATAAAGACGCGCTCGCATCCGGCCGGCAGGTGTCGGCACCTCGAGATCCGTCACCGTGGCCACCTCCGGAGGTCCGGCATTCCAGAATGCCGCGGCGGTGTGAAACACCTCCTGAGCGGCCTTGTGCGACAAGGTGGCGTAATCCACAGGCGCCGCCGCGCGCATCTGCGCCAGGATCGGAGCCATGGCAGGATCAACCCAGGCGCTCACGGTGTCTGTCTCGTGTCGACGATGGTGTCGATGTGGTGGTCCAGGACGGCCGCAAGATGCTGGCCGTCACGCGTGGCGAGAGCAGCCAGGATGTCGTCATGCCGCTCCGCGGTCTCAATCAGCGTCCGGCGATTGCCGGGGGCCCACAGCTTCGAGCGATGGGAATGCAGGATGCAGCGGGTCAGGATGGGCTCGAGCGCCTGCAGGCCGCTGAGGCGAAACACGGCGAGATGGAACTCCGTATCAAGCTCGATCAGCCGATACTCATCGCCCTGCCCCGCGATCCGGCGCATCGCGTCGACCTGGGCTGACAAGGATGCCCGATCGGCGTCGGAGGCTTGCTTGGCGCCGCGTTCGGCGCCGCGCATCTCGATGCGTCGCCGCAGCACGAGGATTTCCGCCGCCTCGTCAGGCGCCAGCGGCGTCACGGTTGTGGCGCGGTTTGGCGTGCGGGTGACCAGACCATCCTGCTGCAGCCTGAGCAGAGCCTCCCGGATCGGGCCCTGGCTGCAATTGAGCCAGTGGGCCAGACCCAGTTCCGTAAGGGGCTCCTCCGGTTTGAGTTCGTTCAGGACGATCCTGCGCTTGATCGCGCGATAGGCCATCTCGTGCGGCCTGAACATCCGCACCGTCTCTCCCCAAGCTTTTGCTCCAGCCGCAGCCATCAGATGTCCTTTCATGATTATTGATAATGAAACGCGCGTGCCGTCAAGGGCGCGCTGTCCGGCGCGATGTGGTGATTGATCACAGCAATGGGCGCGATACACGCGCCTGTCGCGCTGGCGACCCTCCTGCAGCGCTCCGGGCATGCGCCGGAGGCCCGCATCGGGCCGGGCAAGGTCGCAGGCCCTGTGACCGTCACGGTCAATGGATCACCGGCGATCACATCCCCCGGCACATATCTGCGGGCGCTGACGGACAAGCCGATGGCAGGGGAGTTTGCGCTCGGGCCGGTCCTGATGGCCCTGATCGGGCAACGGCTGAAGGCGAAGCGGGCCGTCCCGGGATCGTTCGCGGATTGATGGCGGATGACGCCTCGGTTCAGCCCCGGTCGCGCTCATCATCCGGATCGTGGATGCCGCGCCATCCTGCGCCGTCGAGGTCTTCGAACTGCCCTGAACGCATGGCCCAGAGGAAGGCGGCGAGACCCAGCCCGCCGAGCCCGAGGGCAAGAGGCATAAGGTAGACAAGGACGTTCATGATCTTTGCCCTGTCTGACGGGCCCGCAAGGCGTTCAGCATCACCACCAGCGATGAGCCGGACATCGCGAGCGCCGCCACAAGCGGCGTTGCCTGCCCCGAAATCGCGATCGGCACCGCGACAAGGTTGTAAATCACCGAGAACCAGAGATTCTGCATCATCAGTGACTTTGCCTTGGCCGCAATCCGGATGGCGGTGGCTGCCGGGCTCAACCGGTGGCCAAGCAGCAGGAAATCGGCCTGGGCCTGCGCCAGATGGGTGGCCGAGACCGGCGACATGGAGACATTCGCCGCGGCCAGCGCGGGCGCGTCGTTGATGCCATCGCCAATCATCAGAACATGATGGCCGCCCGACCTGAGCGCGGTCAGGCGCTCGACCTTGATGGAAGGGGTGGCGCCGGCCATCCAGCAGGCGACCCCGAGCGCATTGGCCACTGCTGCGACAGGCCGGCTGCGATCGCCTGAGACGATCTCGACGGCAATTCCCGCGGCTTTCAGGGATGCGACGGCCTCGGTTGCGTCCGGGCGAAGCGGTTGCCGGATCGCGAACACGATCCGTTCGTCGCCGGCTGAAAAGGCCACCATGGACGCATCCGGATAAAGTTCGGCCAGTCGGCCAGCTTCGGCCTCGGCGCCGCAGAACGCGACGCTGCCAAGCTTCAGCACCTGTCCGTGGTCACAGGCGCGGATGCCCTCGCCGGGCGCTTCCCGCGCTGTCGGATATGGCGAGGCCGCCGGAGCGAGTGCGGCGATCGGGGCGGAGAGGGGGTGGCGGCTCGCCAAAGCCAGCCGGGCGGCGCGTTCGACCAGGTTCGGTGGCAAGGTGGCGATGTTGGCGATTTCGCATGATGGAAGCGTTAACGTGCCTGTCTTGTCGAGGACGACAGTGTCGGTCGCCGCAAGGCGTTCAAGCGCGTCGCCGGAATTGGTGAGGACCCCGATCCGGAACAGGGCACCTGCCGCCACAACCTGAACCGCAGGGATGGCAAGGCCGAGCGCGCAGGGGCAGGTGATGATCAGCACCGTAATGGCGATCACCAGAGCCTGGGACCAAGGCAGCCCATAGGCGAGCCAGCCGAGGAACGTCAGAAGGGCGGTCGCGTGCACAAACGGCACGTAGAGCTGTGCAGCTCGATCCGCCAGCTTGACATAGGCACCGCGCGCCTCCGTGGCCTTGGCAAGGAGGCGCTCGACATCGGCCAGCAGGGTCCCGGAATGGGGCTTGAGCACCCGCACGCGCAGCAGACCGCTGAGATTGAGCGTGCCTGCGTAAACCTTGTCGCCGGCGCGGACGGCCTGATGCGCCGTTTCTCCGGTCACGAGGCTCTGGTCGAGGTCCGACACGCCATGCTCGATGACGCCGTCAAGGCCCACACGCATCCCCGGGCGGACAACGATCACGTCGCCGGGCTGCACCATGTCCACGGCCATGTCGCGCAGGCTGCCATCTGGCAGGCACTTCGTCACGCTCTCGGCCCGCAATGCGGCCAGGTTTGCGGCCACTGCGCGCGTGCGGCGCTGCATCGCCTGGTCGAGGGTTCGACCGATGAGCAGGAAGAAGATCAGCATCACCGCGCCATCGAAATAGGCGTGCTCGCCGTGGTTGAGCGTTTCGATCACCGACATGCCGAGCGCCAGCATGATCCCGAGCGATATCGGAACGTCCATGTTTGTCCGGCCCCGCTTCAGGGCGGCAATGGCGCTGTCGAAGAAAATCCGGCCGGAATAGGCGGCGGTCGGCAGGGCGATGAGGGCCGACACCCAGTGAAAGAAGTCTCGCGAAACCGCGTCGAGCCCGGTGTCATGGCCTGCCCAGACCACCACGGACAGCAGCATGATGTTCATCGCTGCGAAACCGGCAACGCCGAGGGCGCGCAGCAGGAGGCGCTGCTCGACATCCGCCGCATCGTCCTTGCGGATGGGGGAGAACGGATGGGCCGAAAAACCGAGATCCGACAGCCGCCCGATCAGCGCCGTCGGATTGGCGTCTGCCGTGCGGAAGGCCACCCTCA
>JAPLOW010000132.1 GCA_026400555.1 Hyphomicrobiales bacterium
CGGATGCCCCCGGTACAGAACATCGCCACCTTGCGCCGCTTCTCGCCGGACAGCCTGGTGCGGACATAGGCCGGGAACTGCCGGAATGACGCTGTTTCGGGATCGATTGCGCCCTCGAACGTGCCGATGCGGTGCTCGTAGTCGTTGCGGACGTCGATCAGCAGCACGTCCGGGTCGGCGATCAGCGCATTCCAGTCCCTGGCCTCGACATAGGTGCCGACGGCCTGAAGCGGGTCCACGCCCGCTTCGCCCAGGGTGACGATCTCGCGCTTGAGCTTCACCTTCATGCGCAGGAACGGCATGGCCTCACTGGCCGAGAACTTGACGTCGATATCGTGAAGACCTGTGATCGCGCCAATGGCGGACAGCGCCCGGCGGAGCCCCTCGCTCTCACCCGCGATAGTGCCGTTGATGCCCTCTGAAGCGACCAGAAGCGTCCCGCGCACGCCTTCGCGCTCGCAGGCCTCCTGAAGGGGCGCGATCAGGGCCACGGGCGCCGCGAAACGGGCGAAGCGGTACAACGCTGCAATGTCGATGCGGCTCATGGGCCGTCACCTACACAGCCACGCGCGGGCACTGCAAGTGCAACCGCCTCGCGCCTGTCACGTCTTTGCGCTATGCGCGACGCAACCTGAACCGGATGCCGAGATGATTCCCGCCCTGACGCATGTCCAGATTGAGACCATCGGTTACATCGCCGCTTGCTGCACGACCCTGTGCTGGCTTCCGCAGGCCATCAGCACCATCCGCACCAAGGACACGAAGGCGATTTCACTGCTGACACAGAGCGTTTTCGCCGTCGGCATCACGTTGTGGCTTGTCTACGGGATCGCGCTCGACAGCTGGCCGGTCATCCTGTCCAACATCGTGACCCTGCCGCTCGTGCTGATCGTGGTGGCGATGAAGCTGCGTCACGGCTGACGCGTCTGCATCATCGCTGGTGTCCTCAAGGCCCCACGACAGGGAGTTTCTGCCGAAGCAGCTCGATCCAGTTCGTCAGACGTGCCCGGTTGACGCCGAAATCGCTGCGCCCGATCTGGCTGCGGGAATACAGCGCCAGCGTCGAGCGCCCTTCGCCGAGGTCGATGAAGCGCACGCTGATCGTGTCGGGGAACCGCATCAGCCGCGTGCGGGCGAGATAGCGGTCCTGGACCTTTGTCTCGTCCCGCGCCAGGGCGAAGACATCCGGGTCGTTGACCTCGATGACCCGCACCGCATCGCGCAGCCGCGCGACAGGCACATTGAAGACAGGAGGCGCAGCATCGACCCTGGCGGCTCCGCACAGCCCGGGCGGGCACACCAGAGCGTCATTGCCGGTCCTGCTGCGCTCGATACTGGAAAAATCCACCGGACCAAGATCGGCAGGGCCGATGAGCCGTTCCCAGACCCGCGCGATGCCGAAGCTCTCGTCGCCGCGCACAAGCGCGACCGACAGGATGGCGAGGCAGGTCAGGCCAATGGCAGCGATCGTCCACACGATGTTTCTCACGATGCATCCTTGCGTCCGGCGGCCCGGCCTGCTTTGTCAGTGGCCTCGCCTCTTCAACCGATACGCTTCCACCTCACCTTCCGCAACGGTGCCAGACCCAGATGCCTTCGTTCTCATTGCCGCATGTCGCGCCCATCGCGCTGCTGCTGGCGTCGAATGTCTTCATGACCTTTGCCTGGTACGGCCATCTCAGGTTCAAGGCCGCCTCGCTGGCGCTGGTGATCGCGATCGCCTGGCTGATCGCGCTGCCTGAATACATGCTGGCCGTGCCGGCCAACCGCATTGGCCATGAGGTTTACTCAGCGTCCCAGTTGAAGACCATTCAGGAGGTCATCACTCTGACCGTCTTTGCGGTGTTTTCCTTCGCCTACCTCAAGGAGCCGCTCGGATTGAACCACCTCATCGGCTCCTCGCTGATCGCTGCAGGCGCCTTTTTCATCTTTCAGGGCAAGTAGGGCTTCATGACGGACCATGTTTCCGGCCACCCGGGCGTCGATCACTACCTGCGCACGGGTTACACCTCGGTGCGCGGCATGTCCTCGCGCTTCGCCGCCGCCATCAGCGCTTGGTGCCTGACCCATCAGGCAGCCACCGGGATCAAGGGGCACTTCGCCGAGATCGGGACCTTTCAGGGGCGCTACTTCATCGCCCAGGCCCTCGCGCTTGAACCGGGCGAACGGGCGCTTGGCATTGACCTGTTCGACTGGCCGAGTACGGCCACCTACGATATCTTCGTCGACAATTGCCGCCGCTGGGGCGTCGCCGAAGACCGGATGGTGGCATGGAAGGCGGACTCGACAGCGATGAGCGCGGCCGCCCTGCGCGCCAGGCTCGGCAAGGGTGATGTTCGCTTCTTCCACATCGACGGCGACCACTCGCCGGGCCCGCTGCGGCGCGACCTCGATCTTGCCCTCGCCGTGATGCACCCCAAAGGCCTGATCTGCCTCGACGACATGCTGCATCCCGGATACCCGTTCCTGGTGACGACCGTCGAGCGCTGGCTGATCGACAATCCGTCGATGCGCCTGATGTGCGTGATCGACCGCGAGGACATCGTCGCCGCACCAAAGTTCCTGATCTGTCACCTCGACGCGGTATCGCTCTACGAGAACGAGTTGATGCGCCATTTCGCGCGCTACCACTTCGTGCTCGGTGGCGACGCCCTCGGTCACTTCTGCGTCGTGCTGACCCCGAATCCGCGCATTGCGGAGGTCGATTGAGGGTTGCCTGGCGGCCGCAGGAGCGCGATCGGAGGCCGCCGCGACGCAGCGCCGGTTTTCCCGATTGAACAGGTGAATTGGCTGGTCTACAGGTTGCAAAAATGCCTGCCATCAAGAAGCCGGCGAACTGTTCTGGGAGGATTGACTGAATGAATGTCCACGCCGGCACGCGTCCCTGGCTTGCCCACTATCCTGAAAAGGCGCCACATGAGATCGACATGACCCAGGTCAGTTCGCTCTCCGCGCTGATCAATGATGCAGTCACGGTCTATGGCAACCGCGAAGCGTTCGAGAGCTTCGGAAAGTCGATCACCTTCACCGAGCTTGGCCGCGCCGCCAACGCCTTCGCTGCGGACCTTCAGGCCAGGGGGCTGAAAAAGGGTGATCGCGTTGCGATCATGCTGCCCAACATCCTGGCCTACCCCGTCGCACTGGCCGGAATCCTGATCGGCGGCTTCACAGTCGTCAACGTCAACCCGCTCTACACCGAGCGCGAACTGACGCACCAGCTCACGGACTCCGCCGCGCGCGCCATCGTCGTCATCGAGAACTTCGCCCATGTGGTGGAGCAGTCGCTCGCCCATGTGAAACTGGATGCTGTTTTCGTCGCTACGCCCGGAGACATGATGGGCCTCAAGGGCCACATCGTGAATTTCGTGTCGCGGAAGATCAAGAAGGCGGTCAAGCCATTCCATCTTCCCACCGCCATTCCCTTCGCATCGGTCGTCAGCGGGAACGCCGCGCCCAAGGGTGTCAGCGTCGGGCCGGATGACGTCGCATTCCTGCAGTACACCGGCGGCACGACCGGCGTGGCGAAGGGCGCGACGCTGACCCACCGCAATGTCCACGCCAACGTCCTGCAGTGCCAAGCCTGGCTCGACTGGTCATTCTACCGCGAGGGCGATCCGCCGAACTATCAGCATGTCATGGTGACGGCGCTGCCGCTCTACCACATCCTCGCGCTGACCTGCTGCTGCCTCTACATGATGCGCGTGGGCGCGAAATGTCTGCTGGTCGCAAACCCGCGTGACATTGACGGCTTCGTCAAGACGCTCAAGACCCGGCGCTTCACCTTCATGTCCGGCGTCAACACGCTCTACAACGCGCTGCTCAACCACTCAGAGTTCAAGTCGGTCGATTTCAGCAATCTGCGCTTCGCTGTGTCGGGCGGCATGGCCACCCAGGCGGCCGTCGCCAAGCGCTGGAAGGAAACCACCGGCGTGCCGCTCGTCGAGGGCTACGGACTGTCGGAAACCTCGCCCGTGGCCTGCTGCAACCGGCCGGACATCACGGAATTCACCGGCACGATTGGCTACCCCGTCCCATCGACGGATGTCAGCATCCGCGACCTTGACGGGAAGGAAACACCGATCGGCGAGCCCGGCGAAATCTGCATCAAGGGCCCGCAGGTGATGCGCGGCTACTGGAACCGCCCCGACGAAACCGCCAAGGCCATGACCGCCGACGGTTACTTCCGCTCGGGCGACATCGGGATCCAGAATGCCGATGGCACCTTGAAGATCGTCGACCGCATGAAGGACATGGTGCTGGTCTCGGGCTTCAACGTCTATCCGAACGAGATCGAGGATGTGCTCGCCAGCAATCCGAAGGTGCTGGAATCCGCTGTGATCGGCCTGCCGGACAGCAATTCCGGCGAGGCTGTCGCGGCCTACATCGTGCTGAAGCCCGGCCAGTCGGCGACGGTCGACGAGATTCGTAGCTTCTGCAAGGAGAACATGACCGGCTACAAGGTGCCCAAGCATGTCAGCTTCCGCGAGGCCCTGCCGAAGACCAATGTCGGCAAGGTGCTGCGCCGCGCCCTCCGCGACGAGGAAATGAAGAAGGCGGGCTGACGCCTCAGCGCGCGAGCGGGAGCCCCTCGTCCAGCCATCCCTTGTTGCGTCCGTCGCCGAGCATGCCGCCGCGGACGTCGACGAGATTGCTCCAGCCACGCCGACCAAGCGTCTCCTGCACACGCCGCGTGCGCGTGGCGGTGCGGCAGATCAGGGCGATCGGCTTGCCGGGGTTGTCGGCCCGGAGCCCGGCCAGACGCGCTTCGAAGACCGGCGAGGTCATGTCGAGGCGGATGGCGCCCTCGGCCACTCCTGTGTCGGCCCATTCATCGGGACGGCGGATGTCGACCAGGATGATCTGCCAGGCCTTCGCGCGAGCATGCGCCTCGCGGACCGACAGGGTTGCGCGTTCGGGCGCGGTCTGGGCCAGAGCGGGCATGGCGGCGAGAGCGATGAACAGGGCGGCGCGGCGATGCATGCCGCTGATGTAGGGCCTGCAGGCGGCTCTGTCATCTGCCCACTTCCCCACACCGCCTGCAGCGGCTAAAGAGTGCGCCTCACGCACGACCGCGATTGATCGGGGACAAGACCATGGCAACTGCCAAGCCGCGCACGCTTTATGACAAGATCTGGGATGACCATCTCGTGCATGAGCAGCCCGACGGCACGGCGCTCCTCTACATCGACCGCCACCTCGTCCACGAGGTCACCAGCCCGCAGGCCTTCGAAGGCCTTCGCCTGACCGGCCGCAAGGTCCGCGCGCCGGAGAAGACTCTGGCTGTCGTCGACCACAATGTGCCGACCACCGACCGCTCCAAGGGCATCGCAGAGGAGGAAAGCCGCATCCAGGTCGAGACGCTGGCGAACAACGCCGCCGAGTTCGGGATCGAGTATTTCAACGAGCGCGACAGGCGCCAGGGCATCGTTCATGTCGTCGGCCCCGAGCAGGGCTTCACGCTGCCGGGCACCACCATCGTCTGCGGCGACAGCCATACCTCGACGCACGGAGCGTTCGGAGCGCTCGCCCATGGCATCGGCACCTCGGAGGTCGAGCACGTCCTCGCTACCCAGACGCTGATCCAGAAGAAAGCGAGGAATATGCGCGTTCAGGTCGACGGAACCCTGACCAACGGCGTCACCCCCAAGGACGTCGTACTCGCCATCATCGGCGAGATCGGCACCGCAGGCGGCACCGGTTCGGTGATCGAATATGCCGGCGAGGCCTTCCGCGCCATGTCGATGGAAGGCCGCATGACGGTCTGCAACATGTCGATCGAGGGTGGAGCCCGCGCCGGCATGATCGCCCCGGACGAGAAGGCCTTTGCCTATCTGCAGGGCCGCCCGAAAGCGCCGAAGGGTGCGGCCTGGGACGCGGCCCGGCGCTACTGGGACACGCTCGTCACCGATGAAGGCGCGCATTTCGACCGCGTGGTGACGCTGGACGCGAACAACCTGCCGCCCATCGTGTCGTGGGGCACCTCGCCCGAGGATGTGATCTCGATCACGGGCGTTGTCCCCGACCCGACGCTGATCGCCGACGAGACCAAGCGCGCCTCCAAGCAGCGCGCGCTCGACTACATGGGCCTGAAGGCTGGCACGAAGATAACCGACATCGAGCTGGATGTGGTCTGGATTGGTTCGTGCACCAATGGCCGGATCGAGGACATGCGGGCCGTCGCCAGGATCGTCGAGGGCAGAAAGCTGCACGAGCGGCTCGCCTATGGCATGATCGTGCCCGGATCGGGCCTTGTGAAGCAGCAGGCGGAAGCCGAGGGGCTGGACAAGATCTTCCTCGCCGCCGGCTTCGAGTGGCGCGAGCCGGGCTGCTCGATGTGCCTCGGCATGAACCCCGACCAGCTCCTGCCGGGCCAGCGCGCCGCCTCCACCTCGAACCGCAACTTCGAAGGCCGCCAGGGCTTCAAGGGCCGCACTCACCTCGTCTCGCCCGAAATGGCGGCGGCAGCGGCGCTGGCCGGGCACTTTGTTGATGTGAGGACGCTGAGCTAGGACTACAGTCCCAGCGCCGTCCGCAACTCTTTCTTGGCCGCCTCAAAATCGCCGAGGAAGGCTTCGTTGTGGAACAGCGCGTTGGCGATGGCGGTGCCAGCGATCTTTCCTGCTTCAATGTCGGAGGCGTAATGCACGCCACCGACCATGCGGCTGTTGCCGAAGTCATTGATGCGGGCGAAGATGGCGGCCTTGTTTTCGGGCCACATCTGGGCCAGCACCACGCCTGTCACGGTGCCGAAGGTGGTATGGCCGGACGGGTAAGCGTTTGACTTGGAGAGTTTGACCACCGGAACGACTTTGGCATCAACCAGCGGCGGGCGGGGGCGACCGAAGCCCTTCTTGCCAGCGTCAGTGACCACTTCCTCGGTCTCGGAAATGTTGGCCGAGAGTTTCTTGTTCAGCGGCAGCTTGGCAGGGTCGAGCACGACCCCCATGCCCGCGAGGAACCGGAACACTGTCTCTTCCTGATCAGCGATGGCATGGTCTGCCTGGGCTTGTGTGCGGCTCGCCTGGATGGCCAGCACGGCGTCAAGCTCGGCGCGGGTCTGGGCGGAATCATTGGCAGGCGGCGGGGCGAGCAGCTTGAGCACGGGCACATCGTCAGCCGTGACATACGGCTTGCCATCCGCCAATGCGGGCAGGCTGGAGCCTATGCTGATGGCACAGGCAACGGCAATGAGATGACGGCGATCGATGATCATGGCAGCGCTCCCGAGGCTGATCTAATTTACATTAATGCAACGTGTTTGCGCTGCGATGATGACGGTTCGATGACGTCGGTATTCGTGCGCAGGCCAAGCCGTCGCGGCGTGGCCATTGTGGCTGCGATTTGCGTTGCTGCGCGGTGCCTGCTTTGATGGGAGCGACATGATGGGTTCCGGGACAGGGTTTGCCGCCTCGGATTGCGGGTGGTGAGATGCAAGAACCTGACAAATCCCAGCAGGAAGCCAAAGCCATTCTCGACAGGGCCGAGCGTGAGCAGCAGGGGCTCCTGTCCTCGTCGATGGCGCGCGCGTCGGACCATTTCTCGGGCAAGGACGCAGTGGGCCAGGGCGAAGGCGGTGCGACGGACGCCGTCGAACTCTGGGGTCGCCGCATCGGCCGCTCGCTGTCGCTGATCGGCGTGCTTGCTCTCGGCTACATGCTGGGCGTGCAGTTGAAGCTCTGGTGAGCTTGCGACCGTCGCCGCGCGGCAAGCCAATCCGCTTCCTCGATCTCCTCATCCTGGGCCCGTCGAAGGATGAGGATCGCAGGTGGCTGACAAGCGCCCTTGCACGCCCTATCTCGTCGCCATGACAGATCCACTCGCCTCCCTCAAAGCCCCGACCCTTGCCGACTTTGAGCGGCTCGCCGACGAGGCCTTCGCCAAGCTGCCGCCGGAGTTTCGCGCGCTTTGCGGCGAGGTCATCATTCGCATCGAGGATTTTCCGACCGATGAGGTGCTGGAGGAGCTTGAGGCCGAGACGCCATTCGACCTCCTGGGATTGTTCACCGGCGTCGGCATGGCGCAGGATGCAGCGGTGGCGGAGACCGGGCGGATGCCCAACATGATCCATCTCTACCGCCGCCCGTTGCTCGACTACTGGGCCGAGCATGACGAGACGCTGGGCCATCTGGTGACGCATGTGCTGGTGCATGAAATCGGGCACCATTTCGGGCTCAGCGATGCCGATATGGAGTCGATCGAGGCGAAGGCCGGTTAGGTCTTGCGCTTGTCCCGCAGCGCAGCCACCACCAGCCGCTCCAGTTCGCGCACATCCGGAACGCCGGGGATGGTGACCTTCTTCTCGATAAGGTCGCCGTCGCTGTCGCGGTAGGAGCCCATGTGCAGATGCAGCGTGCCGCTGCCATTCGGCTTCTCGATCCGATGGACCGAGGAGACGCGCAAAATGTCGACGCTGGTGATGTTGAGATTGCGGCCCGCCACCACGGTCGCGAGGCGCTGGTCGGTGAGCACGTACACTGTCCGCCGCCCCTTCGACCAGCCCCAGAACGGACCGCTCATCATGCCAAGCCCGATCAGCACGAACGGCAGGCCGAAAATCGGAAAGACCACGCCCATGACCTTGCCCGCGCCATCGAGGGCCTGCTTGCCTTCCGCAAAATAGGCCGACAGGGCGATGTATTCCCAGCCGACCGAAAAAACGGTCCAGGGCACCGCGAACAGCCAGATCGGCGTCAGCATGAGGAAGGTCTTGAAGGCGTCAGGCCTTCCGGCCCACAGGATGGTCTCACCGGTAAACTCGGCGCTGACCTGCTTGAAGAAGGCGGGCGGTAGGTCCTGCAGCATCGGTCATGACGATTGCGCGAGCCCGTTAACGGATCATGACAAAGATCGATGGTTGCGCCGCGCGCAATCTCGATTATCAAGACGAGGCTTAATGATCAGTGGAGTTGACCGATGAAACCCTTCACCACCCTCACATCCACGCCCGCGCCGATGAAGGTGATGAATGTCGACACCGACATGATCATCCGACATGCGCTACAATGAGGATGGCACGGAGAACCCGGATTTCGTGCTCAACAAGCCGGCCTACCGCAAATCCGAAATCCTGATCGCCGGCGACAATTTCGGCTGCGGCTCGTCACGCGAGCATGCGCCCTGGGCGCTGCTCGACTTCGGCATCCGCTGCGTGATCTCCACCAGCTTCGCCGACATTTTCTACAACAACAGCTTCAAGAACGGCATCCTGCCGATCACGGTCTCGCCGCAGGATCTCGAGAAGCTGTTCGACGATGCCGATCGCGGCTCGAACGCTACGCTGACCATCGACCTCGAAAAGCAGGAGATCACTGGTCCCGATGGCGGCACCATCCACTTCGAGATCGACCCGTTCCGCAAGCATTGCCTCCTCAACGGCCTCGACGACATCGGCCTGACCCTTGAGAAAGGCACCTCCATCGATGCCTACGAAGCCAAGCTGAAGCAGCGCGAGTGGGCGTGAGCCAGGACAGGCCGAACCTCTCCATCTTCATCATCGCGCGTAACGAGGCCGACCGCATCGGGGCCACGATCAGCGCGGTTCTGCCGCTGAGTGATGATGTCATCGTCATCGATTCAGGCTCGACCGACGAAACCGTCGCCGTCGCCCGCTCGCTCGGCGCGCGCGTGATCTTCAACCCATGGCCCGGCTATGGCTTGCAGAAGCAGTTCGGCGAAGACCAGAGCCGGCATGACTGGCTGCTCAATCTTGATGCCGACGAGGTTCTTCCCGAGGATCTGGTCGCCGAAATCCTGGCACTGTTCAACGCCGGCGAGCCGACCCCGGCCGGCTATCGCATGCGCATCGCCGAAGTGTTTCCCGGCGAGAAGGCCCCGCACGCGCTCGCCTATGCGCTGTCGCCGGTTCGGCTCTATCACCGCAGCGTCGGGCGCTATGCGCCCTCCCCCGTGCATGACCGCGTGCAGATGAAGGCGGGCGCGCCTGTGCTGCAGCTCAAGGGAACGGTCGCACATTACTCGGTACGCTCGCTCGGCGATCAGATCATCAAGCTCAACGCCTACGCTGACGCCCAGGCTGCCGACATGCTTGCGCGCGGCGAAAGCGTCAGCCGGCTGCGCATGGTGCTGGAGTTTCCCGCCAACTTCATCAAGGCCTATCTGGGCCGCCGCCATGCCCTGCGCGGGACCTATGGCTTCATGACGGCGATGAACTATGCTTTCTACCGCTATCTGCGAGCCGCCAAATACTGGGAGCTGCGCCTGCAACGGCGTCGTCAATCCGATGATTGAACACAAGGTGGCGCTGGTCACGGGCGGCGCGCGACGCATCGGCAGGGCCATCACCCTGCGCCTGGCAAAGGCTGGCTATGCCGTGGCGATCCACTGCAACACGGGCGTGGCGGACGCCGAGGAGCTGGCGGCAGCCATTACGGCGGACGGCGGCCGTGCGGCGGTGATCTCAGCCGATCTCGCCGATCCGCTCTCGGTCGATGCGATCATGCCTGCTGCCGCCGCCGAGCTTGGTCCTGTCACGCTGCTGGTCAACAACGCCTCGATGTTCGTCAGTGACAGCGTCACAGCCATCGAGGTGCCCACCTGGAACCGGCAATTCTCGATCAATATCCGCGCACCGTCCGTGCTCGCTGGAGCGCTCGCCAACGCCCTGCCGGACGGGATCGAAGGGGCGATCGTCAACATCCTCGACCAGCGCGTCTGGAAGCTGACCCCGGAATACTATTCCTACACGCTCTCGAAGGCCGCCATGTGGGCGGCGACGCGGACAATGGCCCAGGCCTTCGCGCCGCGCATCCGCGTCAATGCGGTTGGCCCGGGGCCGACAATTGCCAACATCCATGACGGCGAGGCCCTGTTTGGGCAGGAAGCTGCAGGCACGCTTCTCGGACGCCCGGTTCCGCCCGGCGACATCGCCGACGCGGTGCTCTATCTCGCGACGGCGCGCAGCGTCACCGGGCAGATGCTCGCTGTGGATTCAGGTCAGCACCTGGCCTGGCGCACGCCAGACATCGTCACTGGCTGATCAGAAGCGCGGCGGCCACGGGCGTGCAGGCGCTACGGGCTGTGGCGGCGGTGCGGCCGGCATCGGCCCGGCCGACCAGCGATAGCTCTGATTGGCCGGCGCGACTGGCACCGATGCGGGCGCGCTTTGCGCAGGCGCGGACGGGGCAGCAGCGGGCCGGCGCTGTGCGTCGATCGCGAACGGATCATTGTCCGGGTCGATCATCTCGCCCTCTATGTCGCCGAGCACGATCTCCTCGCTGGCCGGCACGGAGCCGGGAAGCCGGATCGGTCCGCCCACAGGCCCTTGCGGCTCGGCTGGCTGCAGGCTGGCGACCCGCGATCGGTTGACGCTGAACGGAGCCTGCCGGCTCTCATTGAGCGCAGCCCAGCCGCGTGCAGGATCGGGCGGCGGCAGGTCGCGGCGCGGCGTGTACTTGATGATCGGGCGGCAGATGGCGCGCCCGCCATTGTGCCGCGCGAGATCTACATGGAGATGGTCATAGTGGAACATGTCGGCGCCGGGACCGAGCACCGTCTTGAAATGCTCACATGCGCCGACGAAAACCTCGCGCAGGAAGTCCTGCTCCTGCGGCGAACCGCGCCAGCCGTTCTTGACCGTGATCTCGCGGCCATCGGAGGTGCGGAACGCGAAGATGTCGAGCGCATTGCCAAAGGCATGCTCGGAACGGCGGGCGGTTCCGCTGCCATTGTTCATGGCGCGGCAGGAATAGGACCCTGCCTTCATCTCGATGACCTGCGTGCCCAGGACTGCCATGGCGGCGGGCTGCACGACCTTTTCAAGGAAGCGGTCGGTCGTGGCCACGATCGGGCAGGACAGCGTCTGGGTCGAAGTCAGGAAAACCGACCCGGCGGCAAAGGCGTTGACACGCAGCGGCTTGACCATGCCGCAGGTGCCGGGCCCCTCGATCGGACTGCCGCGCAGCGACACATAGCTTGAGGTGCGGACATCACCTCTCGCCATGCAAGCAGCTTCTGCCTCATCACGCCAGGCCGCCCGCTGCTCGCGCTGAAAGCGCCCGCAGCTTGCGACGGCCAAACCGATGAGCGCGAGGCCAAGGAACGCAACGCAGCCTTTACGCATGGCGCGAAAATGCGCGACAAGATTTAACGTCTCGCTAACGAATTGTGGCTGCGCGGTGGCGCGGATTGATTCTTCCGGAAGTTTACATGCGATACCTGTTTAACGACCGGGACGCGGCAAGGAGCATCAGGTGGACGGCAAGGCAAGGATCATTTTTCCCATCCTGATGGCGGGCGTCATGGCCTTCCTGATGACGGCACTCATCACATGGCTGAACCTCGGCTTTCCGCCCAACTACATGGCGCTCTGGCTCAAGGCCTTCGCCGTTGCCTGGCCGGCCGCCGCGGTCGCGGCCTTCATTGCCATTCCGCTGGCGCGGCGCGCGACGGCGGCGATCGTGGCCTTTCTTGACCGCAAGGCCTCATGAAAACACCGGGTCGCCCACGATATCTCGCGCGTCCGAAGTCCTCACCAGATCAAGCGGTTAAGCCGGGGTTAACCAGACCGGCGTCGCGCTGCGGCTGGGTCGGCGCAAGAATCCCGTTGCATCAACCCCGCTTTTTGCTAGCCTGACGCAGTCCTTCGATGGAGGTGACCATGAGTTGGATGCTTGCAATTGACCGACTGGCCATGACTGCTGCCTTCGCTCTCATCGTTGCTGTGGTGATCAGGGCTGTCTGAGCGTCGGATTGCGTGCCTCGCTGCGGACTGGCTCGGCGGTCAGACATTGGCCGTTGCTGATCCGGTGGCGCGCGTGCGCTAGGCTTCGTGGACAAAGAGTGACATAGGACCCAGAGATCGATTCAAGGCCTCTTTTTTGAAGGAAGCCTTGGGCGAACGGGTCGGTCTTTCGGATGAGGAATAGGCTCTGATCGGGCCTTTGCTGCCTGCCGAGCGCGGGCGGGGCTGCCGCCCGGCGCAGGACAATCGGCGCTACTTCGAGGGTATGATGTGGCTGGCGCGGACGGGCGCTCAGTGGCGGCATCTTCCAGACGATTATGGCAAATGGAACAGCGTCTTCCGCCGTTACCGGCGCTGGGTGGAGGTTGGCGTCTTCGATGCCATGCTGGAGAGCCTGGCCGAGATGGTGGACCGAGACATGTCCGCCGACATGATCGACAGCACGGCCGTCCGGGCGCATCACTGCGCAGTCGGCATAAAAAGGTGACTCAAAAAGCCCAGGCGCTTGGTCGATCGCGCGGCGGCTTCACCACCAAGCTCCATGCCCGTTGCGACGCCAAAGGCCGCCCGCCCGGCTTCGTCCTGACGGGTGGAGAAGCGCACGATATCAACGGCTTCGCGCCTCTGCTCCGGATGATCGCCGACAAGATCGAAGCGCTTCTGGCCGACAAGGGCTACGATGCCGACGCCATTCGCGAGGAGTTGGCAAAAGCTGGGGTCGAGGCCGTCATTCCAGCAAAGCGCAACCGCAAGAACCCTGCGCCGCATGACGCCGAGAAGTACAAATGGCGCAACCTCATCGAGAGACTGTTCAGCAAGCTCAAGAACTGGCGGCGCGGTGCCACACGATACGACAAGAGCAAGGAGCCCTATCTCGGCTTCGTCGCCATCGCTGCAGTCAAACTTTGGTTACCCTTTGTCCACGAAGCCGAGCGAACCAACAAATCGTTCTGACAGGAACAACCAGCCGATCGCGGTCGCTTTAACGTGATGGTTGGGCCCCTCACGCCGCCTTCTGGTAATCCTTGATATCGCTGAACACAAGGCCGGGCGCGCGTTCCGCTTCGTAGCGCAGGGAGAACGCGCTGGTGGCCATGAAAACCGGGTCACCGTCGAGGTCGTCAGCCATGGATGAGGGGTGGCTTGAGACGAACTTGTTGAGCGCGACGGCGTCTGCGGAAGTCAGCCAGCGGCAGATACTGAACTGGCAGGTTTCGAAATCAACCGGGATGGCATACTCTGCCTCCAGCCGCTCTTTCAGCACATCGAGCTGCAGCGCGCCGACGACGCCGACAATGGCCGGCGCGCCATCATGCGGCACGAAGAGCTGGACAACGCCCTCCTCCGCCATCTGCTGAAGCGCCTCGCGCAGCTTCTTGGACTTCATTGCGTCCTTGAGCTTGACGCGGCGCAGGATTTCCGGCGCGAAGCTCGGCACCCCGCGAAACACGATGTCCTCGCCATCGGTGAGCGTGTCGCCAATGCGCAAGGAGCCGTGGTTCGGGATGCCGACGATGTCCCCGGCATAGGCCTCGTCGGCGATCTGGCGGTCCTGCGCGAAGAAGAACTGCGGCGCCGACAGCGACATCGGCTTGGCAGTGCGCACCAGCTTCGCCTTCATGCCGCGCGTCAGCTTGCCCGAGCAGACGCGCACGAAGGCGATGCGGTCGCGGTGGTTCGGGTCCATGTTCGCCTGGATCTTGAAGACAAAGCTCGTCATTTTCGGCTCGCCCGCAGAGACCGTCCGCGTCGCCGCGATCTGCGCGCGTGGCGGCGGCGCCAGCGTGCCGATGGCCTCGATCAGGTCGCGCACGCCATAATCGCGCAGCGCGGCGCCGAAATAGACCGGCGTCAGGTGCCCTTCGCGGAAGGCCGCCATCTCGAAGGGCTTCATGCCGCCCTCGGCCAGCATCACCTCGTCGCGCCACTCCGCGACCGAATGGGGCAGCAGCGTATCGAAGACCGGATCGTCGGGGCCGCTGACGGGCTGGTCGGGAATGTCGGTCTTGTTGCTGCGAATGAACTTGCGGTGCAGGTCGTAGGTGCCGACGAACTCGCGCCCCCGGCCGATCGGCCAGGTCATGGCGGTGGCATCGAGCGCCAGTGTCTTCTCGATTTCGTCCATCAGGTCGAACGGGTCGCGGGTTTCGCGATCCATCTTGTTGATGAAGGTGATGATCGGAATGTCACGCAGGCGGCAGACCTCGAACAGCTTCTTGGTGCGCGCCTCGATGCCCTTGGCCGCGTCGATCACCATCACGGCGGAATCGACGGCGGTGAGCGTGCGGTAGGTGTCGTCCGAGAAGTCCTCGTGGCCCGGCGTATCGAGCAGGTTGTAGACGCAGCCGCCATACTCGAAGGTCATGACCGAGGTCACCACCGAGATGCCGCGTTGACGCTCGATCTTCATCCAGTCAGACGACGTCTGGCGTCGTCCGGCCTTGGCCTTGACCTCGCCGGCAAGCTGGATCGCGCCGCCAAACATCAGGAGCTTCTCGGTCAGCGTGGTTTTGCCTGCGTCCGGATGCGAGATGATCGCGAACGTGCGGCGGCGCAGGTGTTCGGCTGTGGGGGCGTCGGATGTCGTCATGCGCGTGTGAGTAGCGGCGATTGCGGCCAAGTCAATTGTGCAGGCACGCCGCGGCAAGCACAGAGGTCCCGTGCACCGAATTTGCGCATGGGGGCTTGACCGGTCGGGGCCAACTTCTAGTTTGAGAGAATTACGCATACAAGCCGTACAATTTCGCTGTGCTTCAACCGCCAGAGTTGATACCGGTCCCCGATGACATACGCCCCGAAGAACCATCGCATCTTTGAGCGGGACTACAGCCGCTGCGAAATCATCTCCGATGGCGTCGTGCATGTGATCGGGCTGGTGGCGGCGCTGATCGGGCTCACCGTTCTGGTGATGCTGACAGCGCGCTGGCGCGGTCTTATCGAGGTCTCGGCCGTCATGGTCTACGCCGTGGCTCTGGTGACCATGCTTGGCTGTTCGCTGGCCTATAATGTGATGCCGGTCTCGCCGCTGAAATGGCTTTTGCGGCGCTTTGACCATGGCGGCATCTACCTGCTGATTGCGGGCACCTACACGCCCCTGCTCACGCAGGTGTCCGATCCGTTCACGGCCTATACCCTTGCCGCGACGGTCTGGGGCGGGGCGCTGACCGGGATCGTGGTGGCGCTCGGCTTTCCGGGGCGCGGCGAAAAGTTCAAGGTCGCGGCCTATCTGGCGCTGGCATGGGTCGCGGTCATCGCGGCACAGCCGCTGATGGCGTCGCTGAATCCAGCGACCGTGACGCTGGTGGTCCTGGGTGGCCTGCTCTACACGACGGGTGTGATTTTCTACCGCTGGAACAGTCTGAAGTACCAGAATGTAATCTGGCATGCGTTCGTCGTCGCGGCGGCGGCCTGCCATTTCGCGGCGATCACAACAGCAATGATCTCAGCCTGATTCTGCGACCGGCGGCGGCTTGCGCGCGGATAGCCCGGCCGCGCCGAGAATGTCGATTGACTTTTCACCATGGACCGTCTAGGGGTGGAAGACGATTTAGGCCGGATACCTAGGCCAGCCACGCGAAAGCGGCGGTCTGCTGATGAGCTTCTTTCCAAAGTCGAGCAATGTGGCCTGCATAAATGGCTGGCCGCTTCATCAACGAAGGTAAGAGAACATGAGCGAAGGTACGGTCAAGTGGTTCAACGCGACGAAGGGCTACGGATTTATCCAGCCCAGCGATGGCGGGACCGATGTGTTTGTGCACATCAGCGCGGTTGAGCGCGCCGGCATCCGTGAACTGCGCGAGGGTCAGAAGGTCAGCTACGAGCTGGTCCAGGATCGTCGCTCGGGCAAGATGTCTGCGGATCAGCTGCAGGTTCTTTGAACCTCAGATTGAGGATCTTGCCTGGCGACGGCTGAGGCTTTTGCTGCTGGTAGCCACGGATGTACTGGCACCACGTGTAACAAAAGCGTCGCCCACAGGCATGACGAGGGGGGTCAGGTTAACACCTGGCCCTTTTTTCATTTTCAGGCTGGTTTTTAAGGCGCGGACGCGCTAGCCAGCATCCCGGCGGGGAAATTGCCGCCAGACAAAGCAATGGAGACTTAGACTTGAACAACGCGATGGGCCGGAATTTTCAGGATCGGCAACAGGCTTCCCTCGAGGCAAAGGCAAAGATGCTCGAGAGGTTCAAGTCACGTCCGGCTGAGGATGACCCCGCGGTGGCCAGGATGCGTGCGGAGCGCCAGGCAATTGCCGAGGCCCGTAAGGCACGTGAAGCTGCCCGTGAGGCCGAGAAGGAAGCAGCCCGGATTGAAGCTGAAGCGAAGGCTGCTGCCGAGAAAGCGGAGCGCGAGCTCGCCGAAATGATTGCTGCTGAGGAGCGGGAGAAGGCCCGGATCGCCGAGGAAGCAAGGCTTGCCGCCGAGCGTCCGCGTAAGAGCCTGATGGACGCGGTTCAGTACGCGCAGCAGCGCGCAGCAGGCAAGGGCCGGCGCTGAAACCTTTGACCGCGCCGCCGAGGCTGCGGTGCGAAACCGGAATAAGGGCGAGGCCACGGTGTGGCCGGCCTCTTCATCCCGGTCGATGATCGGCGCCTGATGTCAGTTCGACCTCGGGACCGCCGCTGGTCGCTGATGATTGAGAACTTGCCGGCAGGCAACCTGTGACCTGCGCGGCCTGTTCTGGAACGACCCGGTTCGAGGCCATGCAACCGCGATCCTGCGGTTGTGGCCGACAACCGGTTCGCTGGACCTGTGAAAGGCTCCGCCATGTCGACCCGGAAAATGGACAGTTTCGAGATCCTGCGCCGCGCCCAGCAGCCGCAGGAATTAGCCGATGAACGCAAGCGTGACGCCAAGAAGCTCATTCACGCCATGCAGGCCAGGGACGACGATGTCAGCGCCCGCATGGCGAAACTGAAGGCCCTTCGACTGGCGAAGGAAGCTGAGGATCTGGCCAACGCGCCGCCGCCCGCCGTCAAGAAAAAGCCGGTTCCGCGCGCAAAAGCGAAGGCCAAGGCCTGAACAGGTCGCCTAGCCGGCAGCCTCCCAGACCATTCCGGGCAGGCTGGCGCGGAATCGTTCTTCAGCAATGTTCGACGCGGCCAATGCCCCGAGCAAGGCCTGTCGCGGTTGTTCGATGCCTTCGTTTGTCAGCTGGAACGTGCCCCAGTGATGGCCTAGCGCCGCTTCGGCCTGCAGGCTGAGCATCACCTGGATCGCCTCATCCGGATTCATGTGGTTGTCGGCCATGAACCAGCGCGGTTCGTAGGCGCCGATTGGCAGGATCGCGAGCCTGAACGGCCCGAATGCCTCGCCATGATCGCGAAAGAACGCCCCGTCATGATAGCCGGTGTCGCCGACATGGTAGATCCGGCCTTGAGGCGTGCCGATGACATAGGACGCCCACAGCGCCATGCGGCGGTCGAGCGCGCCGCGCGCCGACCAATGATAGGATGGCACCAGCGTCACATAGACCCCGGCGGACAGTTCAATCATGCCGCCCCAGTCATGCGCCTCGACCGTGATGTCCGGCCGCTTTGCCCGAATGATCGTGTCATTGCCCAGCGGGGCGATGATGCGGCAGCAGTCCCGATCAAAGATCCGGTGGACCGACGCAAGATCGAGATGATCGTAGTGGTTGTGGGTAATCAATATGGCGTCGATCTTCGGCAGGTTTGCGAAGGCGACGCCCGGCGGATTGACACGGCGCGGTCCCGCGAACTGGACCGGGCTGGCGCGTTCCGAAAACAGTGGATCTGTGATCAGGTTGAGGCCGCCGGCCTGGATCAGGAAGCTGGCATGCCCGACATGGCTCACCCGGATCCCGTCGGCCTTTGCCGGCGGGACGTCCTGCTGAGGGGTCGAAAAGCTTGCGGGCCAGCTCTCCTTGCCGCCCTGAAGCTGCCACCGGAAGAAGTCGCGGAAGCCCTTGGTGATCTCGCGTCCGTCGCTGAAATGCAAGCCGTCGAAATTCGCGCTCACCGGCCCATTGTAATACGGATTCTGGCCGCGCGCCCGCGCGGCATAGGCGCCGCCCAGCAACGTGGCAACAGCGGGAATGCCCAAAAGCCTCATAAGTTTGCGTCGGTTCATCACACGCGATGTCGGACCGGAAAGCCCGATTGTCAACCTGACCCGCGAAGCTGTGATGCCGCCTGCGGCATCGTGGCCGGCGACAGGACCACTTCGGGGTTCTTGATCCACTGCACGCGGGCAAGGCCTGCCATCGTCAGGAACGTCAGGGCCGCGCCGGCAACAACATCGATAAAATAGTGGCCGCCGATCGGGATTGTCGACACCACCACCACCAGCGCGACGACCCAGGCGGCGGCCGTCACCAAGCCATAGCCGCGCATGGCCAGCGGGATCAGCAGAGCCATCGCCGTATGAAACGACGGGAAGGTCACGAGCCCTTCGGTCTTGTTGAGTTCGAACAGCACGAAGGTGCGGTTTCGCAACGCCTCGAAGTCCCCAAGATGCCAGACGCCGGCATCGGCGGCGATGGCGCTGCGCGCCTCTTGGGACGGCGCATAGTACGGATATGCTCCGACCGCCGGGAGCAGTGCGGCCACCAACCCGACGATCAAGCATGTCAGCACCACGCCCCAGAAGAATTCGAGCACTCTCTCCGGGAGCCGGACGACGTTGAGGAACACCAGCGCATAGATCATGCCGAAGATCGTGTAATGGTAGCTCGCGTCCAGAGCCGCAATCAGCAGCGGCGACCCATTGAGAAAGGACACCGTCGCGAGCCAATCCAGCTGGAAGAAGCCGTCGATGCTGGCGAAGAGCTGATCCTGCAGCGGGAACACAGCGCCCAGCGAGGTCAGCGCATAGCTGAGTATCGACAGCGGCGCGATCATGCCGATGAAGGCGGCGCTCGTCAGTGTGGCCAGCATCGCGAGGTCGGACCGTAGCACACAGCCCAGCCCGATCAGTCCGGCGACCAGCGCCGCAGCGAGGGCCATCGACTCGGCCGAACCCTGGCTGACGCTGATCCCCCGCAGGGTCAGGATAGCGACTGCCGCCGCCAGCATGGCGGCATACATGGCGAAAAGCGGCGCAAAGGCCCGCAGATAAGGATGTGGCGCTGGCATGTCTGAACCCGCAGTGGTGATCGGACACTGCCAAACGGGCCTTTCCGCACGCTTAACGGGACTCGATTACAACTTGACAAACGGGCTGCGTTCAGGTGTTACCCCGCGATACATTGCTCGACATTGTCGTTGCTTCATCCGCCGACCTGCCCTGAGGGGCTGGAGGTCATCGCCCGACAGCGCGTTCTGCGCCCTCGGGCGCGAAGGCGTTCGGGCACGATCCTGTCGGACGAACCACAACAGCGGACGGTCACGGCCACATGTTCCAGAACCTGAGCGACAAGCTCAATGGCATCCTGCAGGCGCTCACCCGCCGCGGCTCGCTGACGGAAGATGACGTCAACGCGGCACTGCGCGAGGTCCGGCGCGCCTTGCTGGAAGCCGACGTCGCTCTGGAGGTCGTGCGCAGCTTCACCGACAAGGTGCGCACACGCGCCGTCGGCGCCGAAGTCCTCAAGTCCGTCACGCCGGGCCAGCAGGTCATCAAGATTGTCAACGACGTTCTGGTCGACACGCTCGGCGGCGAAGGTGAGGTGATCTCGCTCGACGCCGTGCCGCCGGTGCCGATCCTGATGGTCGGCCTGCAGGGCTCGGGCAAAACCACATCGACTGCCAAGATCGCCAAGCGGCTGACCGATCGCGACAGGCGCAAGGTCCTGATGGCTTCGCTCGACACCCGCCGCCCGGCGGCGATGGAGCAACTCGCCATCCTTGGCAAGCAGATCGGCGTCGAGACCTTGCCGATCGTGGCTGGCCAGACTGCGGTGCAGATCGCTCGCCGTGCCGTCGATGCGGCAAGGCTCGGCGGCTACGACGTGGTGATGCTCGACACCGCCGGCCGCGTCACGCTCGACGAAGCGCTGATGCTTGAGGTCGCCGAGGTCAAGGCCGCCACAAACCCGCATGAAGTGCTGCTTGTTGCCGACGCGCTGACCGGTCAGGACGCCGTCAACACCGCCCGCGCCTTCGATGGCCGCGTCGGGCTGACCGGCATCGTGCTGACCCGCATGGACGGCGACGGACGCGGCGGTGCCGCGCTGTCGATGCGCGCCGTCACCGGCAAGCCGATCAAGCTCGTTGGCACCGGCGAAAAGGTCGATGCGCTGGAGGAATTCCATCCCGGCCGCGTCGCAAACCGCATTCTCGGCATGGGCGACATCGTCAGCCTCGTCGAAAAGGCCGCTGCCAACATCGACCAGGCCGAAGCCCAGAAGATGGCCGAGCGCATGGCCAAGGGCAAATTCGACCTGAACGACATGCGCAGCCAGCTCAACCAGATGATGACCATGGGCGGCATCGGCGGCGTGATGGGCATGCTGCCGGGAATCGCCAAGGCTAAGGCCCAGATGGCCAGCGCCAATCTGGACGACAAGGTGATCAAGCGCCAGATCGCCATCATCGACTCCATGACCAGGGCCGAGCGCGCCGACCCGGAACTGCTGAAGGCGTCGCGCAAGCGGCGCATCGCAGCCGGCTCCGGCACCTCGCCCGAAGCGATCAACAAGCTCCTCAAGATGCATCGCGGCATGGCCGACATGATGAAGATGATGGGCAAGCAGAAGGGCGGCCTTCTCGGGAAGATGGGCCAGATGTTCGGGATCGGGGGCGGTGGCATGCCGGACATGGACCCCTCGAAGATGACGCCCGAGCAGCTCGAGCAGATCAAGAAACTCTCCGGCGGCAAGCTTCCTCCCGGCTTCGGCGGCGGCAATGGCCTGCCTCCAATGCCTCCGGGATTGGGGGGCGGCGGCAGCATGCCCAAGCTTCCCGGCCTCGGCAATCCGGGCCTGCCCGGCCCCAAGGGCGGCCTCCCCGGCCTCGGCTTCAACCCATTCGGGGGGAAGAAGAAATAGGTTCGCGGGCGGCGTTCCCCTTTTCCGATCCTCGTCCTTCGACAGGCTTTAGCATCAGGATCGGAAAGGGGCTGCTGCTCGAACAACGCGAAACAAGGCCTCTCTTCCTCATCCTGAGCCAGTCGAAGGACGAGGAAGAGGGTCCGGACACCAGATACTGACAAACCAAAGGAACCCAACATGTCCGTGAAAATCCGTCTCGCCCGTGGCGGCGCCAAGAAGCGCCCGCACTACCAGATCGTCATCGCTGACAGCCACTCGCCGCGCGATGGCCGTTTCATCGAGCGCATTGGCCGCTTCGACCCGATGAAGCCGAAGGATTCGGCCGAGCGTGTCGTGCTCGATGTCGAGAAGGCCGCCGCCTGGCTCGCCAAGGGCGCCCAGCCGACCGACCGCGTCGCCCGCTTCCTTGATGCGCATGGCCTGATCAAGCGAAAGGCGCGCAACAACCCGGAGAAGGCCGTTCCCGGCGACAAGATGAAGGAGCGCGCCGAGAAGAAGGCCGCCAAGCTGGCAGCCCCCGCAGCCGAAGCCTGATCCGTTCGACGATCAGCGCGACCCCTCTCCTTACCTCTCTCGCAAAGGGAGGGGAGGCTTTGACGGTCGTGCACAATCGGAATGATCGAGCCTGGCACAATGCCTGAGGCGGCTCGCACATGCCAAAGTCCCCTCTCCCCTTCCGGGGGGGAGGGTGAGCGAGAGGGGTCGCGCTGTCCAGGCCGACCGATCCCGCGCCATCAGCCGGACGCAGCCATGCCCGACACCTTGGTCCTTCTCGGCCGTTTCGGACGCGCCCATGGGGTGAAGGGGGAAGTGCGGCTGCAACCCTTCACCGCCGATCCCGTTGCCATCGCCCGCTACAGCCCGCTCAGCACGGCGGATGGCTTGCGGCAGTTCAAACTCACCTCAGTGAGGCCCGCCAAGGACATGCTGATCGCCCGCGTGGCCGGCGTCGAGGGCCGCGAGGCGGCGGAAGCCCTGAATGGCCTTGAACTGTTCGCACCGCGCGAACGCCTGCCGCCCCCCACCGAAGACGACGAATTCCTGATGGCCGATCTGATCGGCTGTGCGGTGGTGCTGGCCGATGGCACAGTGTTCGGCAGCATTGTCGACGTTCCAAACTATGGCGCGGGCGATCTCATCGACATCAGGCCGGGCAAGGGCGGGGCGAGCGTGCTGCTGCCCTTCACCAAGGCCTTCGTACCGGTCGTCGACATCGCCGCGCGGCGTGTGGTGATTGACCCGCCCGCCGGTCTGTTTGACGAATAGTTCCATGCTGCGATGTAACATCACAAGCGCGAACGCGTACCCGAGCGTGTGCGAGGAAAATCAAACATGACCTTCCGCGCCAGCATCCTCACGCTTTACCCTGAGATGTTTCCCGGCCCGTTGGGCCTGTCGCTCTCGGGTGAGGCACTGAAGGCCGGCCTGTGGTCGCTTGAAACACACCAGATCCGCGAGCACGGCCTTGGCCGCCACCGCGCCGTCGATGATACGCCGGCAGGGGGCGGGCCGGGCATGGTCATCCGCTGCGATGTGCTGGCCGCTGCCCTTGACGGCGCCGTGCCCGCTGATGACGCCCGCCCGCGCCTGTTGATGAGCCCGCGCGGCAGGCCGCTGACCCAGAGCCGCGCCCACGAACTGGCGGCAGGTCCCGGCGCCGTCATTATCTGCGGCCGCTTCGAGGGCATAGACCAGCGCGTCATCGATGGCCGTGTGCTCGAAGAGATCTCGATCGGCGATTATGTCCTGTCAGGCGGCGAGATTGCGGCCATGGTGCTGCTCGATGCCTGCGTGCGTCTCATCCCCGGCGTGATGGGCAAGAGCCATTCGGGCGACGAGGAGAGCTTCGAGGGCGGACTGCTCGAGTATCCGCACTACACAAGGCCGCGCGAATGGGAGGGCCGTGCCATCCCCGATGTGCTGAACAGTGGCAACCACGCCGCGATCGCCCGCTGGCGGCGGGCGGAGGCCGAACGCCTCACCCGCGAACGACGCCCCGACCTGCTCAAAGAGTAACAGCGTCAGGCCGCTAGCAGCCGCGCGCCATCTTCGCCGGTGATAGCGACCGGCAGCAGCAGTCCGGGCTGAACCCCGCCCGCGAACCGGACCGGCGCGAAGCCTTCGGTCCGCCCGACATTGCCGCGCTCGGTCAGCACGGAAAGCGTCCGGCCGACCTGCCCCGCCAGATGCGCCGTGTAGGCCGCCTCCCCCGCCTGCCGCAGGCGTCTTGCACGCTCGGCGATGACCTGAGTCGGCAGTTGCGGCATGCGCGCGGCCGGCGTGCCCTCGCGTGGCGAGAAGGGGAAGACATGCAGGTGTGTCAGCCCGCATTCGGCGATCAAATCGGCAGACCGCTGGAACGCCGCCTCGTCTTCCGTCGGAAAGCCGGCGATGATGTCGGCGCCGAACACCATGTCGGGCCGGACCTGCCGCATCTCGCTGCAGAAGCGGATCGCATCGGCGCGCATGTGGCGTCGCTTCATGCGTTTGAGGATCAGGTCGTCGCCCGACTGCAATGACAGGTGCAGATGCGGCATCAGCCGCGCTTCACGGGCGATCGCGTCACGCAAGGCATCGTCCGCTTCGACCGCGTCGATCGATGACAGGCGCAGGCGCGGCAAGTCCGGCACATGGCGCAGGATCGCCTGCACAAGACGTCCGAGCGTAGGAGCGCCCGGCAGGTCTCTGCCATAGCCCGTCATGTCGACGCCGGTGAGCACCACTTCCCTGGCGCCATGGGCCGCGAGTTGCCTGACCTGCTCGACGACGGCCCCCATCGGCGCTGACCGGGAATTGCCGCGGCCAAAAGGAATGATGCAGAAGGTGCAACGGTGATCGCAGCCGTTCTGAACCTGCACGAAGGCGCGCGTATGATTCTCGAAGGCGTCGAGCATGTGCAGCGCCGTATCGCGAACAGCCATGATGTCGGCCACCTGCACCTTCTCGGATGCTGCAAGGCCGAAATCTGCCGAAAAGCTGTTGGATGCGGCAAGCGCCCGCCAGCTTTGCGGCTGCATCTTCTCGTGATTGCCCATCACCAGCGCCACCTCGGGCATATCGGCGAAACGGCCGGGTTCGACCTGCGCGGCGCAGCCGGTGACGACAATCCGGGCGTCCGGGTTTTCCCGTCCGAGGCGCCGGATGGATTGCCGCGCCTGACGCGTGGCCTCGGCCGTGACGGCGCAGGTGTTGACCACAATGAGGTCGCGGTGCCCTGCCACCTCCGCCTGCCGCTTGATCGCCTCGCTCTCATAGAGATTCAGCCGACAGCCGAAGCTGACGACGCGGACAGCCTCGCCCATCAGCCGGCCGTCCCGAAAATGGACGCCTCGAAGCGGCCCTCATGTTCCAACTCGGTCGGTCCGGTCATCAGGACATGGCCGTCATCCTCGCGCCAGGCGATGATCAGGTCACCGCCCGGCAGCGACACCGTCGCCTCGCGCGCTGCCAGATCGCGCCGCACCGCCGCCACCAGCGCCGCGCACGCGCCAGAGCCGCAGGCCCTGGTCAGCCCCGCGCCACGCTCCCAGACACGCAGGATGATGTGGTCCGGCCGGACGACGGCCGCAAGCGAGATGTTGGCGCGGTCCGGGAAGATCGGATGGTTTTCGAGAAGCGGCCCGAAGCGTTCGAGGTCGTAGCGGTAAGGGTCATCGACGAAGAACACCGCATGTGGATTGCCCATCGAGACCACGCCCGGGGTGTGCAGGATCGGGTCGTCGATCGGCCCTATCTGCAGTTCGATGCCGGAGGTGTCGAAAAACGTATCGCGCGTCGGGATGTCCTGCCAGTTCAGCTTCGGCGGTCCCATGTCGACCCGGAATACGGTTTCCGAGAGCCGCGTGATCGGCAGGCGCCCGGCCTTGGTCTCGACCACCAGCGCGCGGTCGCTGCCCTGCCCCATCTCGGCATCGCTCATCACCGCCCAGCCGACGCAGCGTGTGCCATTGCCACAGGCCCCCGCCTCCGAACCATCCGTGTTGTAGATGCGGACATAGGCATCGGTGCCGCTGCTGACGGGATCATGCAGGACCATGAGCTGGTCGAAAAATGACCCGCGCGCCCGCGCAATGGCCCGCGCATCGGCTGCGCGCACGCGAAAAACTGTACCACGCAGGTCGATCACGACGATCTCATTGCCAAGACCGTTCATCTTGAGGAACCGGCGGCCCGCAAGCGGATGATCCGATTGGTGATCTGCGGCCATGTCCCCTCCTTGTCTGCGGCAGCTGTATAGTCCGGTTTCGCGGCTGCACAAAAGCATCAATGCGGCCCGTCTTGTCTCGCAACCACCGCATTCCCGCACTAGCATAGCGAAACACCACGAATCGGCATGAATGGGACGGCACCAGTGAAACATGTGACATCAAGTCAACTCGCCCTCCGTTTGGCGGCCACCATCCTCGTCGCGGCGGGACTGCCGGTCGCGGCAGCGCTGGCGCAAACGACCGTTCCGGCTCCGCAGCCCGTCGAGAGCGCCCCCTTGCCGCCGCCCACCGCCGCGCAGCCGGCGCCAGTTCAGGCCCCGCCCGCCGCCTCCGCCGAACCGGCTCCCTCGCCTTCCGTCGCGCCACCCGCCGCAGCTCCGCCCCCGGCGGCCCCTCCGCCGCCAGCGGCCGCTCCGGCGCCCGTGCAGACGCCGCCCCCGCCGCAGCCAACACCGCCAATCACGGCGCAACCGCCAGCGACACCCCTCCCCGCCGCCCCCGCGATCGACCGCGACGCGACGCTGGCCGGAAAGCCCGGCGACACGATGGGCGTCGACACGCTGGTGCTTTCGCCCAAGCCGGCCCTGACGATTTCGGGCCAGACCACCTGGGACAAGGGGATCGAGACTCTCGCCGGCATCTTCCAGCGGCTGGAGAATGACGCGGGACGCCTCGGGCTCAGGGTGGCCGGCCGGCCCCTGACCTATTTTGCCGAAACCGACGACATCGGCTTCCGTTACGAGGCGATCCTGCCCGTCGACAGGCTGCCCGACAATGCCGCCCAACTCGGCGACGTCCGGGCCGGCTCCACCCCCAGCGGCAACGCCCTGCGCTTCACCCACAAGTCGCCCTACGACGACATCGACAGCACCTATGAGGGCATCACCGCCTATCTCGACGCCAAGGGACTGACCGTGCGCGACCAGTTCGTCGAGGAGTATGTCGGCGACCTGAAGGACCCGGGCGATGCCGGCTTCGAGGTCAACATCTACGTCCAGCCGCGCTGAAACGTCCTCAGGTCGGCAGGCAGGCGGGACCGATCGGCTCGAAGCTCTTGTAGGTCAGGATGAATTCCTGATGGGCCAGCGCTTCCGAGCGGGTGCGCTTGCCGCGCCCAAGATCAAGCACGAGATCGCGGATGGCGGCCCCGACCTGGTCGAGCGTGGCCCGGCCCTCAAGAATGGCACCCGCGTCGATATCCATGTCATCGTCCATGCGCCGGAAGGTTTCCGGATTGGCGCAGATCTTCACCACCGGCGAAATCGCCGAGCCCACGACCGAGCCGCGGCCGGTGACGAACAGGACTGCGTGCGCGCCGCAGGCGATCAGTTCGGCGATCTCCGCATTGTCGTTGATGTTGGGAAAGCCGAACCGGACCTCGCCATCCGGCACCACATCCAGCAGGTACAGCCCTCCGCGCGGCGGGATATCGCCCGGCTTGATCAACCCCGAGATAGGGGACGCGCCCGACTTGGCGTACGCCCCCATCGATTTCTCCTCGATGGTGGTGAGCCCACCATCGGCATTGCCGGCCGCGAATGAGCCATAGCCGAGTGTGGCGTAGTAGCGGGCGGCCTTGGCGACGCTGGCCTCCAGTTCGGCCCCAAGCGCAGGCGTTACCGCCCTTGCCGCCATGATGTGTTCGCAGCCGATCAACTCGCCGGTCTCTTCGAAGATGCAGGCAGCGCCGTCCGCGATCAGCAGGTCGAACGCCCGCCCGGCGGCCGGATTGCCGGTGATCCCCGATGTACCGTCGGAGCCGCCGCAGACCGTGCCCACGACCAGTTCGGATGCTGCCATCGGGACCATCTCGGCCTCGTCCAGCAACAGCCTCTGCTCGGAGACGAAATCCCGCCCCTCCGCGATCGATTTGCGCGTGCCGCCTGCGGCCTGGATCACCAGCGTCTTCACGGGGCGGCCCGACGCGCGCACAGCCCGCTCAAGCCCGTACTTGTTGAAGCTCTCGCATCCCAGCGAGACCAGCAGCACAGCACCCACATTCGGATGGGTGCACAGCCGCTCCATCATCGTTTCGGCGTAGGCGTTCGGATAGCAACCGGGAAAGCCGATGACATGCACATCGGCTTCCCGGAACGGGATAGCGATCTCGCGCGCGACGTGATGGGCGCACTCAACAAGATAGCCGACGACAACCGTGTTGCGGATGCCCTTGCGGCCATCGGATCTGGGATAGCCCCGCATGGCGATCATGCCCCGCTCCCCTGTTCCGCCGTCAGATGATAGGTCGGCGTGTAATCGCTTCGCACATTGTGCACGTGAACATGCTCGCCGGGGGCAATCGCCTGCGTGGCGACCCCGATCGGCGCGCCATACTTGATGATCTTCTCGCCAGCGGCGATGGCACGGCGCGCAAGCTTGTGTCCGATCGGCAAGTCAACGGCCAGGACAGCCGCACGGCCTTCAATCGACATAGCCTCCCCCGCCGCGATCCGCTGTCGCGCCACGAGCACGTTGTCGCCTGAACCGAGCAGCAGCAGACGTCCATCGCTGACAGCACGCTTCGCCTCTGCCATGTCAAATCCCACGCTGACCGACGCGCATGAGTCCACCCGACATTGGCATCTCCCCTCAGGCTTGTTTTCTTGCGATCGTGACCGGTTCGGAGCCCGATTGCAACCGCCTGCGATCGGCCTCGCACCCCTCACCGCCCCAGGCTGCCCGCTGTCACAATCCGGTGGACTACGGCGATGGCCGTTGACATTTTCTCAGGCGCGCCATCGTTTTGGAGCCGGAGCGCAAGCGGACCGCTATCGCCTCGCCCGCCCGGATGAAAACCGATACCGCAGCAACGTCTGCCCTGGAGGAACCATGACCGCACAGAACGACACGACGCACACCCGCCGTTCCATCCTTGGCGCCAGCGGTGGCGCAGCCGCCGCCCTTGCCGCCGGACCGGCGCTGGCGCAGGCCACCACGGCCGCGAAGTCGCCCTTCACCGTCGCGCAGACGACAATCCCGATCGTCGGCACGACCGACGTCTTCCCCGTACGCCGCATCTACTGCATCGGGCGCAACTATGCCGCCCATGCCCGCGAGATGGGTTCGGACCCAACGCGTGAGCCACCCTTCTTCTTCCAGAAGCCGACCGACGCCATCCAGTTCGTCGCCCCCGGCACGGTGGCCGACCACGCCTATCCATCGCTGACCAAGAACTATCACTACGAGGTCGAACTTGTGGCGGCGCTGAAGTCGGGCGGCAAGAACATCAAGATGGAGGACGCGCTCAGCCACGTCTATGGCTACGCCCTCGGCCTCGACATGACACGCCGCGACCTCCAGCGCGCACTGGGCGACGAGAAGAAGCCCTGGGAGATCGGCAAGAGCTTCGACCAGTCGGCCCCGATCGGTCCGCTGCACCGCGTCGAGCAGGTCGGCCATTTCAAGGACCAGCGCATCTCGCTGGCGGTCAACAGCACAGTGAAGCAGAACGCCACGCTGGCGCACATGATCTGGTCGGTCGCCGAACAGATCGTGCGCCTGTCGGAAGCCTTCGAGCTCAAGGCCGGCGACATCATCTATTCCGGCACGCCGGAGAATGTCGGCCCCGTGGTGCGCGGCGACACCATCCTGTGCAAGCTGGATGGCCTGCCGGACCTGTCGATCAAGATCGTCTGACGAACCAACGATGGCGGCCTGAACAGCATCGCCCGCGACAGCGTTGCGGGCGAATTGGTGTCTGGCTGCGCGCGGCCGGAGCCGCGCCGATGCAGGAATTCAGTGGGCGCCGCCGCCGTAGCCGAGTTCCGTGAGATAGCCGTCCACGCTGCGCTGTTGGAGCTCGACCATGTATCGAGCAGCACGATCTTCTGGCTGGGGCCGAAGATGTCCTGCACTGTCAGCGTCAGGTCGGTGGCGCGGGCGCTGTTGTCGAGATCGACGCCGTTCATCGTGCTCAGGTCTGAGAAGCCGCGTGCAACGCCCGTGACCTTCAGGCCAATCAGTGAAGGCGAATCCTCGCCCAGGCGAAAGTCAATGATGACGTCCATGCCGCGCACGGTGTCGGCGCCGTTGAGCGCCAGCACAACGTCGGCGCCATCGGTTCCCCTGATGTTGTCGGCCCTGCCGGTCCCGGTGCCGGTGATGAGATTGACATCAGTCATGTAGTCCCCCCACGGGTCGATCGTTCATGGTTGACGATCTGTGAATGCCGCAGTGTTTCACAGCGCCGGCAACGAGGCGGGCAAGCCTGATGCGGCAGATCAGTAAACCGACGGACAGATTATACATACAATATCTGTGATTACTGCCGGGCAATGCTGCGTGGGACGGAGCGGTGGAGCTGGTGCTTCCAGACGGTTGGGCAATCATTGCGGGGAAGTCTGCCCCCTTCAGTGAACCGGCGATGGCACCGGATGAAAATTGCCGGAACAGCTGCAGGGCGCCTGAACGCACCGCAGGCAGCACGCGGCAGGAAAGGCGGTGCCCTTGCGGGGTTTGTTGATGTTCATGGGGGCCGTCACTCTCGCCATGCTGGCCGCCATCGGCCTGCACACCGCCCTGATTGCCGCATCGCACGGCGAAGGCCGCATGGCCACCTCGGCGCAATCGACCTGCGCCAGTTGCCACAACCACTAGATATGCTTTGGGCGGCAGGCCTCAGGCAGATGCGGAACCCGGCCTTCGGAAAGGCAATCCGCCCTCGCCAGCTTTCAGCATGCGATCATCACGGCAAGATATCGCGGCGTCGGCTCAGGCTGCGGCGCGCTCCACCCGGTTGCGCTCTTCAGTCTTGGCGCGGTCGAGCGCCGCGTCCGCCCTGGCGATGAGGGAGGCGCAGTCGGCGTCGTCATGGGCAGCCATGGCAAGGCCGATGCTGACGCTGATCATCATCGGCGAGGCCTCCTCACCAATGGCAAACGGCTGTTCGATGCAGACGCGGCGTGCGGTGTCGGCCGACTCCATAGCCTGGCGGATAGACAGGCCGGTGACAAGCAGGCAGAACTCCTCGTCACCATGGCGGGCGATCACGGCCCCGTCCCCGCGTCCCGCTTCGGCCAGCAGGGCGGCGACATGTCGGATCGCGCGATCGCCAACCTCATGGCCGTGGCGGTCATTGACCGCCTTGAAGTGATCAATGTCGCACATCAGCAGCGCAACCGGCGCCTGCGCGCGGCGCGCGTTCGTGATTGCGGTCTGCGCCGCCTCCTCGAAGCCTCGGCGGTTCAGCAGCCCCGTGAACGGATCGATACGGACCAGAGTGTCGAGTTCGGCATGGGCATGTTTCAACGCACGCATGGTGGCCGGCAGCCGCCACGTCACGACCGGCGCGACGCAGAACGGCACCACGGCGCCGATGACGAGCCTGTTGATCCAGATTTCGGCGATCCTGGCCTGACGGTCCGGATTAACGCGCACAGGAGCAACAAGGCCAGACTGGTCAACACAAGCGAGATCGCGATGGACGCCGCCGTCACCAGTGCCGACGACCGGATCACATCCGCCCTGTTCATGATGGTTGACGGACGCGCCACCATCGTGCCTCCACCACGGCGGTCGTACCAGCCCAAGCACAATAGCCGATTAAGGCAGCGGGTTAGCGATAAGCGTGAAAGAGTGCATGTGCGACGTTTCACGGTCGGCGGTCGCGTCCATGTCGTTAAGCCCCGGTTTTAGGGCGCGAGTTGCCGTCAGCGCGCGGCGCTCAATCCCATTTCTCGATCAGAGGTCCGAACATGCGGGCCCTCATGCAGATGTCGAAGGTCTCCTGCGGCACGGGCTGGACGCCGCCGCCCATGGCGGCCATGCAACTGCGCCGCGCCTGCGCTTCGGTGTAGGAATTGCCCACCGGCGCGATTCCCACATCAGGTCCGTTGCCCGCCGTCTGGCATCCGGCAAGCGTCAGTGCGGCAAGGCCCGCGAACACTTCACCCAGCAGCAGTCGCATCGGCATCTCCCGTATCGTGATTGTCGTGGCCCGCGCCAGAAGGCGCGGTAAGCCCTTCAGCTTGGACTTGTTTGAACGTCTTGCCAACGCCTCTGGTTCCACGAATTCGTGTCAGGGCTGAGCCTCTGTTGTCATTGTCGGGCTCGCCCCGACCATGGCGGTGGGGCTACTGAATTGTGTGCACTATCACCATAATTCGTGCCTAGACGTCGTCGACACGGCAAACGTGGATGGTCGGGTCGAGCCCGACCATGACGGCGGGCTGTTCCACGAACCTCACCTTCGCCGTCTCGGCACCCCGCCGCCCTTCGCCCGCGCCCCGCCGCCCACCGGCACTTCGCGGTCTGTGCCCGGCCCCATCTCGTCCAGCCCCGGCTTGCGGGCGCGCGTCAGAGTGTTCGCCGCCCGGCCATAGGTCCGCTCCCCCGCATAACTCCCCGATGACGCTTCGATCATGCGCTGGCTAGCCATGGGGTCGTCAGCGATGGCGAGTTCGGTGGCTTGCAGGCGCTTGAGTTCGTCGCGCAGGCGGGCGGCGGTTTCGAATTCGAGATTGGCGGCGGCCTCGCGCATGCGCTTTTCGAGGTCGGCCATCACGGCTTTCAGGTTATGGCCGACAGTAGCCTTGTCCTTCGACAGTCCAACATCGACGGTGACGCGGTCGCGCTCGTAGACGCTGTCGAGAATGTCGCCGATGTTGCGCTTGATGGTCTGCGGCGTGATGCCGTTGGCGAGGTTGAAGGCCGTCTGCTTCTCGCGCCGGCGGTTGGTCTCAGCCATCGCCCGCTCCATCGAGCCGGTGATGTGGTCAGCGTAAAGGATGACCTTGCCGTCGACATTGCGCGCGGCGCGGCCAATCGTCTGGATCAACGACGTCTCGGAGCGCAAAAAGCCTTCCTTGTCGGCGTCGAGGATGGCGACCAGCGCGCATTCGGGGATGTCCAGCCCCTCACGCAAGAGGTTGATGCCGACCAGCACGTCGAACGTGCCGAGGCGCAGGTCGCGCAGGATCTCGATGCGCTCGATCGTGTCGATGTCCGAGTGCATGTAGCGCACGCGCACGCCGTTCTCGTGCAGGTATTCGGTCAGGTCCTCGGCCATGCGTTTGGTCAGCACGGTGACGAGGGTGCGGTAGCCCTTCGCCGCCACCTCCTTCACCTCGTCAAGAAGGTGAGCGACCTGATGCTTGGCAGGCTGGATTTCCACGGGCGGGTCGATCAGCCCCGTGGGCCGGATGACCTGTTCGGTGAAGACGCCGCCGGTCTGCTCCATCTCCCAATGGCTCGGCGTGGCCGAGACATGGATCGATTGCGGGCGCATCGCGTCCCATTCTTCAAACCGCAGCGGCCGGTTGTCCATGCAGCTCGGCAGGCGGAAGCCGTATTCCGCCAGCGTCGCCTTTCGCCGGAAGTCGCCCTTGTACATCGCGCCGATCTGGGGGACCGTGACATGGCTCTCGTCGGTGAAGACGATGGTGTTGTCGGGCAGGTATTCGAACAGTGTCGGCGGCGGCTCGCCGGGCTGGCGGCCGGTGATATAGCGCGAATAGTTCTCGATACCGTTGCACGAGCCGGTGGCTTCCAGCATTTCAAGGTCGAACACGGTGCGCTGCTCAAGCCGCTGCGCTTCGAGCAGGCGACCGGTGCGGATCAGCTCGTCGAGGCGCTGTTTCAACTCGGATTTGATGCTCTTGATGGCCTGCTGCAGCGTCGGGCGCGGGGTCACATAGTGCGAGTTGGCGTAGACCTTCACGGCGCTGAGATCGGCGATCTTGTCGCCGGTGAGAGGGTCGAACTCGACGATGGTCTCGATCTCGTCGCCGAACAGCGAGACACGCCAGGCGCGGTCCTCAAGGTGGGCCGGGAAAACTTCGATGATGTCGCCGCGCACGCGGAAGGTGCCGCGCGCGAAATCGCCGGTGGTGCGCTTGTATTGCAGCGCCACCAGATCTGCGATGAGCTGGCGCTGCTCCACCGTCTCGCCGACCTTCATCGAGAAGGTCATGGCGGTGTAGGTCTCGACCGAGCCGATGCCGTAGATGCACGACACGGACGCCACGATGATCACGTCGTCGCGCTCCAGCAGCGCCCGCGTGGCCGAGTGGCGCATGCGGTCGATCTGCTCGTTGATGGTGCTTTCTTTCTCGATATAGGTGTCCGAGCGCGGCACATAGGCCTCGGGCTGGTAGTAGTCGTAGTACGAGACGAAATACTCGACTGCATTGTTGGGAAAGAAGCTCTTGAACTCGCCATAGAGCTGCGCCGCCAGCGTCTTGTTTGGCGCAAGGATCAGGGCCGGGCGCTGCGTCTTCTCGATCACCTGCGCCATGGTGAAGGTCTTGCCCGAACCGGTGACGCCGAGCAGCACCTGATCCTTGTCGTTGGCCTCGATGCCGGCCACGAGGTCGGCGATCGCGGTCGGCTGGTCGCCTGCGGGCGTATATTCCGAGACGATCTTGAAGGGAATTCCGCCTTCCATCTTCTCGGGCCGGGCCGGGCGGTGCGGCGTCCAGGGCCGGTCCGGATCGATGAAGGGCGAGCCTGCACGCAGGCGTTCGGCCAGCGCCTCAGCGGTGATGCCGGCCCCGGTCAGCGCCTCCATTTCGTCTTCGGGATACGACGAGACATTGCCTTGCCGCACGCGGCGCGGGGCCTGGTCGACCACGTCGCTGTAGCTGAGCGAGGTGTCGTCGACGCCCCATTTGCGGCCCTTCTTCGCGGTGGGATCGGGCTTCTCGGTCTTGTCGGTCTTGCCATAGACGGCGCCGTCACCCTGCCGGTTGCCGGGCAGCTTGATGCGGCTGCGCTGTTCGCCGCCGGCGGTGGGCAGTCCGAGGCTTTTGGCAAGCTTGCCGTCGACGCCCGTCAGCGGACCGGCATCGAAGCCCGCCTGCCGGCTTTCGCCGAAGCCGCCGCGGTCATTGGCCGACGCGCCGGGGCCTGCCGTGCCACGGTTGATGCCCGGGTTGAGCAGATCGGCAAGATAGCTCTCGAGCGGGATCACCGCCGGCTTCGACGCCTTTGCGGAAGTCTGGCGCGCCGGATCGCGCGCGGGTTTGCTGGGTGGTTTGGCCATGGTCCAGATATGGGCCGAGTCTGGCGCGGATGCGAGGGGGTCCTTGTGCTGCCATTGGCAAGACCGCTATGCACGCACGAACAGATCTGAATGGCTGCATCAACCCATGCCCACCCCTCGCCCCCATTCCGTCAGGCTTGAGCCAACCAGCGTGCCCTTGCGCGGTAGGCTGGCCCTGCCGGGTTCGAAGTCGATCACCAACCGCACCCTGCTGCTGGCGGCGCTGGCGAAGGGCACCAGTCGCCTGACAGGCGCTCTGAAGAGCGACGACACCGCCCGCATGGCTGAGGCGCTCGCGGCCATGGGCATTGGCATCGCGGAGCCGGACGCGACCAGCTTCGTGGTCACGGCGAGTGGCAGGCTTGCGGCGCCCGCCGCGCCACTGTTCCTGGGCAATGCCGGCACGGCGACGCGCTTCCTAACGGCAGCCGTGGCGCTCGTCGATGGTCCTGTGGTGGTCGATGGCGACGCCAACATGCGCAAGCGCCCGATCAGGCCGCTGGTGACCGCGCTGGCCGAACTTGGCGTGCGGGCTGAAACGGCAACGGGCTGTCCGCCGGTCACCGTACACGGAACGGGCCGGATCTGCGGCAGCCGCGTGACCATCGATGCCGGACTGTCGAGCCAGTACGTCTCGGCGCTGCTGATGCTGGCGGCCTGCGGCTCCGGAGACATCGAGGTGGCGCTGACGGGCGACCATATCGGCGCGCGCGGCTATGTCGACCTCACGGTTGCCGCAATGGAGGCCTTCGGCGCGCGCGTCGTCCAGCCATCGCCGGGGCTGTGGCATGTGGGCGCGACCGGATACCGGGCCCATGACATGGCGATCGAGCCCGACGCCTCAGCTGCCACCTATCTGTGGGCGGCCGAGCGGATCACCGGCGGCGCCATCGACCTCGGCACGCCTGCCGGGGCCTTCACCCAGCCGGACGCCAGGGCTTACGCGATGATCAGTGCCTGGCCGCGGATGCCAGCCACGATCGAGGGCTCGCAGATGCAGGATGCGATTCCGACGCTGGCCGTCATCGCCGCCTTCAACGAGACGCCCGTGCGCTTCACCGGCATTGCCAACCTGCGCGTCAAGGAATGCGACCGCATCAGCGCCCTGTCGCAGGGTCTCAACCGGATCAGACCGGGCCTCGCCTTGGAAGAGGGCGATGATCTGGTGATCAGCCCGGATGACGGCTTGATCGGGCAAACCTGCCCTGCGGAGATCGACACCCATGACGACCACCGCATCGCCATGAGCTTTGCGCTTGGCGGAATGCTGGTCGGCGGGATCGACATTCTTGACCCCGCTTGCGTCGCCAAGACCTACCCGGGATATTGGGACGATCTGGCCAAGCTCGGTGTCAGAATGCGCTTCACACAAGCCGCAAACCTGTCACAGACATGACATCGGAGCGTCGTATCATGGCACGCATGAGATCATCAGTTTCGGTCCTCGTCCGCGCCTTTCTGGTCAGCGCGCTGCTCGCCGGCGCATCACGCGCGGCCGGTCCGGAGACTTCGACACTCGATCAGGACCCGGATTATCGCGACGGCGTCGCTGCGATCAACGCCATGGACTACGAGAAGGCCCTGGTGATCTTTCACCGGCTCCAGCCGGAGCGGGCAGCCGCCCCCGAAGTGGCCAATTGGCTCGGCTTCGCCTACCGCAAGCTCAAGCGCTACCCGGAGTCGAAGCGCTGGTATGACCAGTCGCTGATGCTCGACCCGAACTATTTGCCGGCGCTGGAATATCAGGGCGAATGGTTTATTGAGACCGGCGACATGGCCTCAGCCAAGGCGAACCTCGCCAAGCTCGAACGCCTTTGCGGCACGTGTCACGAGTGGCAGGACCTCGACCAGAGCATTCGCAAGGCCGAAGGCAAATAGGCCAGGCTCAAGCCTTCAGAGCGCCGCCGGACGGCAGTGTCGACTCGATCCGGGCCACTTCCTGCAACGTGTCGATGCGGGGCGCGCCGCCGATCACGGCTACGGCGAAGATCACCGCGCCAAGCCCGAGCCGCGCAAGCATCATGGCGTAGCGTTGGGCCTGATCCATCGACTTGAAGCGCTCCCATTCGGAGCGATCATCGAACGGCTCGCCACCAAGGGTGGCGGCAACACGGAACTCTGTACGGTCGTCAATCATCTTGGCCACCCCGCTTATCACGCAAAATGAATGTACGAAGGCGGCCCGGCGATGGATCACGGGCTTTGGCGTGAATGCAGGCTCAGCCATGCAATTGAGGTCAACGCCCTCAACCGCGCGCGTCCAGTGCCTTGATGATCGCGTCGCCCATGCCCACGGTGCCGACGGTGTTGACGCCAGGCCCGGCGATGTCGCGGGTCCGTACGCCGCTGGCCAGCACATCGGCAATCGCACCGTCGAGCAGGTCGGCCGCCTTGGTCAGGCCAAACGAATAGCGCAAGGCCATCCCGAAGGAGCCGATCATCGCGATCGGATTGGCGAGGCCCTTGCCGGCGATGTCGGGCGCCGAGCCGTGCACGGGCTCATACAGAGACTTGCGCGCCCCGGTCGTCGCATCCGGCGCACCCAGCGAGGCAGATGGCAGCATGCCCAGCGATCCGGTCAGCATCGCGGCCACGTCGGAGAGGATGTCGCCGAACAGGTTGTCGCAGACGATCACGTCATACTGCTTGGGCCAGCGCACAAGCTGCATGGCGCAGTTGTCAGCGAGCACATGTTCGAGCTCGACATCGGGATATTCCTTGCCGATCTCGGTGACGACCTGTTTCCACAGCACGCCCGAGCGCATGACATTGTGTTTCTCCGCGGATGAGACCTTGTTTCGGCGTGTGCGGGCCAGGTCGAAGGCCACGCGCGTGATCCGGTCGATCTCGCCGGTGGTGTAGACCTGCGTGTCGACGGCGCGCTTCTGGCCGTTTTCCAGCGTGACGATTTCCTTCGGCTCGCCAAAATAGACGCCGCCAGTCAACTCGCGCACGATCAGGATGTCGAGGCCTTCAATGTTCTCGCGCTTCAGCGACGAGGCGTCGGCCAGGGCCGGATAACAGATGGCAGGACGCAGGTTGGCGAACAGCTTGAGGTCCTTGCGCAGGCGCAGCAGGCCAGCTTCCGGCCGGTGCTCGTAAGGAACGCCAGCCCACTTCTGCCCACCGACCGCGCCGAACAGAACCGCATCGGCGGCATGGGCACGCTTCATGGCGTCTTCGGAAATGGCGACGCCATGCGCGTCATAGGCGGAGCCGCCAACGAGGTCGCGCTCGGTTTCGAAGCGGGCAATGCCGCGCTTGCCGAACCAGTCGACCACACGCTCGACCTGGGTGGCCACTTCGGGACCGATGCCGTCGCCGGGCAGGATGAGCAGATTGTGCGAGGCCATGGCAGGGCTCCTTCGGATCGTCAGTGTCAGCGATATGCGCCAGTGCGTCTTAACCGCAAATCTGGAGCGCGCAAGCAGCCCTTGCACGCATGCGCGCCATGCCCTATGCCTCTATCCGTCTCTCGGGGTGCTCGCCAACGAGCTGAGAGGCGGCTGTTTCCGCCGCCAACCCGTCGAACCTGATCCGGGTCATGCCGGCGGAGGGATTGAGCGTGCAACGGATCGTCACACATCCTGCATCTGTCTTTCGCCGCATGGGCCGGGTCGCAACCTCTCCGGAGCCCTTATGCTGATCTTGCGTTGGATGATCGCAGCCCTTGCGCTGACGTTACTCTCCCTGCCCGCCCAGGCCCAGACCAAGCCTGTCCTGACGGTCTACAGCTATTCCGGCTTCACCGGAAAATACGGGCCCGGGCCGAAGATCAAAGAGCGCTTCGAGGCAGTCTGCAACTGCACGATGGACTGGGTTGCGACGGAGAATTCCGGCGCGCTGCTGGGCCGGCTCCGCCTCGAGGGTAACAGCACCAAGGCCGACGTCGCACTTGGCCTCGACATCAACATCCTCGCCGAAGCCCGGGCCACCGGGCTGTTCACCCCGCATGGGCAGCCGCTCGACGGCCTGACGCTGTCCTGGAGCGACGCCACCTTCCTGCCCTTCGACTATGGCCACATGGCCTTCATCTACAACGCCGACAAGCTCGCGAATCCGCCGAAATCCTTGAAGGAACTGGTCGACAGCCCGAACGGTCCGCGCATCGTGCTGCAGGATCCGCGCACCTCCCAGCCGGGCCCAGGCTCAAGCCGCGCATCGTCACCTTCACCAAGGGCTGGTCGGAAGCCTACGGTATGTTCATCAAGGGCGAGGCCGACATGGTGCTGAGCTACACCACATCGCCCGCCTACCATATCAGCGCCGAGAAGAAGACGAACTTCAGGGCTGCCCCCTTCAGCGAAGGCCACTATCTCTATGTCGAGACCGGCGCCCTGCTGCGCACCAGCAGGCAGCCGGAACTGGCGCGCCAATTCCTCGCCTTCATGCTGTCCGACGCTTTCCAGAGCGCGATTCCGGAAGGCAACTGGATGTATCCGGTGAAGACGCCCGCCGCCGGCCTGCCGCCCTCTTTTGCGGACCTGATCAGGCCAGCCGAGACGCTGGCCTTCACGCCTGATGAGGTCATGGCCAATCGCCGCGGCTTCATCGAAAGCTGGCAGAGCGCCATCAGCCGCTGATGGTCGGCGCAGCAGCCCTGCCCCATCCGGGCCTGATCGCCGCCGGCCTCCTCGCCGCGCTGATCATGGCGGCGCTGGCCGGCCTTGCCAGCGCCGGCGGCACGGCGACCCTGATGCCAAGCCCGTACCTCTGGGGCGTGGTGCGCGGCGCGGCCTGGCAGGCGGCAATGTCCACCGCGCTGTCCCTGCTGCTCGGGACGGCCATGGCGCTGGCCTTGACCCGCCACGCCAGCTTTCCGGGCCGCCGGCTCCTGATGGCTGTCATCACCGCAGCGACCGTCGCGCCGACGATCGTGATTATCTTCGGCCTCGTCGCCATGTTTGGCCGCTCCGCGCCCCTGCCCGCCCTCGCCGCGTCGTTCGGCCTGACTGTACCAGCAATCTACGGCCTGCACGGCATCGTCCTCGCCCATGTGGTGATGAACGCGCCGCTCGTCGCCCGCGTCCTCATGGCTGCCTTTGCGGCCATGCCCGCCGAACAGGCGCGGCTCGGTCATATGCTGCGTTTCGGCCCGCTCGATTGCCTGCGCCATCTCGATGGACGCGTTATCCGGCGCGAATGGCCGGGCCTTGCCGCCTTCATCTTCCTGCTCTGCTTCACCAGCTTCGCGGTGGTGCTCTCGCTCGGCGGCGGCCCGGCCAACGCCACGCTCGAGGTGGCGATCTATCAGGCGCTGAAGCTCGACGTGGATTTCGCACGCGCCGCCAGCATCGCCCTGCTGCAGATCCTGCTGTCGCTGGCCTTCGTGCTCGCCTTCAGCGCCATCGGCGCCCACCTGCCGGACGCGCCAGGACAGACGCGCGGCCAGCTCCGCCCCGATGCCGGATCACGGCCCTTGTTCTGGCTCGATAGCGCGGTGATCATATGCGCCATGCTGCTGATCGCGCCGGTCGTGCTCAGCGTGCTGTCGGGGCTTGGCCAGCTCCCGTCCCTTCTGGGAGCGGACGTGGCCCGCGCCGCGCTCACCAGCGCCCTGCTCGCCGCCATCGCCGCCGCGCTCGCCGTCCTGCTGGCGCTACTGCTGGCCAGCGCTGCCGAGGCCGCGCCGCTGGGCCGCGCCAGCCCCGGACGGGCCCGGCTGGTCGAGCTTGCAGTCCTTGCCCTCCTGGGCCTGCCGCCCTTTGCGCTGGTGACCGGCCTGTTCGTGCTGCTGCGCGGCTCAGGCTCGTTGTCCGGTATCGGTCTGGTTCTGGTGCCGCTGATCAACGCGTTGATGGCGCTGCCCTTCGTCTACCGTCTGCTCGCCCCGCCCTTGCGCCAGAGCGCCGAACGGCATGGCCGCCTCAGCGCCAGTCTCGGCCTGTCGGGCGTGGCCCATCTGCGGATCGTGGCCTGGCCCGTCCTGTGCCGTCCGCTGATGGCGGCGCTGGCCCTGGCGGCAGCGCTCTCCATGGGTGATTTCGGCGTCATCGCCCTGTTCGGTGGGGGCGATCTGATCACCTTGCCCTATCTGATGGCCGAGCGCATGGGCGCCTACCGCCTCGAGGAGGCCGGCGCCATCGCATTGGTGCTGGTGACCGCCGCGACCGCCCTCACCTTTCTGGCGGACAGGGCCTGAGTATGCTCGAACTCGACGCTCTGACGGTCCGCTACCCGGATTTCACCGGCTGCTATGCGCTGACCGTGCCGCAAGGCACGCTCTGCGCCGTGATCGGCCCGTCCGGCGGCGGCAAGACCACGATGCTGCACGCCATCGCCGGCTTCGAGCCGGTGTCCGGTGGCGCGCTCCGCTTTGCCAGGCAGAACCTGTTGCCCCTGCCGCCCGCGGGCCGGCCCTGCTCGCTGCTGTTTCAGGATCACAACCTGTTTCCGCATCTGACAGCCGCGCAGAATGTCGCGCTCGGTCTGAAGCCGGGCCTGTCCCTGACCGCTGCCGAACGCACGGCTGTGGAAGAAGCCCTCGCCGCCGTCGATCTGGCGGACGAAGCCACGCGACTGCCCGGCGAACTGTCGGGCGGTCAGCGGCAGCGCGTCGCGCTGGCCCGCGCGCTGGTGATGCGCCGCCCGCTGCTGCTGCTGGACGAACCGTTCGGCGCGCTCGATCCGGGACTGCGCAAGGCCATGATCAACCTGACCGACCGCCTGCGCCGCGAGCACGGCCTGACCGTGGTCATGACCATCCACACGCCCGCAGACATCGCTGAAGCAGCCGACCTCGTCGCTTTCGTCGCCGAGGGCGCCGTCCGGCACGTCGCCCCGCCATCCGCCCTTCTCCGGCCCGGCCACTCAGCCGCGCTCGACGCCTTCATGGGCGTTTAGGCGGGCCGCGCCGCATCCGCGCTGCGGCAGGCCGACACAACGCGAGCAGTTGTGAGCAAGGGGGATTTGTGATTAATCCGCCCCAATTTGACAGATCAATCCGGAGTCTGAGTGTGAATCTGCTCATCAACGTCAAGACTTGGACGCGCGGAACGGTCTACGATCCGGGCTAACATTTCCGGGAAAGGCTCCGTCGTGAGTGCCCTTGCTGTGGCTGTCGCGGGCACTTTGTGAGCTCCGGCAAATACAAGATCGATGCATTTCGCTGCCCGAACTGCGAGTCTCGGCCAAGGGACCGGCAGATCGCCTTGATGCTGCGTGAAGTGAATGAGAACCTTTAAGGCAAGACGATCCTGCACTTCGCGCCCGAATGGCCTCTGTTTCGGGCCTTGAAGAAAGAGCCGGGGTATGTCGGCGGCGATATCATGAAACGACCGAACGCAAACGCGGTGGTTGACATCACCAAGATCGACTTCCCTGACAACCACTTTGATGTCCTGATTTGCAATCACGTGCTTGAGCACGTCCCCGCCGAGACAACGGCGATAGATGAGTGCCTCCGTGTGCTGAAACCGGATGGCTATGCTCTATTCTCCGTTCCGATTGCCAGGGGCCGCGCCACGACCTGGGACCCGCCGCCGGGCACGCCACCGAAGGAAATTGAACGGATTTGCGGCTGGGATCATGTTCGGCTCTATGGCGAAGACTTTGCAGACCGTTTGTCCGCGCGTGGCTTCACCGTCACCCCGGTGACCTATCCTGCGGACCTGCGCGAGAAGCATTCGCTTTTCGACGAAGACATCTTCTACGCCACAAAAAGCGGCGCTGTCTGGAAGGCGCGCAGGGAAGCCTGAAGCGGCAGCCCAGCCGGCTCCCCTGTTCGATCCGCACAGCGCCGTTCGCGCTCACTTTGCCGGTGTGAGGACTGTCACTCCGGCACTTGTGCCGATGAGGTCGCGCTTGGCCCCGCCAACGCCGTCACGCTTTCCCAAATCCCCCTGCAGTCGGCGGAATCACCGTCACGGCCTCGCCGGCCTCGAGTACGGTCTGGTCGGAGCCTTTCAACTCGTCAATATGGCCATCGAGCCGGCGCACCAGCGTCTGCCCGACGAGGCCGTCGCCGCCGCCCATGAGGCCGCGCGGCGGGATCTGGCGGTGTTGGCTGAGGATGGCGCATTCCATGGTCTGGCGGAAGCGGATGGTGCGGCTGGTGCCGTCACCCGCCGTCCATTGGCCCTTGCCGCCAGTGCCCTTGCGGATGTGGAAATCCTCCAGCACCACGGGAAAGCGCGTCTCGAAAATCTCGGGGTCGGTCAGGCGCGAGTTGGTCATGTGGACATGCACACCGTCGGTGCCATCAAAGCCGTCACCTGCGGGGGAACCCGAGCAGATCGTTTCATAATATTGGTAGGTGGCGTCGCCGAAGGTCAGGTTGTTCATCGTGCCTTGTGAGGTCGCGATGGCGCCCAGCGCGCCGAACAGGGCGTTGGTCACCGACTGGCTGACCTCGACATTGCCCGCCACCACCGCCGCCGGATATTCAGGCGACAGCATCGAATGCGGCGGGATGACGATGTTGATCGGTTTCAGGCAGCCTGCATTCATCGGGATGTCGTCATCCACCATCACCCGGAAGACATAGAGCACGGCGGCGCGGGTCACCGGCGCGGGGGCGTTGAAATTGTCCGCCTGCTGAGGGCTGGTGCCGGTGAAATCGACCCTCGCCTCGCGCGTCTTGCGGTCCACCGTGATCGCCACCTTGATCCGGCGGCCATTGTCCATAGCGAACAGGTATTCGCTGTCCTTGAGCCGGTCGAGCACGCGGCGCACGCTCTCCTCGGCATTGTCCTGCACATGGCCCATATAGGCCTGCACCACCTCGATCCCGAAGCTCTTGATGACCTTCTTAAGTTCCGACACGCCCTTCTCATTGGCGGCGATCTGGGCTTTGAGGTCCGCGACGTTCTGCGTGACATTGCGCACAGGGTACTTAGCGCCAGTGAGCAACGCCACCAGTTCCGCCTCGCAGAAACGGCCCTGATCGACGAGCTTGAAGTTGTCGATATAGACGCCCTCCTCCTCGATATGGGTGGCGAGCGGGCTCATCGAACCGGGGGCGACGCCGCCGACATCGGCGTGGTGGCCACGGCTGGCCACCCAGAACATCACGCGCTCGCCCTTTGGATCAAACACGGGCGTGCAGACGGTGATGTCTGGCAGGTGCGTGCCGCCATTGTAGGGTGCGTTGATCGCGTAGACATCGCCCGGGCGGATGACGGCATTCTGGCGGATAATCGTCTCGACGGATTTGTCCATCGAACCCAGATGCACCGGCATGTGCGGAGCGTTGGCAACGAGCGACGCGTTGTGGTCAAACACGGCGCAGGAGAAATCGAGCCGCTCCTTGATGTTGACGGAATAGGCCGTGTTCTGGAGCGCCACGCCCATCTGCTCGGCGATCGACATGAACAGGTTGTTGAAGATCTCCAGCATCACCGGATCGGCCTTGGTGCCAACGGCGGCGCGGCGTTCCATAACGGCCTCGCGGGTCAGCACCACATGGTCCTTCGCCGTGAGTCGGCCCACCCAGCCGGGCTCGATCACGATGGTCTGGTTGGCCTCGATGATGATGGCGGGACCTGCCACTTTGGCGCCGGGCGCCATCGCCTCGCGCTTGACCACGACGGCGTCGTGCCAGGCGCCATGGCTGTAGAAACGCGTGGTCTCAGCCGCGCGCGGGGTGTGCTCGCTGGCGGCGGATGACGGCTCCGCAAAGCGGGCGCCGCCGCCGACAGCCTCGACCTCGACGGCCTCGATCACCAGCGACTTTGAGGCATCGGTGAAGCCGAAGCGCGACTTGTGCTGGGCCTCGAACTCGGCCCGCATCTGCGCCGGATAAGCCTCGGCCACCGGCAGAGTCGTATCGGTACCGGCGTAGCGCACATGGGCGCGGACATGGACGGAGGTCTCGCCAGCCGGGACGCCCTGCGCTTCCATCTCGGCGCGGCAGGTGGCGGCAAGTTCCGCGGCGAGCTGGCGCAAGGCGACTGGCGCGTTCTCATCCAGCGGCACGTCCAGCGCCTTCTGGCGCACGGCGCGCACGTCTGCGAGGCCCATGCCGTAAGCGCTCAGCAGGCCGGAGAGCGGGTGCAGCAACACCGTGGTCATGCCAAGAGCGTCGGCGACCAGACAGGCGTGCTGACCGCCCGCGCCTCCAAAGCAATTCAGTGCATAGCGGGTGACATCATAGCCGCGCTGGACCGAAATCTTCTTGATCGCCTCGGCCATGTTGGCCACCGCGATCTGTATGAAGCCGTCGGCCACGTCTTCGGGCGCGCGGCCATCGCCAACCTTGCCAGCCATGTCGGCAAACTTGGCCTTGACCACGTCTGCATCGAGCGGATCAGCCTGCTTCGGACCGAAGATCGAGGGGAAATAGGCCGGGATCAACTTGCCGACCATGACATTGGCATCGGTCACGGCCAGTGGGCCGCCACGACGATAGCAGGCAGGGCCGGGATTTGCGCCTGCGCTGTCAGGTCCGACGCGGAAGCGCGAACCGTCGAAATGCAGGATCGAGCCGCCGCCTGCCGCCACCGTGTGGATCAGCATCATCGGCGCGCGGATGCGAACGCCCGCAACCTCCGTCTCGAACGACCGCTCATAGGCGCCGTCATAATGCGCCACGTCTGTCGATGTGCCGCCCATGTCGAAGCCGATGACTTCGCCAAAGCCGGCGGATTTGCCGGTTTCAGCCAGACCCACGACGCCACCTGCCGGGCCAGACAGGATCGCGTCCTTGCCCTGGAACAGGTTGGCGGCGGTGAGCCCGCCTGAGGACATCATGAACATCAGGCGTGCGCCCGAGCGCTCGACATCAAGCTCGCGCGCGACCTGCGCCACATACCGGCTGAGGATTGGCGAGAGATAGGCGTCGACCACGGTGGTGTCGCCGCGCCCAACCAGCTTGATCAGCGGAGAGACCTCGTGGCTGACCGAAACCTGCGGGAACCCGATCTCGCGCGCGATCCTCGCCACTTGGGCTTCGTGTTCGGGAAAGCGGAAGGCGTGCATGAAGGCGATGGCGACGGCGCGGAAGCCGGCGTCATAGGCGCCCTGCAGGTCCTCGCGGACAATGGCGAGATCAGGCGCCTGCTCGACAACACCGTCGCTGAGCACGCGTTCGGCAACCTCGATGACCTGATCATAGAGTTGGTCCGGCTTGATGATCTTCTTGGCAAAAATCTTGGGGCGCGCCTGATAGCCGATGCGCAGCGCGTCACGAAAACCCTTGGTGATCACCAGCAGCGTCGGCTCGCCCTTGCGCTCCAGCAGCGCGTTTGTAGCGACCGTGGTGCCCATCCGCACTTCGCCGACAACACCGGCAGGAATGGGGTCTCCTGCCTTGAGGCCAAGCAGCGTGCGAATGCCATGCACCGCTGCGTCGGTGTACGCTTCCGGATTCTCGGACAGCACCTTGCGGGCATGCAGCCTGCGGGAAGGATCACGCCCGATCACGTCAGTGAAGGTGCCGCCACGGTCGATCCAGAAATCCCAGCGCGAGGCAGATGACATCCTGACAATCCTTATCCAGCAGTCTCGTCACCGGCCTTGTACCGGCGATCCCGGCGCAGTGTTTCGTCGCGCCACTGTGCCTTGCCGCATCGGGAGGACCGCCACAAGGTCGGCAACGGCCTTTTCGCGAGACATTTCCTAGCTTTAAGTACAAAATGTCGATAAATTGTCAATATAGCAAACTCCCCTTGCGGTGGAGCGATTTGTGGCCTGAAATGGTACCAAGGCCCGGACAATCCGGAACTGATCGGGAGAGAGGATTTTTCATATGATTCAGCGCAGGACACTGCTCGGCGCCGCTTTCGGCGTTGCGCTTGCGGCGACAGCCACCTCGGCCATGGCCCAGACCAAATGGGACATGCCCACGCCCTATGCGGACGGCAATTTTCATACCGTGAATGTGCGCGCCTTTGCGGCCGAGATCGAGAAAGCCACGGGCGGCAAGCTCGCCATCACAGTCCATTCCAACGCATCACTGCTCAAGCTGCCTGAAATCAAGCGCGGCGTGCAGACGGGCCAGGTGCAGATTGGCGAGACGCTGATTTCGACACTCGGCAACGAGGACACGATGTTCGCCTTCGATTCGGTGCCCGGCCTCGCCACCAGCTACGACGCCGCCCGCAAGCTCTACAATGCCGCCCGCCCACAGCTGGAATCGCGTTTCGCCAAGCAGGGGCTGATGATGCTCTATTCCGTTGCGTGGCCGCCGCAGGGCATCTACGCCAAGAAGGAACTGGCTTCGCTGGCAGACCTCAAGGGCGCCAAGTTCCGCGCCTACAACCCCGCCACCGCGCGCTTTGCCGATCTCATGGGCGCGTCCCCGATCACCGTGCAAGCGGCGGAAATCGCGCAGGCATTCCGCACCGGCGTGGCAGAGAGCATGATCTCGTCCGGCGCCACCGGCGTTGACACGCAGTCCTGGGACTATCTCACGCACTATTACGACCTGTCCGCCTTCCTGCCGCAGAACGTGGTTGTCGTGAACAAGGCCGCCTTCGACGCCCTGCCGTCCGACGTCCGCGCTGCCGTCCTGGCCGCCGCCAAGGCTGCCGAGGATCGCGGCTGGGTCCAGTCCGCCGCGCTCAACGAGGGCTACAAGAAGACGATGGCCGAGAAGGGCATGAAGGTCCTTCCGCCGCCGGCCGCGATGGTCGCCGATGTCCAGCGCATTGGCGCCACCATGGCAGCGGAGTGGGCCGCGCGCGCAGGCGCCGATGGCGCCGCCGTGCTGGAAGCCTACCGCAAGTGACGCAGCGGGGCGGCGTCAGGCGATGACCGGGCGCCGCCCTCAGTTCTCATGAAAATAATCGTGCACCGCCTTGGCGGTGGCGAGATTGACGCCGGGGGCCCTGGCCAGGTCGTCAAGCGATGCGCGCTGGATGGCCTTGAGTGTACCGAAGTGCAGCAGCAGCGCCCGTTTGCGGGTTGGCCCGATGCCGGCGATCTCATCGAGTGGGTTCTTCATCGTGTCGCGCTTGCGCTTGGCGCGGTGCGAGCCAATGGCGAAACGGTGGGCCTCGTCGCGCAGGCGCTGGATGAAATAGAGCGCCGGATCGCGCGGGGGCAACTTGAACGGCTCGCGCCCCATGCCGAAGAAGGTCTCGCGCCCGGCATTGCGGTCCTCGCCCTTGGCGATCGCGACGAGCGGAACGTGGGCGGCGCCGATCTCGGCCATCACGGCGCGCGCCGCCTCGTACTGCCCCTTGCCGCCGTCAACGATGATCAGGTCGGGCCATGCCGGGAAGGCGGTGTCAGATGGGGAGGCTTCCCCGTCGCCGTCGGGGACCGCCGGGGATGAGACCGGATCCTCCGTTCCACTCTCCTTCACCAGCCGCGAAAAGCGCCGCGTCAGTACCTCGCGCATCATGCCGTAATCGTCGCCGGCGATGGTGCCCGCGCTGATGTTGAAGGTGCGGTAGTGTGTCTTCATGAAGCCGTCCGGCCCGGCCACGACCATGCCGCCGACCGCGTTGGTGCCCATGATGTGCGAGTTGTCGTAGACTTCGACACGGCGCGGGGCTCTTTCAAGACCGAAGGCGACGCCGAGCGCGGCCAGCAGCTTTGTCTGCGCCGTCGTGTCTGCCAGCTTGCGGCCGAGCGCTTCGCGGGCATTCTTCAGCGCCATCTCGACGAGATCGCGCTTTTCGCCGCGCCTGGGCGCCGCCACCTCGACCCTATGGCCCATGCGGGCGGAGAGTGCGGCAGCCAGCACCTCGACATCCTCGATCTCGTGGGAGATGAGCACCAGCTTCGGCGCGGGCTTGTCATCGTAGAACTGGGCGATGATCGAGGCGAGCACCTCGGCGACCGGCTGGTTGCGGTCGGCGCGCGGAAACATGGCGCGGTTGCCCCAGTTCTGGAAATTGCGGAAAAAGAAGATCTCCACGCAGAACTGCCCGGCTTGCTCGTCGATGGCGAACACGTCCGCCTCCTGGACGCCCTGTGTGTTGATGTCTTGGCTGGAGGTCACGGCTGACAGCGCCGCCAGCCTGTCGCGGTAGCGCGCTGCCGTCTCGAACTCCATCGCCTCGGCGGCGTCTTGCATCCGGCGGGCCAGTTCCTGCTTCACGCCGCTCGCGCGCCCGGACAGGAAGCTCTTTGCCTCCTGGGCCAGCCGGCCGTAGTCCTCGACCGAGATTTCGCCCGTGCACGGCGCGGCGCAGCGCTTGATCTGGAACAGCAGGCACGGGCGCGTGCGGTTGGCGTAGTAGCTGTCCGAGCAGGAGCGCAGCAGGAAGGCCTTCTGCAGCGCGTCGATCGTCCGCTTGACGGCCCAGGCCGAGGCGAAAGGCCCGAAATAGTCACCCTTGCGCTGACGAGAGCCCCGATGCTTGGTAATCTGGGGGGCTGCGTGATCGCCGGTGAGCAGGATGTAGGGGAAGGATTTATCGTCCCTGAGCAGCACGTTGTAGCGCGGCCTGAGCTGCTTGATCAGGTTCGATTCGAGCAGCAGCGCCTCGGTCTCCGTGCCGGTGGTGACGAACTCCATCTGGCTGGTTTCGGAGATCATCCGCGCCACCGCGTTGGTGTGCGCCCGCCCCGCCGCATATTGCCCGACGCGCTTCTTCAGGTTCTTCGCCTTGCCGATGTAAAGCACATCGCCGGCGGCGTCGAACATGCGGTAGACGCCGGGCGCGTTCGGCAGGTTGCGCACGAATCCGGCAATGACGGCGGTGCCGGCCTTCAGCTTTTCGGGGACGGCCTCAAGGTCGGCTTCAGGCGCCTCGTCCTCGACCGGGATGGCGTCGTCGAGCTCCAGCTCCTCGCTGTCCGGCATGTCGTCTGGTCGTTCGCGGCCCATGCTGCGCATGTAGGCAATTGTCCCCATCCTGTCATCTGGTCTGGTCCGCATTCACCCCATGCGGCCATTCACAAACTTTGGTGCTGATCTGCGTGGACAGAGTCGACTCATACGGCCTGCACCGCTATGCAGCCGGATCATATCCCGGCTGCCACGCTCTCTCTTGCGGTGGGCAGTTCACGTCGGTTCAGCGCGCCCAAGGCTCTCAGGCATGTCCAACTCGATGAAACTGATCGCTGGCAACTCCAACCGGCCGCTCGCCGAAGGTGTTGCAAGCTATCTGGGCCTGTCGCTGGCCAAGGCGCAGGTCAAGCGTTTCGCTGACATGGAGATTTTCGTCGAAATCCAGGAAAACGTGCGCGGCGAGGACGTGTTCATCCTGCAGAGCACCTCTTTCCCTGCCAACGACCATCTGATGGAGTTGCTGATTATCACGGATGCGCTGCGCCGTTCCTCGGCAAAGCGCATCACCGCTGTGCTCCCCTATTTTGGCTACGCCCGGCAGGACCGCAAGCCGGGGCCGCGCACGCCGATCTCGGCCAAGCTGGTCTCGAACCTGATCACCCATGCCGGGGCGGACCGCGTGCTGACGCTCGACCTGCATGCCGGCCAGATCCAGGGCTTTTTCGACATTCCCGTGGACAATCTCTACGGCGCACCGATCATCGCCCGCGACATCAAGCAGCGCCTCCAGCTCAAGAACATCATGGTCGTCTCGCCCGATGTCGGCGGTGTGGTGCGCGCCCGCGCGCTGGCCAAGCGCATCGACGCGCCGCTCTCGATCGTCGACAAGCGCCGCGAGCGCGCCGGCGAGTCCGAGGTCATGAACATCATCGGCGATGTCGAGGGCTATAACTGCATCCTAATCGACGACATCGTCGATTCAGGCGGCACGCTCTGCAACGCTGCCGAAGCGCTGCTGAAGAACGGGGCCGCCGCCGTCTATGCCTATTGCACCCATGGCGTGTTCTCGGGCGGCGCGGTCAGCCGCATCTCGCAGTCAAAGATCAAAGAGTTCGTGGTGACGGACTCGATCATGCCGACCGAAGCCGTCAAGGTCGCCCGCAACATCCGCACCCTGCCGATCGCCGATCTGCTTGGCGAGGCCATCAAGCGCACAGCCACCGAAAGCAGTGTATCGAGCCTGTTTGATTGATCGGATGCCGTCCCTGCAAAGGGCTGTCGACGTCGAGGCACCGGAATCGCATGTCCTTGACGACGGGATCGCAGGCGCCCTGTTCACCTTTGCTGATGACATCAGCGGTCAAACCATAGCGACAGCCAGGGCGGCCTCGGCGGTCTTCGCCTTCACCGGAATGCGCAGATAGCGCACACCATTGGCTTCCGCGTGGGAAAAGCGGCCTGCGCGGATATTGACCTGGATCGAGGGCAGCAGGAGCCGCGGGACAGCAAGCTTGGCGTCGCGCGCCTCCCGCATCGCGACAAAGCTTTCCTCCGCGATGCCTTGCTTGACATGAACGTTCTGCGTGCGTTGCGCCGCAACGGTCGTCTCCCAGGCGAAGTGATCGCGTCCGGGCGCCTTGTAGTCATGGCACATGAACAGCCTTGTCTCCGGCGGCAGCGAGAGGACGCGCTGGATGGAGCGATAGAGCGTACGCGCATCGCCGCCCGGAAAATCCGCCCGCGCTGTCCCGAAATCAGGCATGAACAGCGTATCTCCGACGAACGCGGCATCCTCGATCAGATAAACGATGTCGGCAGGCGTATGCCCCGGCGTATGCAGGATGCCTGCCGTCATGCCGCCGATGCTGAAGCGATCCCCATCCTTGAACAGATGATCGAAATCACTGCCGTCCGGCTTGAGATCGGTCGCATCGAACACTGGACGGAAGATGCGCTGGACGTCCTTGATGTGCTCGCCAATGCCGATACGCGCACCGGTTTTGGCCTTGATGTACGGTGAGCCGGAGAGATGGTCGGCATGGGCGTGGGTCTCCAGCGCCCAGACGATCCGCAGCCCCTCCGCGGCGGCCTTGGCCAGGATCGTCTCGACGGAGCGCGTGTCGACCTCCCCAGCATTGGGATCATAGTCGAGCACCGGGTCGATGACGGCGGCCTCACGCGTCACTGGATCGGCGACGAGATAGCTGACCGTGTTGGTCGCTTCATCAAAGAAGGCGTGAATCAGGGGTTTGCGATCGGCGGGGCTGGGCATCGGAAAATCCTCTTGCAGGGGGCCGTTGACATTAATATCAGATGTATCTAAATAAGCAATAACTTAATTAGAGAAATCCGATGGGCACCAACTCTCCACAACTCGACAGGGAGACCTTCGAGGCCAACGCAATCGAGGTCGCGGCCACTCTGCGCGCCATTGCCAACCAGCGGCGGCTGCAGATTCTGTGCCTGCTCATGGAAGGTGAAGCCACTGTCGGCACGCTGGTCGCGCGTGTCGGCATCAGCCAGTCGGCCTTGTCCCAGCATCTCGCCAAAATGCGCGACGAGGGGCTTCTGGCCTTCCGCCGCGAGAGCCAGACCCTCTGGTACCGAATCGCCGACGGCCGGATCCGTGAGCTGATGGCCGAACTCTACCGCCTCTATTGCCGCAAGGCCTGAACTGCCCACTGAAAGGAACGACCCATGTCGATCAGACATATCTCGCCCGCTGAAGCCAACGTCCTGATGAGCAAAGGAGCCATGCTCGTCGACATCCGCGAGATCGACGAGCACCGCCGCGAGAACATTCCCGGCGCGCACCATCACGCCCTGTCCGGGATCGAACGGCGGCCACCGAAGGCCGATGGCACGGTGATCTTTTATTGCCGCAGCGGGAACCGCACGATGGTGAACGCTGCCAAACTGGCCGCGGCGGTTCCAGGTGCGAAAGTCCACATCCTCGAAGGCGGGATCGAAGCCTGGCGCGATGCGGGGCTGCCGACCCGCAAGGACCCACGTCAACCCATCGAGTTGATGCGTCAGGTGCAGATTGGCGCCGGCTCGCTTGTGGCGGCGGGCTTTGCCCTGGGGGTGTTTGTCCATCCTGGATTCCACGCGCTGTCCGGCCTTGTCGGCACAGGCCTGATTTTCGCCGGCGTGACGGGATTCTGCGGCATGGCGCGCCTTCTGGCGCTGGCGCCGTGGAATCGTGGCGCAACGGCGCCTGCAAGCTGATCAGGACACATGTGCGATGGCCGATCTCCTCTCCGGTTTCTCGGGCGCGCTTGTCGGCTTCATCCTTGCCCTGGTTGGGGGCGGAGGTTCCGTGCTGGCGATGCCCCTGCTGGTCTATGGTGTCGGCGGCACATCGGCCCATGTGGCGATCGGCACCAGCGCCCTTGCGGTGTCTGCCAGTGCGCTGGCCAACCTGCTTGGCCATGCCAAGGCGGGCCATGTCAAATGGCGCTGCGGCCTCGTTTTCGCCGCCGCGGGGGTCACCGGAGCCCTTATCGGCTCAACTTTTGCAAAGACGATCGACGGTCAGAAGCTTCTCGCGCTGTTCGGCGGCCTGATGGTGCTTGTGGGAATGGTGATGTTTCTCAAGCGCGCGGCGGGCGGCGATCCTACCGTCCGGCTCGACAGGAGTTCCGCCTCCGTGCTGCTCCCCTGGCTCAGCGGCTTCGGCTTCGCCACGGGTCTCCTGTCCGGCTTTTTCGGCATTGGCGGCGGCTTTCTGATCGTGCCTGCACTCATGCTGGCGACGGGCATGTCCCTGCCCTTCGCCATCGGAACGTCACTGATCAGCGTCACGGGCTTCGGCGCCGCGACGGCTGCAAGCTATGCCATGTCAGGACTGGTCGACTGGCGCATTGCCCTCGCGTTCATCGTTGGCGGTGTCGCAGGTGGCCTGGGAGGCATCGCGCTCGGCCGGAGGCTGGCCGAGCGGAAGGGCGCCCTCGGCATACTGCTCGCCAGCGTCATTGTGCTGGTGGGCGTCTACGTCATCGCGCAGAATGTCGTCTAAGCATCACGGACGCCTGCATTCGGCGATCACGGGGCTGGTTGCGCCCTTCGCCCTCGATCGGGAGACCGACGGCCACCCAACATCCTCGTCCTTAGCTCGTCGCAGGAGCGGATTTTGGTGTGCCTTAACGCGATCTCGGCCTTCCAACGGCTCAGGATGAGGCCGCGTGAGAGTTGAAGGCACGAGCAAGGCATCCCCACCTTGCCACCCCCGCTCATCCGCGTTATACGCCCGCTGCCCTCTCCAGACACCCTTGGAGGCTAGGGGGCAGGCGGCCGCCGGTTGGCGGCGCTTTCATTTTGTGAAGGATCAAACACATGTCCGCTATGAAGCAGATCAAGGCTTCGGCGCGCGCGTCTGGTGGCAAGGGGGCCGCCCGTGCAGTTCGCCGTTCCGGCAAGGTTCCCGCCGTCATTTATGGTGGTGGCGAAGCCGCCCTCCCCATCGCGCTCGACTATGCCCAGATCAACCGTCTGATCTATGCCGGCCACTTCCTGACCACCGTGTTCGAGATCGATGTCGACGGCACCATCGTCCGCGCCGTGCCACGCGACTATCAGCTCGAGCCCGTCAAGGACACGCCGCTACATGTCGACTTCCTGCGCCTGTCGGCCGGCTCGATGATCCGCGTCGAAATCCCGATCCACGTCACCGGCCAGGATGTCTCGCCGGGTGTGAAGCGTGGCGGCATGGTGCAGATCGTCGAGCACTCGCTCGAGATGATGGTGCCGGCGGACAAC
>JAPLOW010000079.1:0-6924 GCA_026400555.1 Hyphomicrobiales bacterium
AGCGGCCCAGTAAAACGCCGGCTTCTGCGCGTCCGTCCGCCCGGCCCTCAGCGCCACCGAAATCACCAGGGCCTCCGACGTTCGCTCCACTGACGGAAAGTGCGGGTCGATCAGCAGATGCTGTGACTCGTGCCGCGTGATGATCTGGAAGCGATCAGTCTCTGGCACGTTCATGTGCGAGACCAGCGCGGCATGAATCTCATCAGCCGCAGCGCGCAGACGATGTTGTAGCAGCGCAGCTGGCGCGTCGATCCTGACCAGCGGCATCAGCCCAGCCTCTCATTCTAGTGGCCAGACGGCTCGGCGCGGAACAGGTCACGCAGTCGGGGGCCGATCGCGCCCAAAGCGTCACGCTGCACCTTGATCCGCTCGCGATGGGCCAGCTCCCTGTGATGGTCATGGTCAGCGTGTCCAACCGATGTGGTGCGTATGGGCGGGATCTGGTGGCTGGACACATCACGCATGAAGCACATGGCACTCTCCTGTGGTTGATCACGAGAGTAGTTGTATTACATATTATAAATATAATAATCGTCCATTAAAGCAATTCAGAATAAACGGACGATCATGAATAAGACATCCTCTTCCGAAGAAATCGCCATCTTCGTGCGTGTCGCCGAAACGGGCAGCTTTGCAGCCGCTGCCACGGAGTTGGGACTGACTCCGTCCGGCGTCTCGAAGGCTGTCACGCGCCTTGCAGATCGGCTCGGCGTCCGGCTGATGCAGCGGACAACGCGCCGGCTGGTGTTGACCATTGAAGGCGAAACCCTGCTGGCGCGCGGCCGCGACATCCTCGCCGCGAGTGAGGCCGCCGAAGCGGAGATGACCGTGAAGCGCGGCAAGCCTCGTGGCCTGCTCACGGTCAACACCGGAACGGCCTATGCCAGGCACCGGCTCGCCCCGCTGCTGCCGGCCTTCCACGAGCGCTATCCGGACATAGCGCTGGACCTGTCGATCGCCGACCGGCGCATCGACGTCATCGGCAAGCAGATCGACGTGGCGATCCGAACAGGCGGCTCGGGGATTCGAGCCTGATCAAACGCCGGATCGGCGACATGCGTCGCATCATCTGCGCCAGCCCGGCCTATCTGCAGCGTCACGGAACGCCGCAAACGCCCGCAGATCTCGCCAGGCATAACTGCCTGCTCCTCACGGGCTTCGGACGTCTCGCGGCATGGCCGATGCGCATCAATGGACGGGTTGTCGAGATGACGGTGAAGGGCGCCGTCACCTGCGACAGCGCAGAGTTGCTGCTGGATCTGGTGCGCGTCGGCCTCGGCATCGCCCGTTTAGGCGATTTTCTTGCGCAGGAAGCTCTCGCCAAAGGCGAATTGGTGCCGTTGCTCGTCGACCATCATGTGGTTGAGGTCCAGCCGATATCGGCCCTCATGCCCCCCGGTCGGCAGCATCTGCCAAGGGTGCGGGCCTTCGTGGACTTTCTGGCGGCAGAAGCCGCCCGGCGGCCACTCCCGATTTCGTGATCAATTCCCGGCGATCGTTCGTTGAATTGGTCCGCAGCTGCCCTGCCCTCCGCAAACAAACAAATGTTTCGAAAAATGCGAGAGGACAGGCAGATGATCGATCTTTCACGTCGGGAGGCATTCATGACGGCAGCAGCCGCCACCGCCATTGCTGCCGCCGGGGCAAGCCTGCCCGCGGTCGCACTGGCCCAGGCAGCAGCGCCTGCGCAGGCTCCCGGGTTCTATCGCTACAAGGTCGGCGACATGACCGTGACGGCCATTCAGGACGGTTTCTTCCGCCGCCCGCTGGAAGGCTTCATCCGCAATGCCGAACTGCCGGCCGTTCAGGCAGCCATGGCGTCCGCCTTCCTGTCGACCAGCGCCGTCGAGATTTCCTTCACGACCATGGTCGTGCAGAACGGCTCGCAGATCACCGTGCTCGACACCGGCAATGGCGATTCCGGCGCGCCGACGTCAGGCCTCTGGATGCGCAATTTCCGCGCCGCAGGCTACACGCCGGAACAGGTCACACGGGTGATCTTCAGCCATTTCCACGGCGACCACATCAATGGCCTGCGCCTCAAGGACGGCACGCTGACCTTCCCGAACGCCGAAATCCTTGTTCCGGCGCCGGAATGGGCCTTCTGGATGGACGAGGCCCGCATGGGCGCAGCTCCCGAGGCCATGCGCGGCGCCTTCGCAGCCGTCCGCCGCGTGTTCGCCCCCATCGCTTCAAACGTCAAGCAGTTCCAGCCAGGGGCGGAGGTCGCCCCCGGCATCACCTCGACCGCAGCGTTCGGACATACGCCTGGCCACTGCGTGTTCATGATCTCGTCGGGCACCGGCAAGCTGATGTTCATGGCCGACACGACCAACCATCCGGCGCTGTTCGTCCGCAATCCTGACTGGTCGGCCGTGTTCGACATGGATGCCGATGTCGCCCGCGCCACGCGCCGCCGCATGCTCGACATGGTGGCCGCCGAGAAGACGCAGGTGCACTTCTATCACGCCCCGTTTCCCGCAACCGGCTTCATTGCCAAGGCCGGCAACGGCTTTGAACTGATCCCGGTGCAGTGGACCTCTTCGGTCTGACAAGGCCGACGCCTGCGCTGGACGGCAGCGCCGGCAATCGTGCTATGAAGACAACGCCGGGGCGCATAACCCCGGCGTTTCCGGTTCACGATCGACGGGTCCCATGACGCATCCTGCCGCACCGTCCGCCCCGCGCGTCGCCACGGACCCGCGCGCCATCGAGAAAATCGCTTTCGTGGCCGGAGACAGCGAGGAGGCGCAGGCCTCCCTTCAGCGCCTGGCCAAGCTGTATGGCAACACCGAACCCGAGGACGCCGACGTGGTCGTTGCGCTCGGCGGCGACGGCTTGATGCTGCAGACCATGCACAGGTTCATGAAGGGCAATGGTGCGTCCAAGCCGATCTACGGCATGCACCGAGGCTCTGTCGGCTTCCTGATGAATGACTTCCGCGAGAAGGGCCTGATGCAGCGGCTGCGCACGGCCGAGATCTCCATCGTGCACCCGCTCCAGATGGCGGCGACCGACAGCGCCGGCGTCGTCCACACGGCCCGCGCCATCAACGAGGTCCACCTGCTGAGGCGCTCCTACCAGGCCGCCAAGCTGAGGATCAGCATTGATGGCAAGGAACGACTGGCGGAATTGATTGCCGATGGCGTGCTTCTGGCCACCCCGGCGGGCTCAACCGCCTACAATTTGTCGGCCAACGGACCGATCCTGCCCCTGAATGCAACGCTGATGGCGCTAACGCCGATCTCCGCGTTCCGGCCGCGGCGCTGGCGCGGCGCGCTCCTGCCGGACAGTGCGCGCGTTACGGTCGAGGTAATGGAAGCCGCAAAGCGCCCCGTCAGCGCCGTCGCCGACCACACCCAGGTCGATGAGGTCATCCGGGTCGACATCGCCATGGATCACGCCATCGATCTGTTGATGATGCACGATCCCGGACACAGTCTCGACGAGCGGATCCTGCGTGAACAGTTTGGTTACTGAAGCAAGCTATCCTCTATCGTCGAGAGTCAATGAGGATGAGCAGCCTGTGCTGCGTCAGACAAGCTGAGAGCCGATGCGCGTTGACTTTACAAAGCTTCGCTTTCTGATCATCGATGACAGCCAGTTCATGCGCAGGGTGCTGAAGGCGCTGCTGCACGGCTTTGGCGCGCGCGAGGTGCTCGAGGCCGAAGACGGAGCGACCGGCCTTGAAACCTTCATGACCTACACGCCGGATATCATTATCGTCGATTGGGAAATGCCGATTCTCGATGGCCTTGAGGTGACGCGGATGATCCGGCAACCGACCACCAGCGTGAATCCTTTCGCGCCGATCATCATGATCACGGGGCATTCCGAAAAGCGTCGGGTAACTATGGCCCGTGAAGCGGGCGTCAACGAGTTCCTCGTTAAGCCGATTTCATCGAAGGGCCTCTATGACCGCATCCTGACGGTCGTGGCGTTCCCGCGGCCGTTCATTCGGACGAAGAACTTTTTCGGGCCGGATCGCCGGCGCGGCTCCGTCAACAACTATGCAGGGCCGGAGCGGCGCAAGGGCGGTGAGGCGGAAGTGATCAAGACGCGTGCACTGATTGAAAAGACGAGGAAAACCTGATGCCCCTGCCGAATGAGCGCAACCATCAGCCCGATTCTGTCGACCACGGCACGCACACCGTCATGGCGCCTGTGCGCGACCTTGCCGAGCGTGCGATGACCGGCGGCAGCGCAAGGGACGTCGACGCCATGCTCGCCAAGGCCGAACAGAACCTCGCCTCCCTGAAGAAGGATTTTCCGGAATGGATGGCGGCGGAGTTCGCCAGCCTCGAGGAGGCGTGGGTCAAGTACAAATCCAAGGGTCCCAACAGCAAGGCGCTGATGTTCCGCAAGGTTCACGACATGCGCGGTCAGGCGGCGACCCTGGGCTACCCGCTGGCGGGCCGCGCGGCAGACAGCCTGTGCAAGCTGATGGATACCCTCGCAGCTGTGCCAGACAGCGTGATCGAAGCCCATGTCCAGACCATCCGCGTGATCATCCGCGATAACGTCAACGTCGAGGACCATCCGGTCGGCGTGATGATGATCAAGGCGCTGGACAAGCTGAGCTACGACCTGATCCAGCAGGCGCTCAAGGCCGGGGCCTGAGGCGCACAATCAGGCCGCAAGCCGCATGGCGTCCTGCGGAGCTGCGCCGTGATCGGCGAGCAGGGTCAGTTCGGGATCGATTTCCAGCAGCGACGACAGGGCCGCGTCATCGGCCATGGACTGGGCGAGTTCAAAGGCCTCCTCGCGCGCCGCGTCGGCCTCGAAGCGCCTGAGCAGGGCCAGAAGGGCCGCATCCTGGGCTGAATCCGCTGTCTCGCAGGCGATGAGGACACGTTCGACAATCCGGCGTGAGCGCCGCGCCTCCGATACGCCGGTCATCACAGCACCCGTCTCGCGCACAGCGTCGATCGCGGCAACGAAGGCGGGGATCAAGGTCGGCGGGATCTCGGCCTTGCGGCACAGTGCCGCCACGCCCGCGCCGCGCCGGTCATGAATGATATTGCTCGCCCGCGCCATCGGCATTCCCGCGAGTTGCGCCAGCGCCGCCTCAGCCAGCGCCGTTTCCCCGGTCAGCAGCGAGCGCAGGATCAGGCCCGGCGTCAGCCGATTTCCGGCGCGCAGATCCAGCACGAGCGCCTCGAGTTCGTCCATGCCAGGATGGGCGCAGCCTGCCAGGCGCACTGCGACCTTCTCGGTCGACTCGCGCGCCACCCGCTCGGCGCGGTCCTTGTTCATCAGGCCACAATCGCCAAGCCACCGCGTCAGTGAGGCTGCGACCTCGACGGCAAGCCGGTGTCTGAGTGCGCAGGGTGTGTCCTGACGGGCCAGCAAGGCTTCACGCACCTGTGGTTCGTTGCCGAAGCGCTCGACGGCGCGCTGCAGCGTGCCCGGCGCTATGCGCGCCGCATCATTGGCAAGCAGCACCGCCACGGCGCCAGCCTCGCCCACCTCCACAAGCGCTGCGGCAAGCGGAACGTCGATGTTGTTGCGCCGCGCGATGGCGCATTGAACCTGATCGTCGCCGATCGCGGCGGCATCGATCAGGTCCGCTTCGCACAGCATCGGAGACGTGGCCAGCACGTGAACGGCGATATCCGATTGATCCTGCATCAGACCGAGCACCACCGCACGCGGGGCTTTCTCGCCGGCGAGCGCTTCGGCAAGGGCGGAGCGCACAAGCGCGGATGGATCGTCCAGCAGGGACAACATCGCCGTCTCGGCGTCGCGCTTGTCCTCGGGCGACATCGGTGAATGCAGATAGGCGTCCACCAGCAGGCGCACCGCGACAGCGCGATCGGCGGCGGAGGCGGTTCGGGCCCAGAGCAGGAAGCGGCGGATGATCATGGGGTCAGCCCCTGGCGCAGGAACGCATTGAGATTGAGGGGACGATGGCTGCGCACCGAAGGCTGCGCCGGCGTGAGCCCCTCAGGCCGTTGCGGCGGCAGCGGAACGGTGACCAACCGGGCGGGCGACGCTGGTGCGTCGGCTTCCGGCGCCTGCGTCGTGCCGGCAGAATTGGGAAAGAAGCGCTGCGCCGGTTCCAGCGACGCCAGTTGCAGGCCCTGCCCCCGCTGACCGGTCCAGAGGCGGGCGACGGCGTCCGACACAGGCTTGCGAGAGCCGCCGGTCGAGAACAGCCCCATCAACCCGGGCCGCTCGGCGGATGACGCCGCAGACGGCTCGCCTGCGGCAGTGGCGATGGTCGCATGCTGGGAGGCCAGCAGGCTATAGACATCGGCGGCGCTCCTGGCCTTGCCCGACTTTTCAAAAAAGATGTTGCGGTTGGCCGCGGCGGCGTCCGGAAAATCGCGTGCGGCAGCGCGTTGCGGCGTATTCTGGACTGTCGCGATCAGATCCTGCGCGCCCCGCGCGCCGAGCACATGGGCGATGTACAATTCGCCGCCTGTGGGCTCGCGGCCAAGCGCGGAGGACAGCTGTTCCCGGTTTCGCTGCGTGAAGGCGCCCGCCATGGTTGCGGCGACCTGTGGATCGCGGCGCAGGGCCATGATCTTCTCGCGCGTCTGCGGATCGGCCACGCTCAGCCGGCCGTCCGCCGTCTGGGTGATGGCCTTTGCGGCATCTGCAAGCCCATGACGCGGCCCTTCGCTGCGCACCATGCCGAGCCAGGTCTGCTCGATGAACTGGAACAGCCCGGTCGCGCTCGATGTGCCGGCCTTGGCCTCCGGATCGAGTGCGGATTCGCGCTGCGCCGTCTTCACCAGATAGTCGAAGCTCGTCCCCGTGCGGTCAGCACCCTGACGAATCCCTTGCAGCACCGGATTTGTCGGTGCCGCTTCGCTGGGGCCGCTGGTTCTGAACAGGAACATCGAGGAGCCGGTCTGGGATTGAAACACGGAATGCTGGCAGGATCGCCGGTTCTTGGCTGTCTTCACGATGCAGCAT
>JAPLOW010000079.1:7004-14528 GCA_026400555.1 Hyphomicrobiales bacterium
AGCGAAGTGTTAAGCCGCGCCATGAAGGGCTGCGCCGAACCGGGACTCGCACGAGCACGAGCATGACCATGAACGAGAATGACGGACGCCACTGGCGCGGGGGAATCTACTTCGAGGATTTCGAGGTTGGGACGGTGATCCGCCACCGCCTGACCCGTACGGTCACGCAGATGGACAACATGCTGTTCTCGAACATGACGCTGAACCCCCAGCCGCTGCACATAGACGCGCATTTCTGCGCGACCGAGACCGAATGGGGCAAGCCATTGATGAACTCGCTGTTCACGCTTGGCCTGATGATCGGTATCTCGGTCAACGACACGACGGTCGGGACGACGATCGCCAATCTCGGCATGTCGGACGTGAAGTTCCCTGCCCCACTGTTCGAAGGCGACACGGTGAACTGCACCACCGAAATTGCCGCCAAGCGTGAATCGAAGTCGCGTCCCGACGCAGGCATTGTCGACTTCATTCACCGGACCTATCGGCAGGACGGCGTGCTGGTGGCCGAGTGCCGTCGTCAGGCGTTCATGCGCAAGCGTCCGGCGAAGGTCTGAACACAATGCGCTCGCTGCTGTTTGTGCCCGCCGACAACGAAAAGAAGCTGGAAAAGGCGCTGGCTTCCGGCGCGGACGCCCTGATCATCGATCTGGAAGACTCGGTAGCGCTGTCCGCCAAGCCGGCCGCGCGTGCGATCGCCAGCCACTTCATCCGCGCCCAGGCCGGCCTGGCCGGCCAGCCAGGTCCACGTCTGATCGTGCGGGTCAACGGGCTTGGCACGGGCCAGACCGACGCGGACCTCGACGCGATCATCCCTGTCGTGCCCCATGCCATCATGCTGCCCAAGGCGGAAGGCGGCATGAGCGTGCAGCATCTGGGAGCCAAGATGGCCGTGCGCGAGGCCGAAGGCGACGTGGCGGATGGCGCGATCAAGATCATCGCCATTGCCACAGAAACCGCCCGCGGCTTCTTCCAGCTCGGCACCTTTGCCGGCGCATCGCACCGGCTCAGCGCGCTGACCTGGGGTGGTGAGGACCTCTCCGCCGATCTGGGCGCCGAGCGCAACCGGCTGGACGACGGCAGCTACGCCGATCCCTACCGGCTGGCCCGCGCCATGACCCTGCTGGGGGCGGCGGCAGCCGGGCTCGACCCATATGATTCTGTCTACACGAGCTTCCGTGACGAGGCCGGCCTGCGTGCGGAGTGCGAGGCCGGCCGGCGTGACGGCTTCGTCGCGAAGATGGCGATCCATCCCGCGCAGGTGCCTGTGATCAATGAGGTGTTTACGCCGTCGGAGGACACGCTTGTGCGCGCACGAGCCATCGTGGCGGCATTCGCGGACAATCCTGGGCTTGGCGTCGTCGGCATCGATAACGAGATGATCGACCTGCCGCACCTCAAGCGCGCCGAGCGCCTGCTGGCGCGACAGGATATTGTCAGGTCAGCGCACCTGAAGGATCGCACAGTTCCGCCGGCCTGATTCGAGGCATTCCTGCGCCCTGCGGCTTTTGTCGAGTTCCCAGACCAGCCAAAGACCCGCCGCGCCGAGCAGGACGATCATGGTGAGGCGTACGACCACCGCAAGCCATTTGCGCCTGCGTTCCTCCCGCTGCAGCGACGGCAACGACATCCCCTAGCCTCCGGGTGGCCTTTCGATCGAGAACACGCTGTCGACCACGCTGTAGTCGGCATAGCCGCAGCGTGCGATCGTGCGGGCGGCGACGATGTCGAACTGGCCGTCGACCAGAAACTGCTCATCGACATAGACGCTGACCACCTGCCCCAGAACCATAAAGCGGTCGATCATGCGCCCGTCGAGATCGCTGAGCTCGGTGATAGACAGCAGCTTGCATTCCAGCGCGGCCGGCGTGCCCTTGACGCGCGGCGGCTTCACCACGACGGAGGGCGCGGTCTCAAGCCCAGCGAACGGGTACTCGCTCTGCCCGCGCGGCAACGGCGCGGAGGTCAGGCTCATTTGCTGCGCCATGTCGAAAGTCGCCAGCGAGCAGGTGAACTCGCCTGTCTCCTCCACAAAACTGACGGCATCCTTCTTTCCTTCGGACGAAAACATCACGATCGGCGTTGGCGGCGACGAGATCAGGTTGAAGAAAGAATAAGGCGAGAGATTGAGCTCTCCTGCAGCATTCAGCGCACTGATCCAGCCGATCGGGCGCGGCGCGACGATCGCCTTCAGCGGATCATGCGGCAGGAGCGCGCGATCACGGTTCGCGGGGCTGTAGTGCATCGGGTGAGCCTCAGAATCGCGTCACGACATCGGCAAGCGCTGGACGGTCGCGGTCCTGCACCGGCGCATCGCTCTTGCCGACATGGATGAACCCGGCCATCCGCTCCTGCGCGCTCAGGCCAACCCCGTCGAGCACGCGGCGGTCATAGGCATACCACTCGGTCAGCCAGTTGGTGCCATAGCCGAGGGCGTTGGCAGCCAGCGTCAGGTTCATGCACACCGCGCCAGCCGACAGAACCTGTTCCCATTCCGGGATCTTGCCGTGCGGCTGCGCCCGCGACACCACACCGATGACCAGCGGCGCCCGCGCCAGCCGGCTGCGCTCGAAGGCCAGCGCTTCGGCGTCGGCGACAGGATGGTCAGCCGCATAGGCCGCAGCGATGATCTGCCCCGCACGCAGGCGCGCTTCCCCCGCAAACACGATGAAGCGCCATGGCGCTAGCTTGCCATGGTCCGGCGTCCGGCAGGCAAGGGTCAGGATGCGGGTGATGTCCGCCTCCGGCACGGAATCAGGCCGCATCAGCATCGGCTTGACCGAGCGGCGCGTGGACAGGAGATCAAGGGTGGATGCTGGCATGGGTCTGCTTTCGGGCTCGAAATGTGTCGGTAGCCCATGCCCGTGCGTGCGGCAACCTTCGCAGCTTCACAGTTTCGCTCGTTTTCAGTGACATGGCCCTCAAGTTGCTGGCACGCCAGCGACATGCCCGGTAGACTTGCCCCGATGCGTCGATTGCCTGTCCCTGCGCTGCTTCTGTCCCTTGCGCTCCTGTGCGGGCTTGCGCCTGCCGGGGCGCAGGTCCAGCGTGGCTCCCCCTCCGTGCCCGGCGTGGCGGTCAGCGCCTTCTTCGCGACCGAGAACAAGCCAATCACTTCAGGCATCGTCTGGCGCGTGCTGCGCGAGGACCTCAATGGCGGGCCGGCCACCATCGTGGCGCGCTCCACGCTGGCTGCCCCCGTCTTCGCTCTGGAGCCCGGCGCCTATCTGGTCAACGCCAGCTACGGCTTTGCCAGCGGCTCAAAGCGCATCAACGTGCCGCCGAGCGGCAATCTGGTCGATCGTGTGTCGTTGAGCGCCGGCGCCCTCAAGCTCGCCGGCATCATCGGGGACCGTCCGATCCCGGCGAGCGCCATCAGCTTTTCGGTGTTCGTGCCGCTGGCGGGCAACTCCGAAGGTCGGCTGGTGGCAGACAATATCAAGTCTGGCCAGATCCTGCGGCTTCCCGAAGGCACCTACCATGTCGTGTCGATCCATGGCGACGCCAACGCCATCCGCCGCGCCGACGTGAAGGTAGAGAGCGGCAAGCTCGTCGAAGCCACCCTGCACCACCGCGCGGCCAAGGCGACGCTGAAACTGGTCGCGGCCCCCGGAGGCGAAGCCTTCGCCGGAACCGCGTTCACCGTACTCACCCCCGGCGGCGACGTGATCCGCGAGGCCATCGGCGCGTTTCCCGAAGTCATTCTGTCCGAAGGCGAGTACGTCCTGATCGCACGGCAGGGCGGGCAGGTTCACACGCATGAGTTCAAGATCGAGGCCGGCTTCGACCGTGACATCGAGGTCGTCGTCGGCCGCTGATCAATATGGCGGCTCATCGTAGACGGGCCTGCCGTCAATCAGCAGGCGCTTGATCGCGGCCTTGCCGGACGCCGAGACGGCCGCGAAAACCTCGACCCGCGAGCGTTCGGTGCGTTCGATGCGCCGCCCTTGTCCTTGCGGCACAAAGTAGCTCTCCAGCCCGTAGGTCACGCGAATCGAGAACTGATCCGTGGCGCATGTGCGGCTGGGGCTGCCGGGGACGGGTCGACAGGAACAGCCGCCAGCGGCCTTGCCCTCGATAACCACCTGCCCCTGCCCGGCTTTCGGGAATGTCCGACAGACAGCCACAGCTTCCGCCCGACCCGCGGCATTGGCCTGCAGCACGACGAAGACAGGCTCTCCCCTCCTGAAGTCGCCCGGCTCGCCAAGCTTTGCCGCCTGCACCTGCAAGATATCGTACGACAGCACGCCATAGTCGCCGCGGAACAGGTCGCGCGGATCGACAAGAGCCGTTGTCAGCCGGACTTCGGCGCCGCCGCGCAGGATTGTCGGCACGCTCCTTGACCATCGCCAGGAGCAACCCCGAGAGGGTCAGCGCCGCAAGACCGGCGCGTAACACCAGCGGAGCCCGACCGATCAGCCCGTCGAGCGAAACCGGCGGACGATTCTGCGGGAAGGAGAGGCTCATGCGCCACCCCCCGTTTCAGCCGGGACAAGCCGGGCCAGAATCCGGCGCGCGTATACGGCGAACACGATGAGGACAACGCCGCCCACGAAGAAAAACACCGCCTGCCCCAGCAGCGAGCCAACCGTGACATCAAGCAACACCGTAACATTGAGCCCGAAGGCAGCTGTGCCGGCCAGCCTGACCCGTCTGAGGCCGCTGCGCGCGCCCGCAGCCACCATAAGAATCACCGATGTCAGCAGGAGTGCGGCGACCATGATCCGGCCCACAGCCAGGAAGCCGATCCCGCTCCAGAACAGCAACGGTATGGCGGCTGCGGTTGAAAGTGCAGCAGCCAGCAGAACGCCGCTGCACTTGTCTTTCGACAGCCGGTACAGCGCCGCGATGCCGACCAGAGCCGCCACGCTGACAATCACGAGCGGCAGGTTTGCGGAGCCCGCAACACCCCGCGGGCCGAAGATGCGGACCAACTGGGCAGCAAGCGCCATCACGTAGCCAGCAAGGCCCCAGGGCAGGAACGCGCTGAACAGAGGCGGCCAGCCCCTGTCGAGAGCCATGACGCCTGCGGCGGTGCCCGCAATGGCCAGGGCCAGCGCATGGGCCAATTGGCTGCCGAACGCTGTGCTGCTCAGTGGTTCAGCAGCGACAAGCACAAGCCATAGTCCGAGCGCCAACACCGCCGCATGATGGACGGCTCGTACCTGACGCCCGACAGCCAACAGAAAGGCAGGGAACAGAAAGACGAGATACAAGGGCGGCAGCTTTCCGCCGCTTTCTGCATAAGAGATGAACAACCAGGCTGCGCCGCTGGCGAGGGCAATGATCAAGGCGCCATCCGAGCGCATCAGCGCCGCCACGGCCGATGCGCCTATCCCGACCAGGAGAGCGCCGGCAGGCCAGTGCGCAGGAAGATAATACATCTGACCGACCAGCGCGACGCCTGCGCCAAACACGAGCGCGGCGCAGGTGGCGGCCGCGTCGGTGGCACGCGCCGGTCAATGCCGCGATGATCGCCGCAGCCATGGCCGCGATGATCGCGCCGAGCTTCGCCACGCGCGGGATGCCCTGCCAATTGACCGCCACAAACGCGATCACGCCCGCAGCGAGCAGCAGCACACCCAGCATCGCAAAGACCGAGGGCAGCCTGAGGTCGCTGTCCGCATGCGACGCCCGCCGGATGGGCCACAGCCTGGTCAGGCATCAGCAGACCGGCCTTGGCCAGTTGACCAGATCCGCTTCAAGGCGCTTTCGGTCGCTTGACAGGAGCATGGAACGATCCGGTCCCGAACGAGGCTTTCGGGACGCAGTCTATGCCGTGCCGATGAAGTCTTCCCTCACCGGCCGCGCTCTTCACCCGGCGTCCAGCGAAGCCTTTGCGCGCCGTTCATCAGGCGCAAGCGCCTCGTCCATGAACGCCACGACCGCATCCTTCAGGGTCATTGAGGTCTGTGCCTGCGAGCCGAGACGGCGCACCGAAACAGTCCTGTCCTCGGCCTCGCGCTTGCCGACCGCAAGGATGATCGAAACCTTGGCCAGCGAATGCTCACGCACCTTGTAGTTGATCTTCTCGTTGCGCAGGTCGGCGCGGGCGCGAAGCCCGTGGGCCAGCATCGCCTCGGTGACCTGTTCGGCATAGGCGTCGGCCTCGGAGGTAATCGGGCACACCACGATCTGCTCGGGGGCCAGCCAGAGCGGAAAATGTCCAGCGTAGCTTTCGATCAGGATGCCGAGGAAACGTTCCATCGACCCGCAGATCGCGCGGTGGATCATCACCGGCTGGGTCTTCTCGCCATCCGGCCCGATATAGAAGGCGCCGAAGCGCTCAGGCAGGTTGAAGTCCACCTGCGTCGTGCCGCACTGCCAGTCGCGGCCAATCGCGTCGCGCAGCGTGTACTCGAATTTCGGTCCATAGAACGCGCCTTCGCCCGGATTGATCGCCGTCTTGATCTTGCCGCCCGAGTCGTCCTCAATTCGTTTCAGGACCTTCAGCATCACCTCTTCGGCGCGGTCCCAAAGAGCATCGGAGCCGACCCGCTTTTCCGGGCGCGTCGACAGCTTCACCACCAAGGAGTCAAAGCCGAAATCGGCATAGACCGACAGCATGAGGTCGTTGATCTTGAGGCACTCGGCTTCCATCTGGGCGTCCGTGCAGAAGATGTGCGCGTCATCCTGCGTGAAGCCCCTCACACGCATCAGCCCATGCAGCGCGCCGGACGCTTCATAACGATGCACCATGCCGAACTCGGCAAGCCGTATCGGCAGGTCGCGGTAGCTTTTCAGTCCATGCTTGAAGAGCTGCACATGCCCCGGGCAATTCATCGGCTTGAGGGCGAACACACGCTGGTCGGCGTTCTCGTCCTTGGGATTCATGAACGCATAGGCGGACTTCACCGCGAACATGTTCTCCTGATACCAGCCCCAGTGGCCGGAGGTCTCCCACAGGCTCTTGTCGAGCACCTGCGGGGCGTTGACCTCGTCATAGTCGCGGCGCAGCCGGCGGCGCATGTAGGCCGTGAGCTGCTGGAACAGCGTCCAACCCTTCGAGTGCCAGAACACCGTGCCCGGCCCTTCGTCCTGGAAATGAAACAGGTTCATCTCGCGGCCAAGCTTGCGGTGGTCGCGCTTCTCCGCCTCTTCGATCTGGTGCAGATGCGCGTCCAGCTCCTCCTGCCTTGCGAAGGCGGTGCCGTAGATCCGCGTGAGCATCGGATTGTTGGAATCGCCGCGCCAATAGGCGCCCGCCACCTTCATCAGCTTGAAGGCCGTGCCGACCTTGCCGCTCGAGGTCATGTGCGGGCCGCGGCACCGGTCGATCCAGTCTCCCTGCGCATACATCTTCAGCGTCTGGTCCTCGGGAATGGCATCGACCAGTTCGACCTTGAAGGCCTCACCCTTGTCCCGGAAGAACGCTTTGGCCCGATCGCGGCTCCATTCCTCCTTGGTGAAGGGTTTGTCACGCGCAACGACCTCGCGCATTTTCGTCTCGATGACTGGAAGATCATCGAGCGTGAATGGCTGGTTGCGGTAAAAATCGTAGAAGAAGCCATTCTCGATCACCGG
>JAPLOW010000229.1 GCA_026400555.1 Hyphomicrobiales bacterium
CCGGTGATGACACTGAGAATTCACCTGTACGGCGCATCCATCCTGATGTTCCGCGCGATTTCCCGTTCCCAGCGATCGCCATTCGCGAGCAGCCGGTCCTTGTCGTAGAACAGCTCCTCGCGTGTTTCGGTAGCGAACTCGAAGTTCGGGCCTTCCACAATTGCATCCACAGGGCAGGCCTCCTGGCAGAAGCCGCAGTAGATGCACTTTGTCATGTCGATGTCGTAGCGCGTGGTGCGGCGGGTGCCATCATTGCGGCGCGGGCCGGCCTCAATGGTGATCGCCTGAGCCGGGCAGATCGCCTCGCAGAGCTTGCAGGCAATGCAGCGCTCCTCGCCGTTCGGATAACGCCGCAGGGCATGCTCTCCCCGGAAACGCGGGCTGAGCTGCCCCTTCTCGAACGGATAGTTCAGGGTCGCCTTCGGCTTGAAGAAATACCGCATCGACAGCGCAAATGCGCTGACGAACTCCTTCAAGAGCAGCGACTTCGCGGCCTGATCCAGTCGAAACGCCATGCGTCTCTCCACTTCCCGTTCGCCGCCTAGCCAAAGAGCCAGTTGGCCATGCCAATACCGGCGACGGAGCCGCCGCCAATCAAAACCAGATGCACGATCAGCCAGAAAAGCCTGATCCGCGCCCTGTAATCCGCCCGCTCGGCCTCGGTCTGCGATCTGTCTGTCGCCTGCAACGCCCTGATGACGATGCCGGAGATCATGGACGCGTTCACATATCCAAGCGCCGCCCCCACCAATGCGCCGATCAGCGACAGGGTGGACACTGCCTCATCCCCTCACCGGCCCCAAGCCTGTCAGTTGCAGAACCAGCGCGGTCACCACCACCATCGCCAGCGACAGCGGCAGGAACACCTTCCAGCCCAGACGCATCAGCTGATCGTAGCGATAACGCGGCACGAACGCCTTCACCATGGCGAACATGAAGAACACCATGCAGACCTTGATGATGAACCAGACCACGCCCGGCACCCAGGTGAACGGCGCCACCGGCAGCGGCGGCAGCCAGCCGCCGAGGAACAGGATGGTGCACAGGGCACACATGGTCATGATCGCCACGTACTCACCGAGCATGAACAGCAGATACGGCGTCGACGAGTATTCGACCATGAACCCGGCCACCAGCTCCGACTCCGCTTCGGGCAGGTCGAAAGGCGGGCGGTTGGTCTCGGCGAGGGCCGAGATCAAGAAGATCACGAACATCGGGAACAGCGGCAGGAAGTACCAGCCGAGGATGCCGTAGGCGCTGGCTTGCGCCTCGACGATCTGTGTCAGGTTCAGAGAGCCCACGCAAAGCAGAACGGTGATGATGACGAAGCCCAGCCGGCCATGATGATGCCGTAGACGCCGAGAGACGAGACCGCAAACACGTACAGGATGCCGACATTGATGTCGGCGATCGCCCAGCCCGCATTGACGGGAATGACCGCCCAGGCGGCCAATGCCAGCACAACCGTGACCAGCGGAGCGAGCAGGAACACGCCCTTATTGGCCCCTGCCGGGATGACCGGCTCCTTAAGCACGAACTTGAGCAAGTCGGCGAAGGATTGCAGCAGGCCCCAGGGTCCGACCACGTTCGGGCCGCGGCGCAGCTGCACCGCCGCCCAGATCTTGCGGTCGGCGTAGAGGATGTAGGCGATGAAGACGAGCAGGCAGGCGATCAGGAGCAGCGTCTTGCCGACAATGATCGCGAGCGTGAGGAGCAATTCGGGCATCGGTCAGCTCCTCATTCCGCAGCCTGGGCCATGCGCCCATCAGCCAGCGCCTGGCATTCGGCCATGATGGCGGATGCGCGCGCGATCGGGTTGGTCTGGTAGTAGGCCGTCACCGGAGAGGCGAACGGCGCCTTGCCGATCTTGCCTCCGCGCGTTGCCAGCGTTGCGATGCCGGCCCTGTCGCCCGCTGCGATCTGGCCGAGGGCGGCAAAATGCGGATGGGCGGCATAAAGCGCCTTGCGCAGTTGCGCCAGCGTGTCGAAGGGCAGGACCTTGCCGAGAGAACCGGACAGTGCGCGCAGGATGGCCCAGTCTTCCTTGGCCTCGCCGGGCGGGAAAACGGCGCGACTGGTCATCTGCACGCGGCCCTCGGTGTTGACGAAGGTGCCGGACTTTTCGGTGTAGGCCGCGCCGGGCAAGATCACATCGGCGCGGTGCGCGCCGCGATCGCCATGGCTGCCCTGATAGATCACGAAGGCGCCAGCTGGCACCTCGACCTCGTCGACGCCCAGCAGGTAGAGCACATCCACCGCGCCGGGGGCCAGCATCGCGGTTGCGCTCAGGCCACCCTCGCCCGGTACAAAGCCAAGATCGAGCGCTCCGACGCGGGAGGCAGCCGTGTGCAGGACGGCAAAGCCATTCCAGTCCTCGCGAACGGCGCCGATCTGGCTGGCGAACTGCGCAGCCATCGACAGGACAGCAGCGCCATCGGGACGGGACAAGGTGCCCTGCCCGACAATGACCAGCGGTTTCTTGGCGGTGACGCTGCCATAGGTCTTGACCAGTTCGGACAATGAATCCGGACCTGCGCCGAGGTAATTGTAATCATAGGTCAGATCGGCCTTCTCGCCGATCACGCTGATGGTCACGCCGCCCTTGAGCCAGCGCTTGCGGATGCGTGTGTTGACCAGTGACGCTTCCTTGCGCGTGTTGGTGCCGATCAACAGGATCGCGTCGGCATCCTCAATGCCGGCAATGCCGGCATTCAGCGTGTAGCCGGCCCGGCCAAGCGAGGCGTCGAGTTCGGCGCCGTCGGTGCGGCAATCAATGTTGGCGACGCCAAGCGAGGTCATCAGCGACTTCAGCGCGAACATCTCCTCGACGGCTGCCAGATCACCGGCGAGCGCGCCGATGCGGGCTGGCGCCGTCGCCTTCAGTTTGTCCGCAACAAGCTGCAACGCTTCGCCCCATGAGGCAGGCTGCAACTGGCCGTTCTTCCGGATGTATGGCCGGTCGAGCCGCTGGGTCTTGAGGCCATCCCAGATGAAGCGGGTCTTGTCGGAAATCCATTCCTCGTTCACAGCGTCATTGGTGCGCGGCATGATGCGCATCACCTCGGTGCCGCGTGAATCTACCCTTATGGCCGAGCCGACCGCGTCCATCACGTCGATGCTCTCGGTCTTCTGCAGTTCCCACGGGCGGGCGTTGAAGGCGTAGGGTTTCGAGGTCAGCGCGCCCACCGGGCACAGATCGATGATGTTGCCCTGCAATTCGGAGGTCATCGCCCGTTCAAGATAGGTGGTGATCTCCATGTCCTCGCCGCGCCCGATGGCGCCGAGGTCGGTGCCGCCGGCGACTTCGGTGGTGAAGCGGACGCAGCGCGTGCAATGGATGCAGCGGTTCATCTCGGTCTTGACCAGCGGGCCGATATACTTGTTCTCGACGGCGCGCTTGTTCTCGGCATAGCGCGAGTTGTCCACGCCATAGGCCATGGCCTGATCCTGCAGGTCGCATTCGCCGCCCTGGTCGCAGATTGGGCAATCGAGCGGGTGGTTGAGGAGCAGGAACTCCATCACGCCCTCGCGCGCCTTCTTCACCATGGGCGATTTGGTCATCACGACCGGCGGCTCGCCGTTCGGGCCGGGGCGCAGGTCGCGCACGCCGATGGCGCAACTGGCCTGAGGCTTCGGCGGGCCGCCCTTCACCTCGACAAGGCACATGCGACAATTGCCGGCGATCGACAGCCGCTCATGGAAGCAGAAGCGCGGGATTTCCGCACCCGCCGCCTCGCAGGCCTGCAACACGGTGAAATCCGCCGGAACGTCGACTTCGATGCCGTCAATAAGGAGTTTTGTCATTGGTCTAATCTCACTCCGCCGCCATCATCTTGACCGGCTCGGAATGCGGGTTCGCCGCATACTGATCGATCCGCTCTTCGATTTCGTGACGGAAATGGGCGATCAGGCCCTGGATGGGCCAGGCCGCCGCGTCGCCGAGCGCGCAGATGGTGTGCCCTTCAATCTGCTTGGTGACGTCGAGCAGCATGTCGATCTCGCGCTTCTGGGCGCGGCCATCGGCCATGCGGTTGAGCACACGCCACATCCAGCCGGTGCCTTCGCGGCAGGGCGTGCACTGGCCACAGCTCTCGTGCTTGTAGAAGTACGAGATGC
>JAPLOW010000140.1 GCA_026400555.1 Hyphomicrobiales bacterium
CGTCCCTGCGCGGCAGATAGAAGAAGAAGCCAGTCGTCGGGTTCGGGCTGCAGGGCAGGAATACGCCGATGTGTTCGTCGCCCGGCGGCAGTCCCGAGGCGACATCCTGCGCCGCTTCCCTGGAGAGGAACACGATCGACCACATCCCCTTGGTCGGATATTCGACCAGTCCGACCGTCCGGAAGGTGGTGCCGGTTGTCGAGAACACCGTCGAGAAGATCTGTTTCATGCCCTTGTAGAGGCCGCTGACCACCGGCGTGCGTTCAAGCAGCCCCTCGCTCGCCTCGATCAGGGCACGGCCCACCAGGTTCGCCGTTAGAAAACCAAGCAAGGTCAGGCCGACAAGGGCGACCAGTAGCCCGAAGCCCGGAATCGCGAACGGCAGATAGCTTTCGGGCAGGATCGTGCTCGGAATCAGCGGCTTGACCCAGCCATCTGCCAGCGAAACGAACCACCAGGTCACGGCAGCCGTGATGGCCAGCGGGCCGGCTATCACCACGCCGGTTAGGAAGTAGCGGCGCAGTCGGGCGGCAGCGCCGTGGCTGCGGGCGCTTTCCGCCGAGATCTCGGTCAGCACTGCGCCAATCTCTCGTGGATCAGGGCGCTGGTCCATGGTTGCTTGCCGCCTTTGCGCGAAGGATCACGTTGCAGTGCATCATGGCACAGAACGACAAAAAGGTGACGCCCTTATGCGTCACCAATGTTGCTCAAAATTGTCGCTTGCCAGGGCGGCTCCTGCCGCTCGGTCCTACTCGACCGTGACGGACTTGGCCAGATTGCGCGGCTGGTCGACATCTTTGCCCATGCCGAGCGCTGTGTGATAGGCGATCAGTTGCACGGGGATGGCATAGACCATCGCGCTGAAGGTCGATGGCATGGTCGGCATGATGATTGTCGCTTCCGGCTTGACCGAAATCTCGCTGGCGCCCTTCTCGTCGGTGATGAGAATGATCCGCCCGCCGCGTGCGGCAACTTCATGCATGTTCGAAGCGGTCTTTTCGAACAGGTGGTCGTGCGGCGCCACCACGATAACGGGCATGTCCTCGTCGATCAGGGCGATCGGGCCGTGCTTGAGTTCTCCAGCCGCGTAGCCTTCGGCGTGGATGTAAGACAGTTCCTTGAGCTTGAGCGCGCCCTCGAGCGCCAGCGGGAAGCTGGTGCCGCGGCCGATGTAAAGGACGTCCCTCGCCTTTCCGAGCCTCTGGGCCAGGCGCGAGATGTCCAGTTCGGTCTTCAGCGCCTGCGTCATCAGGCCCGGAAGCATGATCAGCTCCTGCACGAGTTCCGCCTCGCGCGCCTCATCGATCACGCCGCGCATGCGTCCAGCGGCGATCGCAAGGCTTGCCAGCGTCACGAGCTTGCAGGTGAACGCCTTGGTCGAGGCAACACCGATCTCGGGACCGGCGGTGATCGGCGCGACGATGTGGCTTTCACGGGCGATGGTCGAGGTTGGAACATTGACCACCGACAGGATCGTCTGGTTCTGGCCCTTCGCATAACGCAGCGAGGCGAGCGTGTCGGCGGTCTCGCCGGACTGCGACAGGAACATCGCCACGCCATTGCTGGCCGGCATCGGCGGCTCGCGGTAGCGGAACTCGGAGGCCACGTCGATCTCGACAGGCAGGCGCGCGAGGCTCTCAAACCAGTAGCGCGCCGTCAGGCCGGCGAGATATGCCGTGCCGCAGGCCGACATCGTCAACCGCTCGACCTTGCTCCAGTCAAGCGTCTCGCTGAAAGGCATGCGCACCTTGCGCGAGACCATGTCGATGTAGGTCGTCAGCGTATGGGTGACGACCTCGGGTTGTTCGTGGATTTCCTTGGCCATGAAATGGCGGTGATTGCCCTTGTCGACGAGCGCGGCGCCGGCGGCCACCAACCGGGCCGGCCGGTTCACGACCTTGCCATCGACATTGCGGAACTCGACGGAGTTGCGGTGCAGGATCGCCCAGTCACCATCCTCCAGATAGGCGATCATGTTGGTGAAGGGCGCCAGCGCGAAAGCGTCCGAACCCAGATACATCTCGCCGTCGCCGATGCCGATGGCCAGCGGCGGGCCGTTCCGGGCGCCGATCAGCAAGTCCTCTTCCCCCGAGAACAGGAAGGCCAGCGCAAAGGCGCCCCGAAGCTTTGGCAGGACGGCGCCGACAGCCTCGACCGGCTTGAGGCCGCGGTTGATCTCGCGCGTGACCAGATGGGCCACGATCTCGGTGTCGGTCTCGGATTCGAACTGGAATCCCTCAGCCTCCAGCTCGGCCCGGAACTCGGCAAAGTTCTCGATAATGCCGTTGTGGACAACGGCCAGCTTATCGGTCGCGTGTGGATGGGCATTGGGCACGCTCGGGCGGCCGTGGGTGGCCCAGCGCGTGTGGCCGATGCCGATCAGACCGCTTAGTGGCTCGTTGGAGAGCTTGGTCTCCAGATTGCGCAGCTTGCCCTCGGCGCGCCGGCGCGTGAGCTTGCCGTTTTCGAGCGTTGCGACACCTGCTGAATCGTAGCCGCGGTATTCGAGGCGGCGCAGGGCTTCCACCACATCCAAGGCAACCGGGTTCTTGCCAAGAATTCCAACAATGCCGCACATCGTCGCGATCATCCTTGATGGTTTAGCCAAACGGCCGCGAGGGCAATGGCTCAGTGAACGTCAGCGCAGAGCTAGATGCTTCGCCGGCCGATCGCCAATCACATTGATTGAACAGTTATGAAAGGACTGGCTGCCGGTGCGGTTAACCGCAGAAAGACCGACAAAACCGACAAGCACGCCAATTCAGGTTTTCTTGCGGTCGCGGTTCCGTGCGTGGAAGGCATCGGCCCAACCTTCGATGTTGGTCTGACGCGCCCGCCCGACAGCCAGCGCGCCGGATGGAACATCCTTCGTCACCACTGTGCCTGATCCGACATAGCCGCCGGTGGCCACCGTCACCGGCGCGACGAGCGATGAGTTGGAGCCGATGAAGGCGCCATCTCCGATCACAGTGCGGTTCTTGGCATAGCCGTCGTAATTGCAGGTGATCGTTCCGGCCCCGATGTTCGCCTCGGCGCCCACTGCTGCGTCGCCGAGATAGGTCAGGTGGCTGACCTTCGCGCCCTTGCCCAAGGTTGTGGCCTTGATCTCGACGAAGTTCCCGACCTTGACCTTCGCGCCGAGATCGGTGCCCGGGCGAAGGCGGGCAAACGGGCCGACGCTGGCTCCCGCGCCAACACGCGCGCCTTCGAGGTGCGAGCAGGCGTGGATAACAGCGCCATCCTCGACTATGACCTTCGGGCCAAAGAAAACCTGTGGCTCCACAATCACATCGCGTCCAAGCTTCGTGTCGTGGCTGAGAAAGACCGAGGACGGATCAAGCATGGTCACGCCGGCCCGCATCGCCGCCGTCCGCAAGCGCGACTGCATGGCCGCTTCGGCGGCGGCGAGCTGAACCCGGTCATTCACGCCCTGCACCTCGCTCTCGGGCGCGGTCAGAACCCGCGTTACCAACCCCATCGCGCGGGCAATGGCGGGCGCATCGGTGAGGTAGAACTCCTTCTGCGCATTGGCGTCGCCAATGCGCGACAGGATGTCCAGCGCATACCGCCCCGAGATCGCGAGCAGGCCGGCATTGCACAAGGTTATGCGGCGCTGCGCCTCGGTGGCGTCCTTGTGCTCGACGATGCCTTCCAGCGTATCGCCGGCGACGATCATCCTGCCATAGCCGGTCGGATCGGGCGCCTCGAATCCAAGTCCGACGACCGCCGCTCCTTCGCCGAGCGCAGCGCGCAGACGTGCGAAGGTTGCGGCCGTGACCAGCGGCGTATCGGCAAAGGCCACGATGACATCGTTGTGGCCGCGTCCGAGCGCCGCGCTTGCGGCCAGTACGGCATGGGCGGTGCCGAGACGCTCGCGCTGAACGAAAATTTCGGCCCCGGACATGGCGGCCTGAGCTTCAATGGCCACATCATCCCGGTCGGGACCGATGACCACCCCGACGTGGGTCGCGCCAGCGTCGTGGACAGCGGACAGGACATGGCCGAGCATGCTGCGGCCGGCGATGCGGTGAAGAACCTTCGGCAGAGCCGACTTCATCCGGGTGCCCTCGCCGGCTGCGAGTACGATCGCCAGGCAGCTTCGGGCGGTGTTGTCGTCAGGCATATCGGGACGGGTCCTGGCTTTCTCGGGCTTTTACGCGTCGATCGCGCTGCGCGGCAGCCCGGGGCGCGTTTCGATTCGCCCGGACCATTGCGCGCGATACTCCTAATTCACACAGGCGCTGAACTCAAACGACACTGGTGGATGGCACAAAGCGTGCTAAGAGCCCTCCCGGTCAGTCCCTGTTGGCGTCAGCATCATCCTTTCTATGGCCATCGACTTCACGCGGCGATATGCGCTTACCAGCCTTGGTGCGGCCTGCACTCTGGCGGCGTTGCCCGTGTCTGCCCAGCAGAACGGTTCCATTACCTTTCCCGGCCCCTTGGGCGATGGCCAGCGCTTCTCGGCGATGATGGTTCCGGACGCGGCGCGCGCTCTGGCGAAGCGACCGATGGCGCCCAATCCGACCGATCTTCCGGACGGCCTCGGGTCACTGTCGATGGAAGCGATCGGGGCGATCCGGATGCAGCCGGCGAACTGGATCTGGGCCGGCGAGCAGCGCGGCTTCTCCGTCGAACCCCTGCATCGGGGCGGCATCTTCAATAATCAGGTGCAGATCTACGTCGTTGAGGATGGCATCAGCCGGCGCATTGGCTTTGACAAGTCCCGCTTCGACTACGGACGGACGCCGGTTCCCACGACCACGAACGATCTGGGCTTTTCAGGATTCAGGCTGCATTTTGGCAATGACCGATCGCTGGAAGCGGCGGTTTTTCAGGGCGCGACGTTCTTCAAGGCCGTGGCCAAGGGCCAGATGATGGGCGCGGTGGCGCGATCGCTCGTGCTCAGGCCCGGCGAGCAGCGGGGCGAAGAAGTTCCGTATTTCCGCGGCTTCTGGATCGAGAGGCCCGGGCCAGCCGCCACCACCTTCACGGTTCACGGGCTCATCGACTCCGAGAGCGCCACGGCCGCGGTCCGCATGACGCTGCGCCCTGGGGACGTCACCATCAACGACATCGAGTTGACGGTGTTCGCGCGGGTCCAGCTCGACAATGTCGGCTTTGGCGGGATGATGGGCAACTTCCTGTTCGCGCCGCAGCGGCGCAGGGTGTTCGACGACGTCAGGCCCGCGGTGCACGAGGTCTCCGGCCTGCAGATGCGGACCGGCGCGGAAGAGTGGGTGTACCGACCGCTGAACAATCCCGAGCAGTTGCAGGTCTCCGCCTTCATCGACCAGAATCCCCGTGGCTTCGGCCTCGTGCAGCGCGAACGCGACTACGGCGCTTTCCAGGACGACGACCAGCGCTTCGAGCTCCGCCCCTCTGTTTGGATCGAACCACTCGGCGATTGGGGTGCAGGCACCGTGCAACTGCTGGAAGTGCCGACCGATTCCGAGATCAACGACAACATCATCGCGCACTGGAGGCCGCGTCAGCCGCTGCCCGCAGGTTCCGAAACGACGGTAGCCTACCGCCAGATCTGGTGCTGGCAGCCGCCGGAGGCACCGCCTGTGGCGATCGCGCGCCTGACGCGGCAAGGCCGGGGAACCGGCGGACGCCGCCGCCGCTTTTTCGTCGACTTTACGGGCGACATGTTGGCAGATGCGTCCCTTGGCCAAAGCGTGAAAGTGGTTCTGTCCGCGACCCCGGGCGCGATCCTCAACATGCGCTTTGTGCACTATCCCGAACGGCGCACCATGCGCGTCGCCTTCGAGCTTGACCCTGGCGCGGAAAGCTCCTGCGAATTACGCCTGCAGCTCGAAGCGGGCGGCAAACCGATTTCAGAAACCTGGCTGAACCGATGGACGCCCTAGCTGGCCAGAAACCGGCTGACGTCGCCGACACGCAGGATGCCGCGTTGCCGCCGGAAATCAGGCTGGCGATGCCGACGCAATCGCTGCGCCGCTGGTCGCCCGCAGAAGAACGGCCGCGGAGCCGACCGCGCGCGTGGAAGACGCCGTGGTTCTCGCGGCTGTTCGTCTTCGGTGTGGCATTCCTGCTCACGGCCTATGGTGTGCGCGAGATGTACGAGGTCGTGTCGGTCAGCCGCACGACATCATTGCAGTACGTCCTGCTGGCGCTCTTCACGGTGAACTTCTCATGGATCGCCCTCGCCTTCTCCAGCTCTGTCCTCGGATTCCTGGTGCTGCTGCTGCGCAAGCCGGAAACCGCCCGAGCAACGTCACTGTCGAAACGCACTGTGATCGTGATGCCGATCTACAATGAATCGACGGCGAGGACCTTCGCGGCTGTGGCCGCCATCCGCGAGTCGGTCGATGCCACCGGGGTCGGCGACAATTTTGACTATTTCATCTTGTCGGACACCACCAATCCGGATGTCTGGGTGGCGGAGGAGCGCGCTTTTCTCGCGCTGCGCGAGCGGCTCGGACCGGATGCAAGGCTGTACTACCGGCACCGGCCCAAGAACCATCACCGCAAGGCCGGGAACATCGCCGACTTCGTGACGCGCTGGGGCGGCCACTACGAGCACATGGTCGTGCTCGACGCCGACAGCCTGATGACCGGGTATTGCATCGTCCGTCTTGCTGCGGCGATGGAAGCCGATCCCGATGCCGGCATCATCCAGTCGCTGCCGCTGATCATCAACCGCAACACGCTGTTCGCGCGCCTTCAGCAGTTCGCGGCCCGCGTCTATGGTCCGGTGATCGCCACCGGTCTGGCGCAATGGGCAGGGCGGGACTGCAACTATTGGGGCCACAACGCCATCATAAGGACCGCGGCCTTTGCTGCCCATTGCGGCCTGCCCGACCTCAAGGGCAAGCCGCCCTTCGGCGGCCACATCCTGAGCCATGACTTCGTCGAGGCGGCCCTGATCCGCCGCGCAGGCTGGTCGGTCTACATGCTGCCGGACCTGCACGGCTCCTATGAAGAGAGTCCGCCATCGCTGATTGATCTCTCGGCCCGCGACCGGCGCTGGTGCCAGGGCAACCTCCAGCACAGCCGCGTCATGTTCGCACGCGGCCTGAAATGGCCTACGCGGCAGCATTTCGCCACCGGGATCATGTCGTATCTGGCCTCGCCGTTCTGGCTGATGCAGCTTGTGGTCGGCATCGCGCTGGTGCTTCAGGTGAAATACGCCCGTCCGGAGTACTTCACCAACGAGTTCACGCTGGTTCCCGTCTGGCCGCGCTTCGACCCGGAGCGCTCACTCGCTCTGTTCGGGCTGACGATGGCCATCCTGCTGGCTCCAAAGCTGTTCGGATGGCTCCTGACGCTGTTAAACGGGGCCGAGCGACGGGCCTGCGGCGGCGGCATCCGGCTCACCATCTCCGCCATACTCGAGATCATCATGTCAGCGCTGCTCGCCCCGATCATGATGGTGATCCAGTCCGGCTCGGTGTTCCAGATCATTGCCGGGCGCGACACAGGCTGGAACCCGCAACGCCGCGATGACGGCTCGATTCCGTTCAAGGATATCGTGCGACGGCACCGTGCCCATACCGCACTCGGCGTCTTCACCGGCATCACCGCCTTCCTGATCGCGACCTCGCTTTTTGCCTGGATGTCGCCGACCATTCTGGGCCTGCTGCTGGCCATCCCGCTGTCATGGGCCAGCGGCCAGCTTGCCATCGGCCTGTGGCTGAAACGCCGCAAGTTGCTGCTCACTCCCGAGGAAGGGGCTCCGCCTGCGATCGCAACGCGCGCAAACGAGCTGCAGACGGAGTTTGCCCGGCAGCGTTTTGACGATGCGGACGGGCTTCTCGCGCTTTACCAGAATCCTGATCTGTTCGACGCACATGAGCGGATGCTGCCGCATTTGCCGCCACGGCAGCGCGGCCATGTCGAAACAGAGCGCGCCGTCGCCGAGGCCAAGCTGGTGGACGCGAGAACGATCGACGAGGCGATGGCCTGGCTGAAGCCGAAGGAGCGCATGATCGTGCTGCACGACCGCGCCCTGCTGTTCCTTCTCCGGCAGCTGGAAGGTCCAAGCCGCGCCACAGCGCTCGCGGCGGAGTGAGCAACTGGCGCTTTTCAGAACACCATGCAGGAGGCCGTGACGACACCGGCCGCCAGCGATGACGCTCCAAGAAACAGCGCGGATGCCACTTCACCGTTGGCGATCCGCTGCGAAAGGTTTGGCAAGAGCAGCCGCACAAGCCAATAGATCAGGATCTGGATCAGGATCGCCACCAGCCCGTAGACCAGCAAGTCGATTACGGTCTTCGCGTTGATGATCGCGCTCGAGAGTGGCAGGGCGAAGCCGGTCAGGCTGAGGCCGAGCGACGAGGCGGCGGCCACGTTGTTCTGGCGGATCAGCTCGAACTCGTTGTGTGTGGTCGAAACCGTGTACAGGAAGAGATAGGCCGCGGTGAGGCCCGTCGCCGCACTGAAGAACAGCAGGAAATCCGGCAATCCCTGGATTGACGTGTAAAGCATGGCCACTCCTCCTGCCTGAATCACGCAGGCATGATCAGGATCGTGGTACCGTGCGCCACTGCGGCCGCGACGACAAGTCCGTCCGGAGCAGCGCCATGCTCGATGCCAGCCTCGGCGAGCCGGTTCCGCATGGCCACCAGATCGGTGACCGTGACCGCAAAGCCCGCGAAGGCGGGAGCCGTTCCAGCCGCCGCCACCGCGATTCGCCCGCGCGCGAGGCGGTAGCTGAGCCCGCGTTGCGGCGTGCCCGAGCCGCTGACGCCCGAAAATGCGTCGAGAAACCTTTTGTGACTCGCTGGATGCGGCGCAGTCATCCGAACCTCTGCGAGACGCAAGGCCCCGTTGGGGTGCTTCTGGAACTCCGCATTCCAGAAGCTCTGCGGCTCGTGCTGCTGGCAGACGAAGAAGCCAAGCGCCGGAGCATCAGGATCGGTCGCGAAGGCCAGCGTGAAGGCCACGCGCACCGTTCTGCCATCGGGGCGGGTGGCTTGCCGTTCGAAGAAGAAAGGCTCGAACCGGCCGATTCCCGAGGCGTCGAAGGCGGCGTTATCCGCCGCTGCATCCGTGCTTTCCAGCACCAGCATCGAGAAGCCCTCGCCTGTCGCAAGCGCATCGCGCACGAATGCGCCAAATGAGAAGCGCCCCGGGGCGTGCTCGGGGATGAGGCCGGCTTCGCCGACCGTGATCAATTCCAGAAAGCTGCCGGGGAACTGCACGATCCGGTTGTGCGTGCCCCATGGATGCCGGTTACGGGCGCCGACCCTGAAGCCAAGCCGCTCGTAGAAAGCTCCCGCCGCATCAAGATCATGGACGCCGATGACGAGGTGATCGAGGCCGCGACCGGCCATCAGACGAGGCGGCTCTGCGTCTTCGCGGCGTCGATGAAGCTGGCGAAGAGCGGATGTGGCTCGAACGGGCGGGATTTCAATTCCGGATGGTACTGCACGCCGATGAACCAGGGATGGTCCTCGTACTCGACCGTTTCCGGCAGAAGGCCATCGGGCGATAGGCCGGCGAACTTCAGCCCCTTGGCCTCCAGCATCTGCCGATAGCCCATGTTGACCTCGAAACGGTGCCGGTGGCGCTCCGAGATCGTGGTCGCGCCGTAGATTGTTGCGATGCGTGAGCCCCGCGCGAGCGTCGAGGCATAGGCACCCAGACGCATCGTACCGCCAAGATCGCCGCCTGCCGCCCGCGTCTCCAGCTCATTGCCCTTCATCCATTCCGTCATCAGGCCGACGACCGGCTCCGTCGTCGGACCGAACTCCGTTGAATTGGCGGCGGCGACACCGGCCAGCGAACGGGCCGCCTCGATCACGGCCATCTGCATGCCGAAACAGATGCCCTCGCGCGCGAACCGCGCCGCGCGGATCTTGCCCTCGGCGCCGCGGATGCCGAAGCCGCCGGGAACCAGAATGCCGTGAACATGCTCGAGAAAGGGCGATGGATCTTCCTTCTCGAAGACCTCGCTCTCGATCCAGTCGAGGTTCACCTTGACCCGGTTGGCGATGCCGCCATGGGTCAGCGCCTCGATCAGGGATTTGTAGGCGTCCTTCATGCCGGTGTACTTGCCGACGACCGCAATCGTGACCTCACCCTCGGGCGCATGGATGCGCTCCGAAATGCTCTTCCAGCCGGAGACGTCTGGTTCGCGAGCGCCCTCCTCCATGCCAAAAGCTGCCAGGACCTCGTCGTCGAGACCTTCGGCATGATAGGCCAGCGGCACGTCGTAGATCGAACCCAGATCGCGCGCCTCGATCACGGCTGTGGGGCGCACGTTGCAGAACAGCGCCAGCTTGCGGCGCTCCTCGACGGGGATCGGACGATCAGTGCGGCACAGCAGGATGTCCGGCTGAATGCCGATCGAGCGCAGTTCCGCGACGGAATGCTGCGTGGGCTTGGTCTTGAGCTCGCCCGCGCTCGGAATATAGGGCAGCAGGGTCAGGTGGATGTAGATCACCGAACCGCGCTTCTGCTCCTGTCCGACCTGACGGATGGCTTCGAGGAAAGGCAAGCTCTCGATGTCGCCGACGGTGCCGCCGACCTCCACCAGAACAAAATCATAATCCTCGTTGCCGGCAAGCACGAAATCCTTGATCGCATTGGTGACGTGCGGAATGACCTGGATCGTGGCGCCGAGATAGTCGCCGCGCCGCTCCTTGGTCAAGATGTCCATGTAGATGCGGCCGGTCGTGATGTTGTCGTTGCGCTGCGCCGCGCGGCCTGTGAAGCGCTCGTAATTGCCGAGGTCGAGATCCGTTTCCGCGCCGTCGTCGGTCACGAAGACCTCGCCGTGCTGATAGGGGCTCATGGTGCCCGGATCGACATTGAGATAGGGGTCGAGCTTGCGTAGGCGGACCTTGTAGCCGCGCGACTGCAAAAGAGCCCCGAGAGCGGCCGACGCGATGCCCTTGCCGAGTGAGGAGACCACGCCGCCGGTGATGAAGATGTACCGCGTCATGGGATTCGTTCCTTAGACCTGTTCCCGCGATTCGGGGAGCGCCAGTTTGGCGCGCCGCCTTGCGAAATTCGCTTGTCCACAAAAGAGAAGGGCCGGAAAACCGGCCCTTGGGTGCTGCTGATCCGGCCTACTGCGGCGGTGCCGAGGGCCTGGGGGGCTGGGCCCCGCTCTGGTCCTGCATCTGCCGGAGCTGGTCGAGCACGCCGCCGCCTGCGGGGGCCGGGGCAGAGGGAGCTCCCGGCACGGTGGCTGGAGCCGTTGGCGTGGCGCCGTCAAGGATCGAGCGCGGTGTACGGTTGTGAGACGCCAACACCGACAGGATCAGGCTCGTGCAAAAGAACACTGCCGCCAGGATCGCCGTGGTGCGCGTCAGCGCGTTGGCCTGACCACGACCGGTCATGAAGCCGGAGATGCCCCCTCCTCCGCCGCCCAGCCCCATGCCTCCCTCGGAGCGCTGCAGGAGCACGACAATGACAAGGGCGATCACGACGATCAGATGAATGACGATCAGGACTGACTGCATGGTCTCACAGGTATGGGAAGCGGCCGGCCAAAGTGCCAGCGCGATCGGGTGAAGGGGGCATTAGCATGGGGGATGCATGCTGCCAAGGCATCAGGCGCATGGTGGCACGGGCCTTGACGGGCTTGCGGCAATTGCCTTTTTCTGGTCGTGAATGGAAGGTCTTCGCGTCCTTCCCGAGACATCGACTTCCCGGACACTGGAGAGGCTGACATGAGTGTTGCCAACGGACGGGCTTTGCTGGCCACTCCAGGACCAACGAATATCCCCGACCGCGTGCTTCAGGCGATGATGAGGCCGGCTGAGGAACTGCACACCCCGACCATCATCGATCTGACGACGACATTGCTCGCTGACCTCCAGAAGCTGTTCCGGACCTCCGGGCAGACCTATCTTTATGCCTGCAACGGGCACGGCGCCTGGGAGGCTGCGCTCACCAACGTGCTATCGCGGGGGGACAAGGTCCTTGTGCTGGCGAGCGGGCGCTTCGCGGTCGGCTGGGGCGAGATGGCCAGCTTCATAGGCGTCGACGTCGAGGTCCTTGCAGGATCGTGGAGCGCCGCGGTCGATCCAGCCGCGGTCGAATCCCGGCTCAGGCAGGACCGTGACCACAAGATCAAGGCTGTGCTGATGGTGCAGGTCGACACGGCGTCGGGGGTCGCCAACGACGTGCTCGCCGTCCGCAGGGCCATCGATGCGGCCCAGCATTCGGCTCTCTACATGATCGACGGCGTCGCCTCGCTGGCCTGCATGCCCTTCGAGATGGACGCCTGGGGCGTCGATGTGGCGATGTCCGCCTCCCAGAAAGGGCTGATGACCTCGCCTGGCCTTGGCTTCGTGGCGGCCAACGACAAGGCGCACAAGGCGCACGAGACAGCCAATTTGAGGACCCGTTACTGGGACTGGACCTCGCGCCGCAGCCCACTGCACTACATGAAGCACTGCGGCACACCGCCCGAGCATCTGATGTTCGGACTGAGGGCTTCGCTCGACATGATCTTCGAGGAAGGCCTTGAGGCAGTATGGAAGCGTCATTCACTACTGGCCGGAGCGACACATGCCGCAGTATCGCGCTGGGCTGAGGGCCAGTGCCTTGCACTGAATGTGGATGAGCCGGCGCAACGTGCGTCATCGGTGACGCCCGTGCTGACGAAGGGATTCGAGCCCGGCAAGGTGTCCGAATTCACCCGCACCATGTGCGGCGTGACGCTTGGAGGCGGGCTTGGCGACCTCAGCGGCAAGGCCTTCCGCATCGCGCATATGGGCCATGTCAACGCGCCAATGGTGCTCGGCTCGCTCGCGGCTGTGGAGATGGCGCTGCAGGCGCTGGATATTCCGCATGGCAGCGGCGGCACAGCGGCCGCCATCGCGCACCTGAGCGCCGCCGTCAGCCCAGCTGGCGGATAAGCCCGGCAAGCCAGTCGATCCTGAAACGACGCAATCGAGGCGCCAGCCGGAACATGCGGCTGCCGCAGGCGTTGCTGTTGCTCAAGGGCATATGCCTTGACTGCAACAGGAGCCAACGATGACCACCATGAAGACCACTGTTTCCGCCTGTGTCCTTGCTCTCGGACTCACGAGCGCTGCCTATGCCCAGGGCACAGCTCAGATGATGCCACAGCCGAATGCGACGGTGAAGGACGCCTACACCGAGCAACAGGCCCGCCTCGAATGCGACACGCGCCTGAAGGTCAAGCCACAGGCGAGCGCCAACACCGCAACGGCCATGCGCACCTGCATGGACGAACTCATGCGCGGCGCAGGCACCTCCAAGTAATCTGACAAACGGATGCCGCCCAAAGCGCGCTTGCCCACCCGACGAGGGGCGGCATCCACCTTTCACATTGCCCTGACGATACCGAGGAAATCCTCGGCCTTGAGGCTCGCTCCGCCCACGAGCGCCCCGTTGACGTTCGGGAGCGCCATCAATTCAGCGGCATTGGACGGCTTCACCGACCCGCCATACAGCACCCTCACCTTGGCCGCTTCGGTCTTTCCCATCAACCGGCCCAGCTCGGCCCGGATCTCGGCATGCACCTCCGCTACATCGGCGGCGGTGGGCGTCTTGCCGGTGCCGATGGCCCAGACGGGTTCATAGGCAACAACCACGCCTGCGCCCGTGGCCATCTCCGGCAGCGAGCCGCGCAACTGCTTCTTGACGACGGCGATCGTCCTGCCGGCCTCGCGATCGGCCAGCGTTTCGCCGATGCAGATGATGGGAACGAGGAACGCGCCGAGTGCGGCCTCAGCCTTGGCCTTCACAGCTGCGCTGCTTTCGCCGTGCAGCGTGCGGCGCTCGGAGTGGCCGACAAGGACGAATGCGGCGCCGGCATCGGCCAGCATGGGTGCCGAAATGTCGCCCGTGAAAGCGCCGGACGTATTGGCATGGCAATCCTGCCCTCCGGTCGCGACGCCGGTTCCGATCAGGACGCACGTCATCGCGTGCAGCACCGTCGCGGGCGGGCAGATCAGCACATCTGCCCTGGCGCGCACGCCGGCATTGGTGCCGCGTGCGATGGCCACGGCCGTTTCCAATGAGCCCCTCAGGCCATTCATCTTCCAGTTGCCAGCGACAAGAGGCTTGGGGGCGATGGCCATCGTCTGAATCCTGTTTGCAAGAGTTCGGCGAGCGATAGCAACCCCGCCCTCTCCCCGCAATTGCCGCATTGCGGCGGCGCTGTGGTCTGCCTATAAGTCCGGCATAACACGCCGGAGCTGGTTCGCCCCATGATGATGCAAGGTATCCGCAATGCAGGCCAAACCTGGCTGGGCAAATTGCTGGTCGCGATCCTGTTCTCCATTCTGATCGGCTCCTTCGCGATCTGGGGCATCGGCGACATCTTCCGTGGCGCGAGCCGCAACACGGTTGCCACCGTGGGCAAGACGGACATCGACATCGACAAGGTGCGCAATGCCTATCAAACGGAGCTGCAGCGCCTGTCACGCCGCTTCCGGCAGAATATCTCGCCGGAACAGGCGCGCATGTTCGGAATCGACCAGCAGGTCCTGTCGCGGCTGATCACCGAGGCCTCCATGGATGCCGACGCGGCGGCGCGCGGACTGACGCTCAGCAACGAAACGGTGGCGCAGTCCATAATCGAGGATCAGAGTTTCCGCGGCTCGTCGGGCCAGTTCGATCGCGGCATGTTCAATGAGCTGCTGCGCCAGTCCGGATTGAACGAGGCCATGTATGTCCGTGAGCAGCGTTCCGCCCTTGTGAGGAACCAGCTTGCCGAGAGCATTTCCGGGCTGACGGCATCACCAGTCGCCATGCAGGAAGCCGCGCACCGTTACCGCAACGAGCAGCGTGTGCTGTCCTTCTTCGAGGTGCCGCCCGCCGCTGTCGGCGAGATCGCCGTGCCCGCGGACGATGTGCTGCGCAAGTTCTATGATGAGCGCAAGGCAGCATTCCGCGCGCCTGAGTACAGGACCGCGTTGTTGCTGATCCTGACGCCGCAAACGCTGGCCGACCCGACGGCCGTGACCGACGCCGACGCGGCCGCGCATTATGAGCGGATCAAGACACGATTCGGTCGCCCAGAACGCCGCACGATCCAGCAGATCGTGTTCCCCAATCAGGCCGAGGCAGCTGCGGCGCTTGCGAAGATCAAGGCGGGCAGCAGTTTCGAGGATATCGCCAAAGAGCGGAGCATTTCCGATTCCGACCTCACGCTCGGGAGCTTCGCACGGCCCGAAATGCTTGATCAGGCCGTGGCGACGGCGGCGTTCGATCTTGCCGCAAACGCCATCAGCGATCCGGTTCAGGGGGCGTTCGGCTATGCGCTGGTGCGCGCAACCGCCATCGAGCCTGAATCGGTGCGGCCTCTGGCTGAGGTGGCTGCTGATGTGAGGATGGATCTGGCGCTCAGCACCGCTGTCCGGATCCTCAACGACATCCATGACAAGGTCGAGGACCAGAGGGCGTCTGCCCGTCCGCTGACCGAGATCGCCAAGGACCTGAAGCTTCCGCTCACCGTTCTGGGGCCGGTCGACCGGAACCGCCAGAGCAATGGCGGCCAGCCCCTGCCGACGGTTCCGATGCTGGAGCAGGTGGTTGAAGCGATGTTCCGGGCCGATATCGGCACCGACAACGAACCCGTCCGGACACGGGACAATGGTTATGTCTGGCATGATCTCAGCGCGATCGAGCCGGCCCGCGAGCGCAGCTTCGACGAGGTGCGCAACACCGTGATCGTGCAGTGGCAGCAGGATGAGGTCACCACCCGCCTCCAGGCCAGGGCGCGCGAGATCACCGACCGCATCGCCAAGGGCGAAGCCTTCGAGGCCGCAGCGGCCTCGGCGCAGGCGGAGGTCAAGACCTCCCCGGCGCTGACCCGGACCAGCAGCCTGCCCGAGTTCCCGGCCAACGTCCTCACCGTGGCGTTCGGGGCTCCGCTCAACGCCGCCCAATCGGCCGACCTCGGACCGGAACGTGGGCGCATCGTTTTCCGGGTGCTGTCCGCCTCGACACCACCCTTCCTGCGCTCGACGCAGGAGGCCGAGAATGTCAGCCAGCAGCTGGGTCTTGCGCTCGGCGACGACCTTCTGGCTCAGTATGTCAGCGCCCTTCAGGCCCGCCTCGGCGTCCGGATCAACCAGCAGACCCTCCGCAACGCGACGGGTGGCGGGGACGGCTGAAGAATGCCCGCATCCTTCGATCTTGCGGCCTTCACCGCGGCCTATGATGCGGAACGTGGCCAGATCGTGCGCGATGTCCTGGTGTCGGATTGCGAGACGCCGGTAGCCGCTTTCCTGAAGCTAAGGGCGCGCACCGAGGGGTCCGCTTTCCTGCTGGAATCGGTGGAGGGTGGCGCGGTGCGCGGGCGCTACTCGATGATCGGCCTTGCCCCCGACCTCGTCTGGCGCTGCGACAACGGCCGCGTTGAGATCGCCCATCCCCTTGCCCGCGATCCCGGCTTCAGGACCGACCCCGCCACGCCTTTCGACAGCCTGCGCCGGGTTCTGGCCGAGAGCCGCATCGACACGCAAGGCACCGATCTGACGATGGCGGCGGGTCTGTTCGGGTATCTTGGCTACGACATGGTCCGGCTGATGGAGCGGCTTGCGTCGCGCAAGGACAGCGGGCTTGGCCTGCCGGACGCCATCCTCGTCAGGCCGACCGTGATGGTGATCTTCGATGCGGTTCGCGATGAGATGTCCGTCGCCGCAGCGATCAGGCCGCTGCCTGGCGTCAGCGCACGCGCCGCCTATGAAACCGCGCGAGACCGGATCGACGCCGTCGTCGCGAGCCTCGAAGCCCCCCTGCCCGTCGACGCGCGCATCGACGTCAGCGGCTTTGAACAGCCTGTTCCGGTCTCCAACACCTCCGCCGCGGATTACTCCGCCATGGTCGACCGGGCGAAGGAGTACATCCGCGCCGGCGACATCTTTCAGGTGGTGCTGTCGCAGCGCTTCGATGCGCCCTTCGAACTGCCGCCGTTCTCGCTTTATCGCGCGCTAAGGCGCGTCAATCCGGCGCCGTTCCTGTGCTATCTCGATTTCGAGGCCTTCCAGATCGTCTGCTCAAGCCCGGAAATCCTGGTACGCCTGCGCGACGGCAAGGTAACGATCAGGCCCATTGCCGGAACGCGGCGGCGCGGCGCGACGCCGGGCGAGGATGACGCGCTGGCGGCGGAGCTTCTCGCCGACCCGAAGGAGCGCGCCGAGCATCTCATGCTGCTCGATCTTGGCCGCAATGATGTCGGGCGCGTCGCGAAGATCGGGACCGTCGAGGTCACGGACCGTTTCTTCATTGAGCGCTACAGCCAGGTGATGCACATCGTCTCGAATGTCGAAGGCGCCATCAGCCCGGGCAAGGACGCGCTGGACGCGTTGGTCTCGGGCTTTCCGGCGGGGACGGTATCTGGTGCTCCGAAAGTGCGCGCGATGGAGATCATCGACGAACTGGAACGCGATGCGCGAGGGGCCTATGGCGGCTGCATTGGCTATTTCGGATCGAATGGCGAGATGGACACCTGCATCGTCCTGCGCACCGCCATTGTCCAGGATGGCACGATGTCAGTCCAGGCGGGCGCAGGGATCGTCCACGATTCTGTCAACGCCTCCGAACAGCTTGAATGCGTCAACAAGGCCAAGGCGCTGTTCAAGGCCGCCGAGGAGGCCGTGCGCTTTGCCGCCCGTTCGGCACGGGCGCAGTGACCCGCACAAAGACAAACCCCGGCGCTTGCGGGCCGGGGTTCGGTTCTGGCGGGTGTTGCGCCCTGAGCCGGATCACTTGGTGATGCGGATCCGGCCGATCAATTCCGCCACATCGGTGAAGGCCTTCGACAGGGCGGCCTGATCGCGGGCGATGCAGAAGAGGTTGCCCGAACAGGCGCAGTTCCGCAGCAGGTTTTGGGCCGCGACGGTCTTGACGCGAAACAGGATGGTGACCACCTGAACGCCGTCAAGCTTGGCGTTGCTGCACGCGGTCGTCATGCGCTGATCAAGGTACTGCGCGGCAGAGTCGAAGTTCTCCTACGGGAAGCGACCCCAGCGCATGTAGCCGTATGCGGAGCAGTGCGACATCACGGGGCCGTTGAGGTTGTTGCCGCCAATCTGGTTCTCGCCATCGGTCATGATCACGAGAATTTTCTTGTTGCCGTCTGTGCCATAGGCGGCGCCGTCGGCGAACCGCGCCCTGGGCGACAGCTTGCGCCAACCCCACATGATGCCTTCGAACGAGATCGTGCCGACCATTTCAATGCTTGAGGCTGCTGATCTTGCTCAGCACCGTAGAACCATTGCTCGTCAGGCGCAGCAGTTGATCTGGGCAGGCCATGTTGGGGCCACTCGTGTTCGGCGCGTTCTCGCTGAAATTGACGTTCTTGCCGGCGCCGTCACACTTGAACAGGTTGGCCTGCCATTCCCATTCCCAGCGCTTTCCCAGCCATTGGGCATGGTGCCGTCATCCGTGTAGTAGTTGACGTAACCGAGTGAGTTGCCCTTGTCGCCGACGCCTGGCTCATCGGGCCAGAAATAGCCGTGAACAGGGTGTGCGGATCGGCCAGGTTGGGCGGATCATCGGTGACGTCGAAGGGGTCGGGACGCGCCTCGACGCAACCCTTCCACTGTGCCCGGGCGCCGGAGCGCGTGCGGATGCCGTCGAACAGGTCGAGATGCGAGATCCAGTCGGGATTGGCCAGGATGCAGGTGTCCGGATTGGTGAAGCCGGTGGGCACGAGCGCCGAGACCGTCGCATGGACATAGGGCGGATTGAGGGTGATCGTGGCACCGCTCCTGGGCGCCGCGAGGTTCGGTGTGCCGTAGCTGCAGACCTGCGCCGCAGCCTCCTTCACGCCGAGCAACTCCTTGCCGACCTTCGCCAGCTTGTTGACCTGGTCCATCAGCCAGACGCCGCGCCCGCTACGGCCAAAGGGGTTCGGATTGGGCGGCGGCCGCACATACGGACCGGGCGGCGACGGGACCCAGAACGGATTGCCGTTGCAGTTCGGGATGTTGCCGATCCAGCGCGTGCGCATCCAGGCGGCCTGGAAGCTGCTGTCGCCGCGCGTGTCGACGCCGTTCATGGCGCGATTGGTCCGGCCCAGATTGACCGAAGCGACAAAGGGAACGATCAAAACTTTCAGACCCGAGTGTTGCCGGCGGAATCAAACAGGCTGTTGACCAGATCGCGCGCCGCAAGCCGCAAGGTTCCCATGTCGGCGGCCATCGAAACGGTGGCGTCGAGCACGACCGCGACCTCGAGCGTATTTCCGCCGGGCGCGGCCTCGGCGACGACATCCAGCGAGGCGGTGTTGCTGGCGCCGGGAAGCATTTTCACGAGACCATAGGTGTATTCCACGGTCGCTGAGTAGCGCCAGCCATGGTCGCCGAGGCACGTCAATTGCCCGCGGACACGAACAAGGCTCGCATCGATGCCAAGGTTAGCGGCAAAGCTTGCGTCGGCGGCAGTCCGGCGCTCGCCTTCGCTTCGGCCTGACATCTTCGCTGCGGTCAGCACTGCGGCGTCAGCGGCGGCGGCCATCTTCGCACGCAATTGCGAGGCACGGTTGTAGTCGACGCCGGCACCGACAAGTCCGATCAGGGGCACACGCGCCAGGCCAGCCATGCGAGCTACACCGCCGTGGTCATTCGGCACAAACCGCGCCAGCAGGCGCCTTCCTTGAACTTTCTTTGCAGCCCCCAACGCATTGTGCTGCAGCAATAAACGAGACTGATCGCGCAGAATTCTGCAGAAACCATAAAATACTGTTCTTTTCGTATGCCGACAGCCTCAACACTTGCTTTACGATTTGGGTTTCTTCGAATGCTGCGGGTGGCTTGACCCGGCTTGCAGCGGCAGGCATTCAGGCATCACCGAAACCGGGACATGGCGTTGAAGCTCCTGCTGATCGACAATTATGACAGCTTCACTTGGAACCTCGTGCAGCTTGTCGGCGCGCAGGGCGTGGACGTCGTCGTGCACCGGAACGATGCGATTTCGGCCGAGGAGGCCCTCGCAGGTGACGCTGACGCCATCCTGCTCTCGCCCGGCCCTTGCACGCCGACCGAAGCCGGAATCTGTCTCGACGTCGTTGCGGGCGCGCCGGGTCGCAAGCCCGTTTTTGGCGTGTGCCTCGGGCTGCAAAGCATCGGACAGGCCTTTGGCGGCGCGGTTGTCCGCGCGCCGGAGCCGATGCATGGCAAGGTCAGCATGATCCGGCATCGTGGCATGGGGCTGTTCAGGGGCATCAACCGGGCATTCGATGCGACGCGCTATCATTCGCTTGTGGTCGACCGTGCGAGCCTGCCGCCGGCGCTGACGATCGATGCCGAGACCGATGACGGCCTGATCATGGCGGCAAGCCATCGCGAATGGCCAATCTGCGGCGTGCAGTTCCATCCTGAAAGCATCTTGTCGGAGCATGGCGCGCTTATCGTGCGCAATTTCCTTGACATGGCTGCGGCTTGGCGCGACGCGAGGCTCGCGCCCGCCGCCATCGCCTAAGTCCGGAAACAGCATGGATACGTTCAAACCCTTCATCGCCAAGGTCGCAACTGGGGCGAGCCTCACCGCAGCGGAAGCCCGCGCCGCCTTCGACACGATCCTGTCGGGCGAAGTGACCCCCGCCCAGGCCGCCGGCTTCCTGATGGCCCTGCGCGTGCGCGGTGAGACCACCGAGGAAATCAACGGGGCAGTGAGTGCGCTTCGGGCCCGGGCTGTGCGCGTGACCGCTCCCGCCGACGCGATCGACATCGTCGGGACCGGCGGCGACAATGCGGGCACCTACAACATCTCAACCCTCGCCTCTCTGATCGTGGCCGCCTGCGGCGTTCCCGTGGCGAAGCATGGCAACCGCGCCGCCTCGTCGAAATCCGGCACCGCGGATGTCCTGACGGCGCTGGGCGTCAAGGTCGGCATCGATCCGGCCGGCGTCGAACGCTGCATTCGCGAGGCCGGCGTTGGTTTCATGTTCGCGCCGGCCCACCATGCCTCCATGCGTCACGTCGCACCCGTGCGGACCGAGCTTGGAACGCGCACGATCTTCAACCTCGTAGGCCCGCTTTCCAACCCGGCCGGCGTCAGGCGTCAGCTCCTCGGCGCCTTTGCTGAAAGCTGGCTCATGCCGATGATCGAGGTGCTGCGCGCGCTCGGCAGCGAGCGGGTGTGGGCCGTGCATGGCGCGGACGGGCTGGACGAGGTCACGACGACCGGTCTGACCCATGTCGTTGCGCTCGAGAACGGATCGGTGCGGAGCTTCACCATTTCACCCGCCGAAGTGGGCCTTCCGGTCGCGCAGCGTGATGACCTGCGCGGCGGTACGGCGGATGTGAACGCAGCCGCGCTGAGCGCCGTGCTGGACGGCGCGCGCAGCGCTTATCGCGACATCGCTGTGTTCAACGCCGGCGCGTCACTGGTGGTGGCGGGGGCTGCGGCAACCCTTCAGGACGGGGTGACCCGGGCGGGCGCGGCGCTGGACAGCGGGGCGGCGAAAGGCACGCTGGCCAGACTTGTCGCCGCTTCGAACGCGTGAGGGGCGGGACGTGAGCGACATCCTCGCCCGCATCGAAGCCTACAAGCGCGAGGAAATCGCCGCCGCAAAAGCCGCGATTCTGCCCGCTGACATGCGCCGCCTGGCGGAGACGAGCCCACTGCCGCGCGACTTCGTTGGCGCGATCGAGGCGCGGCATGCAGCCGGGAGCCTTGCCCTCATTGCCGAGATCAAGAAGGCCAGCCCGTCGAAAGGGTTGATCAGGGCCGATTTCGATCCGCCCTCGCTGGCCTCCGCCTACAAGGCCGGTGGCGCAGCCTGCCTGTCCGTTCTGACCGACACGCCCTCATTTCAGGGCCGTCCGGTCTTCCTGCAGCAGGCGCGCGCCGCCAGCGGATTGCCCGCCCTGCGCAAGGATTTCATGTTTGAGCCCTATCAGGTGTACGAAGCGCGCGCCTGGGGCGCGGACTGCATCCTCGTGATCATGGCCAGCGTCTCGGATGCCGAAGCGCGGGACCTGGTGGATGTCGCGAGCGCGCTTGGGATGGCCTCGCTGATCGAGGTGCATGATGCCGTCGAACTCGACCGCGCGCTTGCCCTGCCCTCGCGGCTGATCGGCATCAACAATCGTGATCTCAGGTCGTTCCATGTCGACCTTGCTGTCACTGAAGCGCTGGCCCCGCGCATTCCAGCCGGGCGCATCGTCATCAGCGAAAGCGGCATCTTCCACCATGACGACACAAGACGGCTCGGAAAGTGCGGAGTCAGAACGTTCCTCGTGGGGGAAAGCCTGATGCGACAGGACGATGTCGCCGCTGCGACGCGGGCCCTCATCAACCCGCCGAAAGCCCTTGCAAGCGCAAAACCCCAGAGGCCCGCATGAGCCGCTTGACGCATCTCGATGCGCAAGGTCAGGCGCATATGGTCGATGTCGCAGAAAAGGCCGTGACCGCGCGGCGGGCGGTTGCTGAAGGTGCCGTCGTGATGAAGCCAGAAACGCTTGCGCTGATCAGGGATGGCGACGCCAAGAAGGGCGACGTGCTGGGCACCGCCCGCCTGGCCGGGATCATGGCTGCCAAGCGGACCCACGAACTTATCCCGCTTTGCCACCCGCTGGCGATCACCAAGGTCTCGGTCGACCTTGTGCTTGACGAGGCCCTTCCGGGGGTGCGTGTCAGCGCGGAGGTGCGTGTCGCCGGACAGACAGGCGTTGAGATGGAGGCGCTGACTGCCGTGTCCGTCGCCTGCCTCACCATCTATGACATGGTCAAGGCCGCTGATCGCGGCATGCGGATCGAAGCTGTCCAGCTTGTTCACAAGTCCGGGGGGAAATCTGGCGTCTACGAGCGGGGGAGCGAGGAGGCGTGAGCCTGATGGCGCCAGATGTGGCCCGGGCGCGCATGCTTGCCGCAGCGTCCACCTTGCAAGGCACGGAGACTGTGCCGCTCGTCAGCGCCTTGGGCTGCACACTGGCAGGCGATGTCACGGCGCTCAGGACCCAACCGCCCTTCGCGGCCTCCGCGATGGATGGCTATGCCATTCGCGCTGCCGATCTGGTCGGCCTTTTGCCCCTGCGCGTGATTGGGGAGGCCATGGCCGGCCATCCGTTCGGCGGGATCGTCGGCCCGATGGAGGCGGTGCGCATCTTCACTGGCGCGCCGGTTCCCAACGGCTCGGACGCCATTCTCATCCAGGAGAATGCCCAAGGCGTTGGCGCCGGCGTCATCACGCCGACACAGGTCCAGCAGGTCGGGCGCTTCGTCAGACCGGCGGGTCTGGATTTTCGCACAGGTGACTGCCTGTTGAAAGCCGGAACGGTGCTCGACGCGCGCCACATTGGGCTTGCTGCCAGCATGGGCCACGGCGTGCTCAGCGTCCGCCGCCGTCCGCGCATTTCCCTCCTCGCAACGGGTGACGAGCTGGTATTGCCGGGAACGCCCCCGGGCAGCCGTGGCGGCGCCGCCGACGATCAGGGCATCGTCCCGGACGACTCGGATACGACACGGAGGGCTATCGCGAACGCGGCGGAAGGATGCGATCTCATCGTGACCAGCGGCGGCGCATCGGTCGGCGATCATGATTTCGTCCAGGCCGCTCTGGTCGCCAACGGCTTTTCCATCGGCTTCTGGAAGATCGCCGTCCGCCCCGGAAAACCGCTGATGTTCGGCGTCCGTGGCTCCACGCTTTGCCTCGGACTGCCCGGCAATCCCGTATCGTCGATGGTCTGCGCAATCCTGTTTCTCGAGCCGCTGCTGCGAAAGCTGCTGGGGCAGCCGAACCCGGACGCCGACCGCAGCGAGGGCGCCCTCCTCGGTCGCGCGCTGCCCGCCAATGACCTGCGCGAGGAGTATATGCGCGCCAGCCTCCGCCGTGATGACGCCTGCAATCTCGTCGCGACACCCTTCAGCTCCCAGGACAGTTCGATCCAGCGCCTGATGGCGTCCGCCGACGCGCTTCTGATCCGGCCGGCGCACGCACCGGCGGCGGAGGCTGGAACCCCCTGCCGGATCATCCGCCTTTAGCCAGCTTACACGCAAGCAACATGAACTGCTCAGGTTCATCCACGAACGGCTGCGCGAGGCCGGGGTACCGCCCTCCTTCGAGGAGATGAAGGAGGCGCTCGACCTGCGCTCCAAGTCCGGGATCCACCGGCTGATCATGGCGCTTGAGGAGCGCGGCTTCATCCGACGGCTCCCGAACCGGGCCCGCGCGCTGGAGGTGATCAAGCTGCCGGATGCCAGCATCGCGGCCACGGTCCGTCCGCGCTTCAATCCGAGCGTCGTTGAAGGCGGCCTCGGGCGCCCTGCTCCCTCTCCCGCGGCGGCGCGCGGCGGGAGTGAAGAGCCGAACCGCAATCTGATGATTCCGGTCATGGGCCGGATCGCGGCGGGCGTGGCGATCACCGCCATCCAGAACAAGACCCACAACATTTCACTGCCGCCGGACCTGCTTGGGTCGGGCGAGCACTTCGCGCTTGAGGTGCAGGGCGATTCGATGATCGAGGCCGGCATCCTCGACGGCGATACGGTCGTGATCCGCAAGCAGGAAACGGCCAATACTGGGGAGATCATCGTCGCCCTCATCGACGACGAGGAAGCGACGCTGAAGCGGCTGCGCCGCCGTGGCACATCGATCGCGCTGGAAGCGGCCAATCCGGCCTACGAGACGCGCGTGCTTGGTCCTGACCGGGTCAAGATCCAGGGCAAGCTAGTCAGTCTGGTGCGACGGTACTGAATTCGTCGTCTTCAACGGGACAGGACATCGGAACCAGCGCCGAGGCCGCAGGTCCGACAACCTCGCGCCGTGTCTAGGGCCGCGGAGAGCCGAGTGTGCGGCTGGTACTGGCGACGAGGCCCTGCCCTGTCATCCGTACCGAGAGAGAGCCGTAACGGTCGAGGGTCTGGCGGTCGACCATCAGCGCCTTGCAGGCGCCGTCCCAGCCCAGGAGCGTGACGACCATCGTCGCCCGTGCACAGTCCTCACTTGACCGTTTCCGGATTGCGCGACCAGGCCACCGTGGCGACGTCCGGCAACGTCACGATGCAGCCCTTGCTGTCGCAGGCTGCGCCAGAGTGCACGGTTGCGTCACGGGCTTTGCGGCTGTCGCCATCAGCCCTGAGCCACTGCTCCAGCACGACGTTTCCGGGCCGGCCCATAATCCCCAGTTGGCCCGCCCGGCTGCGCGCCGCGACACCTGCCGCTTCCCGGTCGATGTACGTGTTGGCCCTTTGCGGACTGGCGGCCAGCGCAACGCCGGCGGCGAGTAGCAGCACTGCCGCGAACCTCAGCCATGTTGTGAGCAATGTCAGCAGGATCAGGGCAGCGCCGAGGCACAGCACCGCCGAGACGTCATAGGCGGGGATAACCTGCGTGGAGCCGTCTAGCCCGGCGACGAAGCCTGAGGCCGCGAGCGCCGGTTCCGTCGCCAGCCCCATGATCCACCAAGCCGCCCCATCGAGGCCCAGCGGATACAGGATGGCACCGACCATGGCGGTCGGCATGACGACCAGCGAGACGAAGGGCAACGCCATCATGTTGCCGAGCACGCCGAACGGATTGAAGGTCTGGAAGTGGTAGGCGCCGAAGGGACCCGTCGCCGCGCCAGCGATCAACGACGTCAACAGCATGCCGGCCAACCCCAAGCGCACGGCCCTGAAGGTCCTTGCCAGAAGGCCCGGTTGCGACCCGGCTTGCGGCGCGCGCCGGCGCTGCCATTCGGCGAAGGCGATCAGCGCCGCCACCGCGCCGAGCGACATCTGGAAGCTTGGCCCGAGGACTGAATCGGGCTCCATTGCCATGACAATCAGCGCGGAAATCGCGAGATTGCGCATGCTCAGCGTCGGGCGATCCGCAACGATTGTCCCGAGCATGACCAAAATCATGATGAGAGAGCGCTCGGTTGCCACTTCCGAGCCGGAGAAAATGCAGTATCCGGTGGCTCCGGCCATGGCGAGGACGGCGGCGATCTTTTTCAACGGCCAGTGCAGGGCGATGCCGGGCATGAGGGCGAGGATCGCCCGCGCCAGCCAGAAGATCGCGCCGGCCGCCAGCACCATGTGCAGGCCCGAGATGGAGACGATGCGATAGATGCCCGCGCCGTGTAGGATCTTGTTGGTTTCCTCCGAGATCAGACCCCGCTTGCCGGTGACCAGCGCTGCCGCCTCCGCGCCAGCCTGCCCGCCGATAATCCGGGCGATGCGCTTGGTCATGTCGTTGCGCGCACTGTCTATCGCGGCGTTGATCTGCAGCAAGAGCGGCGGCGGCGCGCGCTCGATGACGCCAAGACCGGAACCAACTGCGCCAAAGCCCTTGAAGAACGCATCGCGGGCGAAGTCGCAACCTCCCGGACGTACTGCCTCGGGCGGTGGTGGCATCAGGCGCGCTGTGACTGAAATGTGCTCGGCGGGCCGCAGCGGGCACTTGCGGAATGTCACGCGCACGCGCTCCGGCGTTGCGGCCTTCGCGAAATCGCCGAAGCTCGTCACAAGCACAACCACCCGCATGTCTGCTCCGCGCTCTTCGAGGCTTTCGAAAAAGCCACTGAGCTTGGCGATCATCACGCGCTAGTGGATAGAATCTAACGTTTGGTGCCCGCGTTTGACAGCGGCGATTATGGCGTCTGGGTCTGCGGTCCACGAGAAGGGTTTTGGCTCTCCGTTGTGTTCTTTGAGGAAGCGGTTGATGGCAGCCTGAAGATCGACGAC
>JAPLOW010000172.1 GCA_026400555.1 Hyphomicrobiales bacterium
GCCATTCATGATGCCCGGCTTCTCGCGGAACTGGCGACGGACTTCCTCCACCACCGAACCTGCCGCCTTGCCGACGGCAGTCATGCCCATGCCGCCGAACAGGAACGGGATAAGGCCGCCGAGCAGCAGGCCGACCACAACGTAGGGGTTGGCCAGCGAGAAGTCGACGGTGACGCCCTTGAAGTACTGGTAGACCTTCGAGTCGGCCTTGTTGGCCTCGGCGATGAAGTAGTTCAGGTCCGAGGTATAGGCCGCAAACAGCACCAGGGCGCCAAGACCGGCCGAGCCAATCGCGTAGCCTTTGGTGACAGCCTTGGTGGTGTTGCCGACCGCGTCGAGCGCGTCAGTGGCGTGGCGCACTTCCTTGGGCAGGCCCGCCATTTCGGCAATGCCGCCAGCGTTGTCGGTGACAGGGCCGAAGGCGTCGAGCGCCACGACCACGCCCGCCAGCGCCAGCATGGCGGTGGTGGCGATCGCCACGCCGAACAGGCCGGCGAGCGAGTAGGTCGAGATGATGCCGGCGATGATCACGATGGTTGGCATCGCGGTCGATTCCAGCGAAACCGCGAGGCCCTGAATGACGTTCGTGCCGTGGCCGGTGACCGACGCCTGCGCGATCGAGACGACCGGGCGCTTGCCCGTGCCGGTGTAGTATTCGGTGATCACGACGATCAGCGCCGTGACGGCGAGGCCGACCATGGCGCACCAGAACAGCGCGCCGGAGGTGAAACTCACGCCCGTCGAGGTCTTGATGACGGTCGAGAAGCCGCCGAGCATCCACATGTTGACCAGCGCGATCGCGGCGATGGACATCACGCCAGCGGCGATGAAGCCCTTGTAGAGCGCGCCCATGATGTTGTTGTTCGGGCCAAGCTTGACGAAGAACGTGCCGGCGATCGAGGTCACGATGCAGGCGGCGGCGATCGCCATCGGGTAGAGCATCATCGTCGTCAGCATCGCGCCCTGGCCCGCGAAGAAGATTGCGGAGAGGACCATGGTGGCGACCAGCGTCACGGCATAGGTCTCGAACAGGTCGGCCGCCATGCCGGCGCAGTCACCCACGTTGTCGCCGACGTTGTCGGCGATCGTGGCGGGGTTGCGCGGATCGTCCTCCGGAATACCGGCCTCGACCTTGCCGACGAGGTCGGCGCCGACGTCGGCGCCCTTGGTGAAGATGCCGCCGCCGAGACGGGCGAAGAACGCCGAGCAGGGCGAGGCCAGCCACCAGCATACCGGTCACCGCGCCTGCCTTGAAGGCGACGTCAAGGCCGCCGGCCAGCGACTGCGTCGCGGCCTGGGCGGTGCGGACGTTGGCGCGGACGGAGACGTTCATGCCGATGAAGCCGGCGACACCTGACAGCACCGCGCCGATCAGGAAGCCGAAAGCGACCTCCTTGCCCAGCAGGAACCAGAGGCCGACGAGCAGCACGGCGCCGACGCCGGCGATGGTGATGTACTGGCGCTTGAGATAGGCCTGCGCGCCCTCGGCGATGGCGCCCGCGATTTCCTGCATGCGCTGGTTACCAGCGTCACGCTTCATGACATCCAGATAGGCCCAGATGCCGTAGATCAGCGAGGTTGCCCCCAGCGCGATGATGATGAGCAATGGGCTCATGGTTGTATCCACCCTATGTCTTTGCTGCGGGAGGGGTTTATGAAGCCAAACCGGGTCGAAGACACGAGTCGAACGACGCCTCCCAGATGAGTGCCGCGTGTTTGCCAAATTTTAAACGAAATGTAAAACCCGCTGCACAGCTTTTGCGCTCTTTGGCGTCGATTCTGTCAGCAGTTTGCGCCGGACTGATACCAAAGCATGAGCGCCGCCACCCCGGACGCATCAGTTGAACCAGAAAGCGTAGCCCGCGAAGTTTCCGCCGAACATCGCCTGGATGTCCCGCACGCGCGCCTGACTCAGCACCTCGCCATCCTTGAGATAGGGAACGGCGGCATGTCCGGTGAACCAGAGCACGAGATCAAACGGCGTGGGCTGTTCAAAAAAGGTCCGAAAATCGATGCCCTTGGCATAGCGCCAGTGCGGCAGGAGCTTCTTGCCGTCGAGCACCGCCTCGAATTCGTCGAGCGTCATCATCCAGCCATCGACCCGCTCCTGCGTCACCCTGAGCGCGGCAATGGCGCTGTTCTTCTGTTGCGGGCCGGGTAGCCATTCGCGGTCATCATCGGTTTCCGCAAGGATTTCCCGCCAGTTCTGGCGCGAAAGTGTCACCACCAGCTTGAGATGCTGGCGCGCACGCATCATCCGCACCGGTTCGGTCAGGGGCCAGCGGATCAGATGAATCATCGCCACGGCGTCGGCGGCGGTTCCGCTGTCGCGTCCGAGCATCGCAGTGGCTTCTGCGGTGGCGTGGGCCGGATTGGCGGGATCGCGCGCGCCGGTGAAGAACAGATGTCCCGCCGCAGCAAAGCTGTCGCGCCAGTCATAGGCCAGCACGAATTCGAGAAAGGCCGACATCACATTGCAGTAGCCGCGCAGCCAGGTCGCATCCGCCCGGTCGAAGGCGACCTCCCATTTCGCGTCCATTTTGAGAGCCGTTGCGGGCTGGCCCGGCATGGTGGCCATCCGTTGCATGATCGCGATCAGGCTTTCATCAGGGCCGACCTGACCATCGCCCTTGAAGTCGAAGCGGATCTTCAGGATATCGAGCGGCAGTTTCACCTCGCCCCCGGGCATGGCCGCCAGCGTTTCTTCGGCCCGCGTCAGATCAGCGAGGAAAGTCACGTAGACCGCGCGCAATTTGTCGTAGTCCAGCTTCTCAGGCCGGGGATTTTCCGGCACCGGCAGGCGCAGGATCGGGATGAAGGACTGGCGAGGCGGAACCAGACCGTAGCGATACAGGCCCTGGCCGAGTCTCTCGATCGCTCTGGCAAATTGGATCATGCCGAGCGCCATGCGCGCGCCGGCGTCCCGCGGGTTGCGCTCGGTCAGTTGCGCGAAGTCACGCTCCGCCTCGGCATGGCGCCCGTTCTCCATGTGCCGCGCAAACAGCCATGCCACATCCTGCGCACCGGCCTGCGCCGAGCAGAACAGGAGCGCGGTGACCGCCACAATACCGATCAATATTCGCCGCATGGCTGCACCTCCCGGATTGAAAGCCTTTTGCGCGGCGCGACCTCACGCCGCCACGGATCGACCCGAGCGCGCCTGGATCGCGACCATGACCAGCGCCAGCGCCACCGCCGGGAACACGATCCAGTTGACGACATCCCAGCCGCCAAGGTGCAGGAGCTTGCCCGACGACAGGGAGGCTACGGCGACCGAGCCGAAGACGAGGAAGTCGTTCGCGGCCTGCACCTTGTTGCGCTCCTCCGGCCGGTAGCAATCGGTGACCATGGTAGTCGCGCCGACAAAACCGAAGTTCCAGCCGATGCCAAGCAGGATCAGTGCGATCCAGAAATGCGCCAGGGTCAGGCCGGACAGCCCGATCACTGCGGCAGCCGCGATCATGACGAGCCCCAACGCCGTGATCCTGTCCTTGCCGAAGCGGCTGATCAGCTTGCCTGTGAAGAAGCTCGGTCCGAACATCGCAAGCACATGCCACTGGATGCCGAGCGCCGCTTCGCCGATGGTGTGCCCACAGGCCACCATCGCCATCGGCGCGGCCGTCATCATGAAGGCCATCAGCCCATAGCTGACGAGGCCGGCGATCACGGCGGTGATGAAGCGCGGCTGGCGCATGATTTCGCCAAGCGGCCGGCCGCCATGCGACGATTTTTTCGGTGCGGGGGCGTTGAGCAGCGACACCACGAGCATGGCCAGCAGCGCCAGCGACGACAGGGCGAAGAAGGTGGCGGCGAACGGAAACTGGGGCGCGATGCCCCGCGTCCAGATCACGGTCTGCGGGCCGATGACGGCGGCAAAGAGCCCGCCGACCATGACCATGGAGATCGCCTTGGCCTTGGCCGAATCCGGCGCGCTGTCGGCTGCGGCGAAGCGGTAGCTCTGCACGAAGGCGATGTAGAACCCGGAAATGAAGGTCCCGAGGCAGAACAGCCAGAAGGCGCGCTGCACTGAACCCGCCGCCGCGACGATTCCGGAAATGACGCCTGCCATGCAGCCGAAGATATAGCCGACCCGGCGGCCATAAACCCGCATCAGCCAGGCCGCGGGGATGACCGAGGCGGCGATGCCGATGTTCAGCAGGCTGATCGGCAAGGTGGCGAGCGCCTTGTTTTCCGCCAGTTGCAGGCCGATCACCCCGCCGAGCGAGATGATGATCGGGGGCGTCGCGCCGCCGAGCGCCTGTGCCACCGTCAGCAGCGTCACATTGCGTCTGGCAACGGGGTCATCGGCGAAGGGTTTGCTCTGGATCGCTTGGCTGGTCATACCCCGCCAATAGCTGAGAATTGAGGCAGGCGCATCCGCACAAACCGCAATGCGGCCCGCCGGTCAGCGCTGCCACTCATGCTCGAACTTGAGCTTTCCGAACCGGACGGGGGAGCCGTCAAGCGCGGTGAAGGCCGGCGTTTGCCCGGCGCAGAGCGTGCCGATCGGCGTCACGGCGCAGCCCAGCGCCCCGCAGGCGGAGGTGAGCCCTGCCAGCCGGTCGGGTTCGACCGCCATCAGCACCTCGTAGTCGTCCCCGCCCGTCGCGATCGTGTCGATCAGCGCGGGCTCCAGCGACAACGCCTCGCGGGCCGCGGCCGAAAGCGGGATGGCGCCAAGGTCGATCCTCGGCGCGATGGCGATGCCTATGCTGCCGGCTGCGGCGGCGAGCTTGACGGCGTCGCCCAGCAGGCCGTCGGAGACATCCATGGCCGCGCCGACATATTCCCGGATGGCGAGGGCGAGCGCATTGCGCGGCCTGGGATGGAGATAGCGGTCGGCGAGAAACTGTCGCGACCCGGCTGACAACGTGCGCGCCCAGGCCGCATCAGGGGTGAGCCTCAGCTGCAGCCCCAGCGCCGAGTCGCCGATCGTGCCGGTGACGGCCAGCACATGGCCGGGCTGGCCGGTCGTTCGGCGGACCATGCGTCCGGTCGGACAGTAGCCGAGCGCTGTGATCGACAGAGTCAGGCCGCCCGAAGCCCGGACCGTGTCCCCGCCCAGCAGCTGGCAGCCAAAATCCTGCGCGTCTTCGCCGAGCGCGGCCGCGAATGGCGCGATCCAGGCCTCGTCGATGCCCTTCGGCAGGGCGAACGCCAGCAGGAAGCCGGCGGGGACAGCGCCCTTGGCCGCCAGGTCCGACAGGTTGACCCTGAGTGCCTTGCGTGCGATCGAGGCTGGCGGATCATCGGCGAAAAAGTGGAGTCCCGCGACCAGTGCGTCCTGGGTCACAACCAGATCATGCCCGACTGGAGGAGACAGCACGGCCGCATCGTCGAGCAGCCCGAGTCCGCCTGTTCCCGCGATCGGAGCGAGGTAGCGCGCGATCAGCGTGTCCTCGGAAAGCATCACGCGCCCTTCAGGCCATCTCCCCGGCGCGCGTCGTTCGCGCAATATTGATCACGGCCTTGGCCGGGACATCCTTGCGGAACATCAACTCGTAGGTGCCGGCCCTCAGGATCGAGCGCAGCACTGTCTCGATGCGCTTCAGCGGCCAGCCATCGGCCAGCGCGTCATCCACCGCCCGGTCGATCGGCCGTTGCTCGCGCACCACCCCTGACAGGACGTCGCGGAAGAAGTTCGCCTCGGCGGCGGGGAGGGCCACGCCATCGACCTCCTTGCCCATCCAGAAGGTTTCGAATTCGCCCATGGCTTCGATCAGGCCCTTGCCGGCGAGGTCCATCTGGTAGAGGGCCTGCACGGCCGCCAGCCGGGCGGCCCTGCGCTTTTCCATGCGCTGTTCCTGGCGCGTGCTCACGATGCGGCCTCGAAGCGCCGCTTGAGCCGCACCATGGCCAAGGCGGCCTCGGCCGCGCCGCCGCCCTTATCCATCTCGGACATGCGGGCCCGCGCCCAGGCCTGCGCCTCGTTCTCGACGGTGAGAATGCCGTTGCCAACGGCGAACTTGCGCTGGACGGTGAGGTCCATCAGGGCGCGGCTGCTCTCGCCCGCAACGATCTCGTAATGGGTGGTTTCGCCGCGGATGACGGTGCCGAGTGCAACCGCCGCATCGAACGGCGTGCCCATCGCGTCGGCGCCGTCGAGTGCGATGGCGATGGCGCCGGGGATCTCGAGCGCGCCGGGAACGGTGATCACCTCGCTGGTGGCGCCGGCTCGTGCGATGGCCGCCTTGGCGCCTTCGAGCAGAGCATCAGCGATGTCCTCATAGAACCTTGCCTCGACGATCAGAATTCGCGCGCCGTTCAGGGGCGCAGCATCGTGTTTGGCCTTGCTGGCACCAGCCATCATGAAACTCTTCGGGTCAAAGGATTGTATGCGCGTCAGTAGCCCTGCGCGCGCGCCTCGGCAAGCCTCGCGGCATAGCGGGCCATCAGATCGACCTCAATGTGCAGACGATCGCCCGGCTTGCGTTCCTGCCATGTCGTCACCGACAGCGAATGCGGGATCAGCAGCACGGAAAACAGGTCGCCTGACACGGTGTTGACCGTCAGCGACGTCCCGTCGAGGCAAACCGAACCCTTCGGTGCGATGAAACCGGCAAGCGGCTTTGGCGCCCGGATATGGAAACGGGCCGTTGCGCCCCAAGGGTCGGACGGGTCGGGCGCGATTGGTTCAACGCGAACGATTTCAGCCAGCCCATCGACATGCCCGGTCACCAGATGGCCACCAAGTTCGTCTCCGACCTTGAGCGAGCGCTCGAGATTGATCTGCGTTCCGACCTCCCAACCGCCCACGCTGGTCCTGGCGAGTGTTTCGGCGGCGGCCTCGACGCGGAAGACGCAGCCGGCTTCGCCGTCGCCGCGCGGCTCAAGCGCCGTCACGGTGAGGCACACGCCGGCGCAGGCGATGGATGCCCCGATATCGATCCCGGCAGCGTCATAGGGAGATGCGATGGCGAGGCGGCGCAGGGTCGGCCCGCTCTGCCGCGCCTCCGTGATTGTGCCGATCGCCGTGACAATGCCTGTGAACATCAGCCGATCCTTTCGTAAAATCTGAAGGCGTCACCGCCGATCTGCTCGGCGCGTGCAAGCTGCCAGCGGCTGTCATCGGCCAGCAATGCCGCCAGCCCGGGCCGGACGGCGGTAACACCCTCGGCACCGAGGCGGGTGGGGGAGGTCGATACGATGACCTCGTCGGCGAGGCCAAGCAAGGCCAGTTGTTCACCGACCGTCGGGCCGCCTTCCGAGAACACCCGCGTGATGCCCCGGCTGGCCAGCAGCGCCAGCGCCTCCCTGAGATCAAGATGGCCATCGGCGCCGCGCCCGACCCTCATGACCTCGACGCCGGCATCGACCAGCGTCTTCTCGGGCTGGATGGGAGCGTCCTCGGCGGCAATCACCCAGGTCGGGATCGTCCGGCACGTTTCCACCAGCTTCAGCCCGGTGTGCATGCGCAGCCGCGTGTCGAGGATGACGCGCACCGGCGAGCGGTGCTCAAGGCCGGGCAAACGCACAGTGAGGAGGGGGTCGTCGGCCAGCACGGAGTCGATTCCCAGCATGATCGCGTCGAAATGCGCACGCTGCTGATGCACCCAGGTGGTGGCATCGGGGCACGAAATCGCCATCCGCGCGCCGCCTGGCCCGCCCGCATAGCCATCCGCTGTGCGGGCGACCTTGAAGGTCACGGTCGGCAAGCCCTCGCGCACGCGGCGGAAATGGCCGCGATTTACGCGCGCCGCGTCCGCTTCCAGCACACCTGTCGTCACCTTGACCCCGGCCGTGCGCAGCAGCGCGTGGCCAAGTCCGGCGATCCGCGGATTGGGGTCAGCGATGGCCGAGACCACGCGCCGCACGCCGGCCTTGAGCGTGCGTTCCACACAGGGAATGCCGCCGCGCAGGGAGGAATAGGAGCATGGCTCAAGCGCGACGTAGAGCGTCGCGCCGGCGGCCTCGTCGCCGGCTTCAGCAATGGCCATCGCCTCGCCATGCGGGCGTCCGCCGGGCTGGGTCACGCCCTGTCCGACGATCCGTGGCGCGCCGCCAGACGCGCGGACCAGCACCGCGCCCACCGCGGGGTTGGGCCACGTGCTGCCCAGGGCCTCGCGGCTGAGCGCCAGCGCGGCCTCCATAAACGCTTCGTCCTGTTCCGGTGATGCGGTCACGAGGGCGGCGTCACTCGTCCAGGGCGTGGTTGGATGGCATAGCATCCGCCTCGTCGCCGGCAAGTTCGCGGAGAATGTCCTCGAAGTCCTTCGCCTCACGAAAATCCTTGTAGACCGAGGCGAAACGCACATAGGCCACGCCGTCGAGGTTTTTCAGCCCCGCCATGATCAGCGCGCCGATGGCAGATGACGGAACCTCGATGTCGCCGGAGCTCTCGAGTTGCCGCACGATGCCACTGACCAGCCTTTCGATGCGCTCGGGCTCGACGGGCCGCTTGCGCAGCGCGATTTCGACGGAGCGCTGCAGCTTGTCGCGGTCGAACGGCGAGCGCTTGCCCGAGCGCTTGACGACGGTCAGTTCACGCAGCTGCACGCGCTCGAATGTGGTGAAGCGCCCGCCGCAATCATTGCAGACGCGCCGGCGGCGGATGGACGAGTGGTCGTCGGACGGCCGCGAGTCCTTCACCTGCGTGTCGAGCGATCCGCAATAGGGGCAGCGCATGGAAAGCCTCGGAACTGGTCGGGTCAGGGTCCGCGCCCGTCATGCCAGCGAATCCGGTTTGTGGTCCAGTCAAAGATTCTGTCACGGCTCCCGCATCCGATGGCCGCCCCGCCAGGTACTCGCTTGAACAGGAGCAGTCCTATGAGAACAAAGACTTCACCCAGCCATGTCATCACCATGCTGATCGCTCGCCCGCGTGTGAAGACGTTCGGCCTTGCGGTCGCCATGGCCCTCGCAGGCGGCATTATCGGACTTCACGCGCAAGGCACCCGGTCAACCTGGCCGGTTCTGCCCGAAACCTTTGAGAGCACCGGCGGCGGCTGGATGATCACCGAATACCGTCCGAGGGTCGATGGCGCGGTCTGCAGGACCGATTTTGTCGCCGTGTCGCTCGACGGCAAGGACAGGTTCGCCAACATGGTCGAATGGTCGGCGATGCCCCGCGATGGCGGAATCGTCTGCGCCGACGGCAAGTGGCGCGCCAGAGATGGCAGCGCCTCCGGAACCACGCCGCTTCAGGTCTTCATCAAGGATGGCGTGGTGCGACGAGTGATGTGAGGCCAAAATCCATTTTTTGGACCACGGTTCCTTGGAATGGGGTATGGTGCGCGAAGGTGTCGCAGAAGGCTTGCAGGCAGGGAACCAACACCTGATTGGTGCGGTCCTCCCATCCAATCAGACGATGGAGATAGAGATGACCGTGCAGGACGCGCCAATCAAACATGGAACTTTCGACCAAGTCTATGACGAGCAAAGCTGCCACCTATCCTGAGCCAAGCCACAGCATAATCATAATTTTCCGCCTGTAAGGAGGACATACGACAAGGGCGAGATGAGGGCTATCGATGGCATGTTCTATTTGGCTTGCGCAACAATCGCAGTGTTCCCGCTTACGGTGGCAGCTTTCAGGTTGTTTGTCTGAGGCCAGTAACGCCACCCTGCACAATGTCGCTTGCAATGTTGGTCCAGGATAGGGTGGTGTAACGCTGTAATTGGCTGCAGCATATCGCTTGGCTAGGGAAAACGAAAAGTGAGATTGAGCATGCCCTTGTCTTCTGCCGAGCGGTCCGTGCTTGCACCGCTGCGCTCATAACTAGCACCCAGGCTCAGCCTTTTGTTGACATCATAGTCCACAGAGGCACGACCCCCCAGTGTCTGATCCTTGTACAGCGCTGCGACACCCACATGGAACTGGTCGAAATCAGCCTGAACCTTGAGGGCCAGATCGAATGTGGGCTTTTTCATGTCTTTCTTGGCAACTGCTGAAAAGTTCAGTGTCGAGTACTTGACTGCGATCTCGCCGCCGACCTCCTCGATATTCGCTGATTTTGCCAAGGCCTGAAGCGCGAAATCGAGCGTCAACTTCTCCCACTTTATCTGACCTGTCAGCTTCCCACCGATTTTCTCGGCTTTCGGCTCAAAGACGAGATTGCTGACACCTAGCTTCAGTATGCCAACCTTGACGATTTCGAATTTCAGCTTCTCCAGCTCACGGATGCCAGCTGCCATGACTGGACCAGTTGGCTTGGTAATATAAAGCGCAACCCCTGCACCCAAAGCGAGCGTCGCGCCAACGATGTAGAGTGTTGTCTTATTTGCATCGACCCAGACCCCAAGCGCGGACGACTTGGCAGCCTTCTCGAACAGCTTGATTTGCGTCTCAAGAGATTTGTATTTTGCTGATGCCTTGATCAGTTTAACATACTCGTCTTTCGCTGAATCCTTCAAACCATCGAGGATAGCATCGCTCAGCTTCTGGGACTCTTCGACTGATACCGACGTGCTTGCGCCGGGATCACGGTTTTTGGCGAACCTCAGAACCTGCGTTTTGACCGCATCAACGAGCGCGGGGCTTCGCAAGATCTCAGCGATACGTTCTGGAGATTTGTGAATTTCGGAATCGGCCAGCTCAAACGCCAGAACCACCATCCCACCGAAGGAGTCGGCCACGCTTGGTGTCGGATCACCCATTGTCCACTGCCCCTGTTTCTTGAGCGTTGCCGATGTCGTGAGCATATTCGAGCCTGATCAAGACGACCTGCCGGACAGCGCCCACGAATCCCCTGACCTTGTTTCAGCCTTTAACCCGGCCGTCTCTGGTATATTCAAGGATTTGATCAGTAAAGTCGAGACTTTGGCACATGACGCAACTGTCGGCAAGGATGTCAGCACAACCTTTGTTAGGGCACTGGGCGCTTGGGGCTACGCTTGGCGGTTTCTTGGAAGCATCGCGACAACGCTTCGTCTCACTGCTACTACGCAGCAACAGCCTCTGTCATGTCAAGATAAACCGTCAGCAACGTCGATCAGGCAAATGGCAAGGACATGCATCACCCATAGATCGGGAAGCGGCGGCACAAAGCCGTGGCCTTCTGCTTCACCGCCACCTCAACCGCCGCATTGCCCGCTTCGCCATTGGCGGCCAGCCCGTCCAGCACCTCGGCAATGTACTCGCCCACCTTCTTGAACTCGGCCACGCCGAAGCCACGCGAGGTGGCGGCGGGGGTGCCAAGGCGAATCCCGGAGGTGATCGTCGGCTTTTCGGTGTCGAAGGGCACACCATTCTTGTTGCAGGTGATGTTGGCGCGGCCCAGCGCCGCTTCCGCGATCTTGCCGTTGAGCTTCTTGCCGCGCAAGTCTACCAGCATCAGGTGGTTGTCAGTGCCACCGGTGGTGATGTCGAAGCCTTTGGTCTTCATCGTCTCGGCCAGCGCCTTGGCGTTCTCGACCACAGCACGGGCGTAAATCTTGAACTCGGGCTGCAAGGCCTCGTGGAAGGCCACGGCCTTGGCAGCGATGACGTGCATCAGCGGCCCGCCTTGCAGGCCGGGGAAGATGGCCGAGTTGAACTTCTTGGCCAGCGCCTCGTCATTGGTCAGGATCATGCCGCCACGCGGCCCGCGCAGGGTCTTGTGGGTGGTCGTGGTCGCGACGTGGGCATGCGGGAACGGGGAGGGATGCGCGCCGCCGGCCACCAGACCCGCGAAATGCGCCATGTCAACGAACAGGATGGCCCCGACCTTGTCGGCGATTGCGCGGAAACGGGCAAAGTCCCAGTGTCGCGGATAGGCAGAGCCACCCGCGACGATCACCTTGGGCCGGCTTTCCTCGGCCAGCCGATCGACCGCGTCCATGTCGATGCGCTGATCGACGACGCAAACGCCGTAGTGGACTGGCTTGAACCACTTGCCGCTCATGTTGGGCGGCGCGCCGTGCGTCAGATGGCCGCCGGCGGCAAGATCCAGCCCCATGAAGGTGTCGCCGGGCTGCATCAGCGCCATGAACACGGCCTGATTCGCCTGGCTGCCCGAATTCGGCTGCACATTGGCGAAACCGCAATCGAACAGGCGGCAGGCGCGTTCGATCGCCAGCTTCTCGGCGATGTCGACATACTGGCAGCCGCCGTAATAGCGCTTGCCGACATAGCCCTCGGCATACTTGTTTGTCATCACCGAGCCCTGCGCTTCGAGCACGGCGCGGGAAACGATGTTCTCGGAGGCTATCAGCTCGATTTCATCGCGCTGGCGACCAAGTTCGAGGTCGATGGCGCGCGCCAGCTCCGGATCCTGCGCGCTGAGCGGCGCGGAAAAGAAGGAATTGGACAGATGTCCAGCGGCTGCTTCGCGGCTCATGTCGAGATCTCCATTGGCAGGGCCGGGGCTGTCTGCGTTGGCCCGAACCTGTCGTCGGCGCGCCTTAGCATGCACTGCAGCATGGAGTCACGGGTAGGACAAGCGCGGATCGCCGCATGGTGATTCAGGCCAGCTGCACCTCGGCCACGATCCGGCTGTTGAGGACCAGATCGTCCTGTGATCCCATCAGCCAGAGCCGGTCCAACGTGATTTCCGCAAAGGTTGTTTCCCAGCAGTCGGAGATAAGCCCGGCCAGCCAGGCGGTTTCGGCCGCATCGAGATGATCGGTCAGATTGAACACGCCTGCGAGCAAGAGCGGCGTCGGCGGCCTGCCGAAAGCACGTTGCACGGCATGGAAGCCGGTCCCTCGGCGCGTTCTTCGGTGTAGAGGCGCAGATAGAGTCGGCCGAGGTTGATGGTTCCGCAGAAAAGCCCCCAGGCCGCAATCCGGATTGGACCGATGGCGCGGCAGGCGGTCTCGGCCGCCGGCGTGATCGCGTCCGCATCGCGTGATCCGCACAGCGTCGCGTGCAGCCTTGACCGTCGTTTCGGGAGAATGTCCCAGGTGATCTTGCTATTGAGAGGGCTATTCCGGAGGTCAGTCATCAAATGATGCAACGCGGCGGACGCCTCCAGTGCCTCGGCATCCAGAGGCGCGACCAGCGAAAACGCCTCGGGACGGCAACCCATCTCATAGGTCCGTCCAGGCATGCGGGCGATCACGTCCGGGTGCGCGGGGTCGACGAGCGCCAGATGCGCCAGCCGATAGGCGTCGTCGAGCCGCAATGCACCGCCGGGGGCGAAGCGCGTTGCCGACGCCCAGTAGCCAAGCACGACATCGATGACGAACCGGGTCACCGTTCACCCGGCCCGTATGCACGCTGCCCGGTCATGGGCTGCGCGCCCGGTCGGTCAGGTCGAGATCGGGTTGAAGCGGGTCACGCCGCGGAAGAGGTTGCGCAGGAAGCTCTGCTCCTCGCCGCCTGTCGGGGTCACGCGGTTGATGAAATCGAAGATCACGCCGTCCTGCAGGCCCCAGTTGGCGATCTTCTCGACCTTGAAGCCCTTGTTGAATGACACGGCGATGACGCTCTGGTCCACGATCTGCGGGGACTGGAACTGAAAGGTCCGCTTGGTCTTCTGGCTGACATAGTAGAATGTCCGGTTGCCCACTGTCGATGTCGTCGAGGGCGTGCCCAGGGTCTGCAGAACCTGCTGGACATCCATGCCCGGCTTGATCTTGGCGATCGCCTCCTGGTCCATCACGAAGCCGCGATTGATTTCCTCGTTCAGGCCTGCGGAGGTCGGCAGCGTGAAACCGAAATTGTCGGCTCCGCCGGAGCCACAGCCTGCAAGCATCAGGGGGATTGTCGCGCTGGCGAGGAAAAGGCGATACGAACGGGCCAAATCGGGCATCGGAATTTCCGGTCCATCCAGTTGGGCAGCGGCGCAAGTGTCGCGTTGCCGTGAGATCGGTTTTTGGCGTAACGCCAGCTTCAGGCATTTGCAAGGCAGACCGAAAGGCCTTTGATCCGAAATGATATTTGGCTTGTTCAGGAAAGACCCGCGCCGGGAGGTCGTTCAGGCGCTCTATGCCCGGTCAGCCGAAGCCTCGCGTGCGCCTTGGCTCTACACGGTGGCCGCCATTCCGGACACGGTCGAGGGCCGGATCGAGTCGCTCACCTTGCATGCGATGCTGGTGATGCGGCGGCTGAAGGCGCTGCCGTCACCCGGCCCGGAGGTCGCCCAGGACTATGTGGACGCCCTGTTCCTGCACATCGACCACGGGCTGCGCGAGCTTGGCGTCGGCGACACCACCATTCCCAAGCGCATGAAGAAGATCGCCCAGGGCTTCTACGGCCGCGTTCAGGCCTATGCCGCGCCGATCGAGGCGTCCGATGCCGAACTGCTGGCGGCCGCGCTGGTCAGGAATATCCCCGCCGTTGCAGCGGAGCCCCTGGCGTCCTATGTGCTGGCCAGCGGGCAGCGCCTCTCAGGCTGGTCGCTGGATGATGTCCTGACCCGCCAGGATCTGTTCGTCGCGCCTGTTCCCTGACGGCGACGCCCGGAGCCAGGCCCCCGGAGGCCAGATGGCAGACGCAACAGACCTTCCGATCAGCCTCGCCGTGGTGGTCGAGTCCATTCCCGCCAAGGGCCGCATAGTTGTGATAGCGCCCGGCGAGGCGGAGCGCAGGGCGATCGCCCGCGCCCTGCGCGTCATCGCCGTCGACACCTTTAAAGCCGACTTCAGGCTCCAGCGCGAAGGCCATCGCGTGCGCGTGACCGGCACGCTGTCGGCTCAGGTGCAGCAGGCCTGTGTTGTCAGCCTAGAGCCGGTGGCCGAGTCGATCGCGGAAGACATCGAGGTGGTCTACGCGCCGAAGGAAGAAGCCGACGCCGCCATGCGGGCCGCCGGCTTGCCTGCGGATGGCGATGACGAGACCACGGTCGAAATGGCCGGGATTGACCTCGCGATGCTGAATGACCCTGACGCACTGCCGGACCCGATCGAGGACGGGCGGATCGACCTCGGTGTGCTGGCTTATGAAAGCCTCGCGGTCGCGCTTGATCCTTATCCGCGCAAGCCTGGCGCTGTCTTTGAACCGCCCGCCGAGCCGGAGGACTTCGGCTCGCCGTTTGCGGCGTTGAGGTCGCTCAGGGACAAGCAATGAGAGCCGCAGGGTGGCCGGCGGAGCCGTGCCCCACACCGGTGCGCTGCACAGGAATCGCCGCAGTCCGCCTTGCGGTCTGCCACACCGCGGCTATTGTGCCGCAATAATTGAGTTCAGCGCCCGGCTTGTTTGCCCGGTGTGAAAGCTGACGGATCGGTCGAGGACATGTCCAAGCACGTTACGATTTCGCTTGATGCCATGGGCGGTGACCACGGCCCGAAAGTCGTTGTTCCGGGCGCGGCGATTGCGCTGGAACGGCGTCCCGACAGCCGCTTCGTGATGTTCGGCGACGAGGCGCTGGTGGTTCCGTTGCTCGATCAGCACCCGAAGCTGAAGGCCGTCACCACCTTTCACCACACCGACGTCGCCGTGAAGATGGACGACAAGCCCAGCCAGGCCCTGCGGGCCGGGCGCTACAAGTCCTCGATGTGGAAGGCGATTGACGCCACCAAGACTGGCGAGGCCAGCGTGACAGTCTCGGCAGGCAACACTGGTGCGCTGATGGCGATGTCGAAGTTCTGCCTGAAATCGATGGCGCATATCGAGCGTCCGGCGATCGCCGCGATCTGGCCGACGGTGCGCGGCGAAAGCGTGGTGCTGGATGTTGGCGCGACGATCGGCGCGGACGCGGCCCATCTCTACGATCTGGCGATCATGGGCGCAGCGATGGCCCAGATCGTGTTTGACCTCAAGCGCCCGACCGTGGGCCTGCTCAATGTCGGGGTCGAGGAGATCAAGGGTCTCGACGCCATCAAGGAGGCCGGCCGCATGTTGCGCGAGGCAGACCTGCTGCATCTCGACTACCGCGGCTTTGTCGAAGGCGACGACCTCGGCAAGGGCACCGTCGATGTGGTCGTGACCGAGGGCTTCACCGGCAACATCGCTCTCAAGACCGCCGAAGGCACTGCCAAGCAGATCGCCGAATATCTGCGTGCTGCCATGGGCCGCTCGATCATGTCGCGGATCGGCTACCTCTTTGCGAAAGGGGCCTTTGCCGCCCTCAAGGAGAAGATGGATCCGCGCAAGGTTAACGGCGGCGTGTTTCTGGGTCTTGACGGCGTCGTCATCAAGAGCCATGGCGGCACCGACGCGATCGGCTTCGCCAGCGCGGTCGAGCTTGGTTATGAAATGGCGCGCTATGACCTGATGGCCAAGGTGCGTGAGATGATCGACGCAGCGCCTGCTCCCGCAGCCCCCGCTGCAAGCCCCGCCGAGGCGGGTTGATGGCAAGGACGACAGACCACGTGTCCATTTTGCGATCAGTAGTACGCGGCAGCGGGATGGCGCTGCCCCGCCGTTTCCTCACCAACGCCGAACTGGCGATGATGGTGGACACGTCGGACGAATGGATTCGCCAGCGCACCGGCATCCAGCAGCGGCATATTGCCGACGACAGCGAGACGACCTCGGTGCTCGGTACGGCTGCCGCCCGGAAGGCATTGGCTCACGCGGGCATTACCGCATCCGATGTTGACCTGATCATCTGCGCCACCTCGACCCCCGATCATACCTTCCCCGCCACTGCGACCGAGATCCAGTACGCGCTCGATGTCCACCACGGCGTGGCCTTCGATGTGCAGGCGGTATGCTCCGGCTTCGTCTTCGCGCTGGCGACGGCGGACAAGTTCCTGACCTCCGGCTCGCACAAGGTTGCCCTCGTCATCGGGGCCGAAACCTTCTCGCGCATCCTCGACTGGAATGACCGCGGAACCTGCGTGCTGTTCGGCGATGGCGCCGGCGCGGTCGTGCTGACGGCAGAGCAGGGCAGTGGCACCATTGCGGACCGTGGCGTCTTGCACTCGCACATCCGCTCCGAAGGGCGCTACCGCGACAAGCTCTATGTCGACGGCGGCGCGGGCTCCAATGGCAAGGTCGGCCATCTGCGGATGGAGGGCCGCGAGGTGTTCAAGCACGCCGTCGTCAATCTTGCCGACACGGTGGAAGCCACGCTGACGGCGACTGGCCTGACAGGCGCCGACATCGACTGGTTCGTGCCGCACCAGGCCAACAAGCGCATCATCGACGCCACCGCGCACAAGCTTGGCGTGCCTGAGTCGCGCGTGGTCTACACCGTGCAGGACCACGGCAATACCTCGGCCGCGTCGATCCCGCTTGCCCTCGCCACGGCCGTCGGTGACGGGCGCATCCAGCGCGGACAGCTTGTCCTGGTCGAGGCGATGGGCGGCGGCTTCACCTGGGGGTCTGCGCTGATCCGCTGGTGACGCGCAGCCTCTGCGCACCGCGCACAGGCAAAAAGCGCAATGGCATCAAGGGCATTGACCCTGCCGCCTCAACCACTTTAAGATTTAAGTGAATCAGTTTCTGAACAGCCGCGGCTGTGAACGGTGCAGCACTGGAGTGGCCATATGGCGGGCGAAACCATCACACGCGCCGATCTGAGTGAGGCGGTCTACCAGAAGATCGGGTTGTCCCGCGCCGAATCGGCAGCCCTTGTCGAGACGGTCCTGTCCGAGATCAGCGACTGCATCCTGCGCGGCGAGAACGTCAAGCTGTCCTCCTTCGGCTCTTTCATTGTCCGCAAGAAGGGCCTGCGGGTTGGGCGCAATCCCAAGACTGGGGTCGAGGTTCCGATCAATCCCAGGTTGGTGATGGTGTTCAAGCCGTCCAATGTCATGAAGGCGCGCGTCAACGGCGAGTCGACCGAGGGCCTCGTCGATTGACATTCGGGACAGCGATGGAGGCGGGTGAGCAGATGGCCGACAAGAGTCCTGACGCCTTTCGCACCATCAGCGAGGTCGCAGACGATCTTGACCTGCCGCAGCATGTGCTCCGCTTCTGGGAAACGCGCTTCACCCAGATCAAGCCCTTGAAGCGCGGCGGCGGCCGGCGCTATTACCGCCCGGACGATGTCGCACTGATCACCGGCCTGAAGACGCTTTTGTACGGGCAGGGCTACACCATCAAGGGTGTGCAGCGCATCCTGAAGGAACAGGGCGTGCGCTCCGTGCAGTCCGTCGGACGCGGTGGGGCGTTGCCGGCCGCCACAGGCGCAGCGGCGCGGGCAGAAGCGGCGCCGGACCTGCATGCGCATGAGGCGGAGCACGACGGGGATCTTCCAGCGCAAGGGCAGGGTGCGTCACCGGCCACAGCCGCAGCCGTGACGCCGCGCCCCACGCCGGCTGCCCGTGGCGCGAGCGCCGCTGACCTGCTCCGCGCGGCGCTGACCGACATTTCCGCCGCGCGCAATGACCTGGCCCGCGTGCTCGGCAAGCGTTCCGGTTCGTGAGCGGGGGGCTCGATTGGCCCGAGCGCCCGTTCCGACGCGGCGCTGTGGAAAACAGCCGCGTCGGTGAGGTTCAGGTTCCCTGATTGACCGTGATCGGTTTCAGCACGTTCGGCTTGAGCCCGTACTTGGCGATGATCTGGTCATAGCCGCCCCTGGCCTGCAGGCGCTCGGGGTCGCCCTGTTCGCGCGCACACCGCACGGTCTGGCGTTAACCGAGCAGGCCATGATCTTCCGGCCCTATGCGGAGGCTGCACTCGAGCAGATCGCCCGAGGCCGCCGCCGGCTGGCCGAACGGCAGGGCGCCCGCAGGCCTGTCCGTCTGCACATGCTGGCGATCGTCGGCGAACGCTGGCTGATGGCGCGGTTCCCGGATTTCAGCGCGGCTCACTGGGACATCGACGTTCAGTTCACCCATTTCGTCTCCGAGCACGAGACGGAGGAGCCAGACCTCGACATCCGCCATGGCGATGGCGTTTGGGCCGGGCATCGATCCGTCTATCTCTTCGGGCGGGAGATGGCCTTCGTTTGCGCGCCGGCCTTGCTTGATCGCCATGGCGGCGCGCTCGGGGCTGGCGATGTCCAGCGCCTGACCATGCTGCAGCATTTCCAGATGCCGGCCTACTGGGCCGAGTTCACCGAAGCCCATGGCTTGCGCGGCGCCGTGCCGGCCCACACGATCCGCTACGGCTACATGTCGGTGATCGTGAAGGCAGCAGTGGCAGGGCTCGGGTTCGCCCTGCTGCCGCGCTGTTTCATCCGCGACGAACTCGGCGACGGCAGTCTTGCGGAGCTCGAGGCCCTGCGCTTCATCAGCGGCACAGGCTATTGGCTGACACAGCCGGAAGGCGGACCGGATCGGCGCGAGGTCGATGTGCTGTCGTCATGGCTGAGGCAGCAGGCTTCGGTCTTTGCAGCGGGTTGACCGTGACGCGCCGAGCCTGCTCAATCGGGTTGAGGCGGTTGGGGGGCGTTTCGGCAGATCGTCAGCGGGACCATCACGACATTGCCGGAATTGCTTGACACCTTGCGGGATGAAAGTCCTGTTCGACGGATGAACGGAACGCTGCCGCGACGCGCCAGCACGGAAGGCGCCGCATAGGCTAATGGCCGTGCCGTTCTGGCTCGGCAAAGGGAACCGGTTTTCTGTGTCAAGAGATTGAAGCATCACGGGAAAGAGTGTGATTTCTGACAAGCGCGTTGGCCCTGTGTCGGGCCTGTCTCTCTCGAATGCCTGACTGTCCAGGGAAGCGCTTCATGTCGGAAGCCAGCATCAGGGCCTGTTTCCACCGAACGCTGCCGGCAGTCGCCCTGCTGGCCAGCCTGTTTGCTGTGAGCGGCGCGCGGGCCCAGACCGACTTGCTCAATGTCTCCTATGATCCGACGCGCGAGCTCTACCGTGAGATCAATGCGGCCTTCATTGCCGAGTGGAACGCCGCCAACCCGAAGAAGATCAGGGGTATCCGCCAGTCGCATGGCGGGTCTGGCAGTCAGGCGCGGGCGGTGATCGATGGCCTGAACGCCGACGTGGTGACGCTGGCGCTGGCCGGCGACATCGACGCGATCGCCGGCCGCGCCGGCAAGCTGCCGAAGGACTGGCAGGCGCGGCTGCCCCACAATGCCTCGCCCTACACCTCGACGATCGTCTTCCTGGTGCGCAAGGGCAACCCAAAGGGCGTGACGGATTGGGGTGATCTGGTGAAGCCCGGTGTTCAGGTCATTACCCCCAATCCCAAGACCAGCGGCGGCGCGCGCTGGAACTATCTCGCGGCCTGGGCCTGGGCCGAACGCGCCTTCAACAGGGACGAAGCCAGGGTGCGCGACTATATCGCCGCGCTGCTGCGGAATGTCCCCGTCCTCGACACCGGGGCAAGGGGGGCGACCACCACCTTCGCGCAGCGCGGCATCGGCGATGTCTTCCTGTCATGGGAGAACGAGGCGCATCTGGCGCTGGCGGAGTTCGGAGCGGGCAGGCTCGAGATCGTCTATCCGCAGCTCTCAATCCTGGCGGAGCCGCCGGTGGCCGTCATCGACGGCAATGTCGACGCCAAGGGTACCCGCGCCGAGGCCGAGGCCTATCTGCGCTTCCTCTACACGCCAAAAGGGCAGGCCATTATCGCCCGGCATCACTACCGGCCGCGCGAGCCGCAGCATGCCGATCCGAAAGATGTGGCGAAGTTTCCGCTTCTGACGCTGGTGACGATCGATGAGGCCTTCAGCGGCTGGGGCAAGGCACAGCCTGTCCATTTCGGTGATGGCGGCACCTTCGACCAGCTCTACAAGCCGGGCCGCTGAAGCATGAGCGCTGTCATTCGCCACCACAGGACCACAGCATGGCGCGAGCGCAGCGTCATGCCCGGATTCGGGCTGGGCTTCGGCATCATCGTCACGGCGCTGTCGCTGGTGGTGTTGATCCCGCTGGCGGCTCTCGTGCTGAAGGCGGCGGGCGCCGGCCCTGAGGAGATCTGGGCGCTGGCGACCTCGCCGCGCGTGCTGTCGGCCTTGCGCATCTCGTTCGGGCTCGCGCTCCTCGCCGCCGCCGTCAACGTCGTCTTCGGCCTGATCATCGCCTGGGTGCTTGTGCGCTACGATTTCCTCGGCCGCCGCATCATCGATGCCGCTGTCGATCTGCCCTTCGCCCTGCCGACGGCGGTGGCGGGCATCGCGCTTGCGGCGCTCTACGCCCCCAATGGCTGGATCGGCGCCCTGCTGGCCCCGCTCGGCGTCAAGGTGGGCTATACGCCCGCGGGCATCCTGATGGCCCTGATCTTCATCGGCCTTCCCTTCGTGGTGCGCACCGTGCAGCCGGTGCTGGCCGAGATGGAGGCCGAGCTTGAGGAGGCGGCCGCGCTGCTCGGCGCCAGCCGCTGGAAGACGATCACCGGCGTGATCCTTCCGCCCGTGCTGCCGGCCGTCCTGACAGGGTTCACGCTCGCCTTTGCCCGTGCGGTCGGTGAGTACGGGTCCGTTATCTTCATCGCCGGGAACATCCCGATGGTCTCCGAGATCGCGCCGCTTCTGATCGTGATCAGGCTGGAGCAGTTCGACTATGCCGGCGCGGCCGTCATCGGCGTCGTGATGCTGCTGCTGTCCTTCATCCTGATCCTCGGGCTCAATCTGCTGCAGGCGGCGCTGCGCCGGAGGCTTGGGCATGTCTGACGCCAGTCTTCCCGCCGCTGCCTTGCCCCGGGGCCGCCTTGCCCGTCAGGACGGCGCGGCGGCGCGGATCGTCCTGATCGCGCTGGCGCTCGGGTTTCTGGCGCTGTTTCTGGCGCTGCCCCTGGCCATCGTCTTCATCGAGGCTCTTGCACGGGGCTGGCAGGCCTATCTGGGTGCGCTGGCCGATGACGACGCGCTGGCCGCGATCCGCCTGACGCTGCTGGTCGCGGCCATCGCCGTTCCCCTCAATGTCGTGGTCGGGGTCGCCGGCGCCTGGGCTATCGCCAAGCATGAGTTTCGCGGCAAGAGCCTGCTCGTAAGCCTGGTCGACCTTCCGATTTCAGTCTCGCCCGTGATCGCCGGCCTCGTATACGTGCTGCTGTTCGGCGCGCAGGGCTATTTCGGGCGCGTTCTGGCGTCCTATGGGGTCGAGATCATCTTCGCGCTTCCGGGCATCGTGCTCGCCACCCTCTTCGTCACCTTTCCATTCATCGCGCGCGAGTTGATCCCGCACATGCAGGCGCTGGGGAACGCGGAGGAGGAGACGGCGCTGACGCTTGGCGCATCCGGCTGGCGCACCTTCTGCATGGTAACGCTGCCCAACATCAAGTGGAGCCTGCTCTACGGGGTGCTGCTGTGCAACGCCCGCGCCATGGGCGAATTCGGCGCTGTCGCCGTCGTCTCCGGCAAGATCCGGGGCCTGACCACGACGATGCCGCTGCATGTCGAGATCCTCTACAACGAATATATGAGCGTCGCCGCCTTCGCGGTCGCCTCGCTACTGGCCCTGCTGGCGCTGGTGACGCTGGCGGCCAAGAGCTTTCTCGAATGGCGCTATGCGGATCAAATCGCCGCATCGCGCCGCCATTGACCGAACAGACGGAGGAACGCGATGTCCGCAGCCCCGAAATCCGTGCCGGTGGTGATCGAGCAGGCCAGCCGCCAGTTCGGCGGTTTTGCCGCGCTGAAGGGTGTGTCGCTGACCATCGAGCCTGGCGAACTCGTCGCCTTGCTCGGCCCCTCAGGCTCGGGCAAGACGACACTGCTACGCCTGATAGCTGGCCTCGACCAGGCCGACCAGGGCAGCATCCTGTTCGACGGGGTCGATGCCGACACCTTGTCGCTGCGTGACCGCCGCATCGGCATGGTGTTCCAGAGTTACGTGCTGTTCCGCCACATGACGGTGGCCGACAACATCGCTTTCGGCCTGCGCGCCCGTCCGCGAGCGACACGGCCGCCGGACAGCGAGATCCGGCGGCGTGTCGGCGCGTTGCTTGATCTGGTTCAACTGCCGGGCCTCGAGGCCCGCTTCCCCTCGCAGCTTTCCGGCGGCCAGCGCCAGCGCGTAGCGTTGGCAAGGGCGCTGGCCATCGAGCCGCGCGTGTTGCTGCTAGACGAGCCGTTCGGTGCGCTCGACGCCAAGGTGCGCAAGGATCTGCGCGCCTGGCTCCGCGCCCTGCACGACCAGACCGGCCACACCACCCTGTTCGTGACCCACGATCAGGAAGAGGCGCTGGAGCTCGCGGACCGCGTCGCGATTCTCAACAACGGGTTGCTGGAGCAGGTCGGCACGCCGAACGCGGTCTATGATCACCCCGCCACCGCCTTCGTCTGCGGGTTTCTGGGCGAGGCAAACCGGATTCCCGTCGAGCTGAGGGGTGGGCAGGCGATATTTGACGGTTCGCCCGTGTTTCATGCCGGCGCCAATACCTCCGGATCGGGCGCACTTTATGTCCGCCCGCACCACTTCCACTTCGACATTTCGGGAGCGACAGGGCTCAATGGGCAGGTCGAGACCGTGCGTCGCCATGGCGCGATCCAGCGCGCGGAAGTGGCGGTGCGCGGCCTCGCCCGTAAGCTAGACGTCGATATCCTCAGCGCGGTTGCGCCGGCGGTCGGCGAGCGCGTCGGCCTGCGCATCACCTGCGGACACATCTTCGCCGGCACCTAGGCTGATCAGGCTGCAAGGGCCACGTCTGCAACGTGGCTTCGGCGCAAGACACAAGGCCCGACACAGGACGCAAGAAAATCCGGATCTTTTCTGGTCTTGAACAATCTATCAAGTCATTGAAAGACAAAGCTTAAGAATGGTCAGGGCGGCGAGACTTGACCTCACGACCCCTGGTCTCCCAGGCGCGAGAACGAAGCAGGTAAGCTTTAAGCTTAACCTAGCCCAAGTCTTGGCTCATGTCGGCGTGAAGAGACCAAACTGTAATCAAGGCCCAAGCCTGATCCCCTCACTTTCGGCCTGCCTCACGAGGAAGGCCGCATCCGCCGGAAGCAGCGTACGCTGCGCCACGAGGTTCTCCGTCGCCCGCCGCACCGCCGCCGTATAGGCCTCCCTGGTCGGGTAGCGCTCCTCAATCGAGGCCCGCGGATCGCGCGTCTGCTCGCGCTCCGCTTTCGTGCGGGCGAAGGGAATGAAGGCCCCCTGGAAGATGCAGAAGCCGTCCTCGAAGCGCTCCTTCCTTCCGACGTTCCAGGCCATGTAGGAGCCGATCGGCGCCTGCTGGTAGACCGATTTGACGCCGCCGAGATCCATGCCATCGGCATCGGCCTGCGGGGCGAGGATGCCGTAGCTCTGAGTACCCGGCTTCGGCGGCTCGACATCGATGATGCCGGATGAATCGCCGGCCCGGTATCGCGGGCCAAAGTCGAAGACCTGCAGCGGGTTGTGATTGGCGATGTGGCGGAGCGCCGGGCGCGGCACGTTGCCATAGGCGTTCTCGGGGATCGCCGGGACGCGCACCTGGTTGGGAGCTACGAGCGTGCCGTCGGCGATCTTCGGTGTGACGCTGGCCGGCGGGGCCTTGCCGTCCTTCACCCAGTCCCTCAGTTCGGTGAGGAGCGCGCGCATGGCCCAAGTGTGAGGGTTCGGGTTCGATTGCTGCACGCAGTTGCCGAAGGGCGCGGCGGTCGGCAGCGGCAGGTTGGCTGGACTGTGCTGCGTCGAGGCCAGGATGAAGGTGCGGACGTTCTGCGGATCCGGCACGTCGCGGCGGCCGAGCGGATCGGTAAGGCCGAGCGACTGGCGGCCCTCGAAGATCTCCAGCGAGGTCGCGACATGGAAGAGCTTTGGGCATGTGCCGTTGGCGTTGCAGCGGTCGAGGATGCCCTGCCGGCGGCCGGTGATCGGATCGAGCATCGCGGCGTAATGGAAAGGGAAGTCGTAGGCCTGGTAGAGGTGGTCGATCTGGTCGCCCCAGGCGCGTCCGGGATGCCCGAAGCGGACGTTCATCGGCATCAGCCCGCCGCCGATATGCGGCATCGCGCCCTCGAAGGCGACGCGGCCCTTCTCGTCGCGGTTGAACCCCAGATGCAGATAGGATCGGATCATCCGGCCAGATTGCGAGGTGCCGATGACGATCGCCTTCTGTCCCTGCCGCCAGAGCGGATTGGCATTGCCGACGTCGTCGCGCCGCTCGTGCCGGAAGAAGGAGCCAACGTCGCGCAAGGCCGCGAAGCCGACGCCGAGCACGATCGGGTCGTTGGCGCGGTAGATCAGCTCGTAGAGCCGGCCGGGCTGGAAGCCGCCGTTCAGGCAGACGTTCCGGTCGCTTGCCGTCTGCGGCTGGCCTTCGGCGCAGGTCGCAAAACTCCATTCGGTGTCTGGAATCGCGACGCGCGGCGCGCTCTCCTTGGCGCGCACCGTCAGCGTCGGCCGGAAGCCATCGGCCAGCGCCGTGCGGTTGTCGGTCGAGACCGTGGGATAGGCCGTGTGGGTGGTGGAGGTGAACCAGCCGGCGGAAAGCGGCAGGGAGCGCGCCGGCGCCGATACCACGATCTCCGAGCGGACGATGCCGGTGACCGGCGAGCCGTCGGGGTTTCTCGCCACGGGGGCCTGCAGACGGACGCGGTTGTTGCCGGCGGCGAGATCGGCCTGCCAGCCGAACCAGACGATTGTGTAGCCCTCATTCATTAGGAAGCCGTCGCCGCTGCTCTTCAGCGCGTTGAGGTCGGCGGCGTCGGCGGGCATGTCGGCGTTGTGGTTGCGAAGCGCCAGCTTGTTGCCACGGTTCACGACCTCGACGAGCAGCGTGCCGTTGGCCTTGGCCTGATCCTTCGGACGGATGATCTCGATGTCGGTCGTGTATTCGACCAGTCCCTGCGGATTCCGCGGCGCGAGCTCGATGTCCTGAATCACTCGGTTCCCCGGCGCCTTCGGGTCGAGCGCGCCATGCGCCTTGCCGGTGAGCTTCTCGTAAGGGCCGGCAGCGCCGAAGCTCTTGCCCTCGAAGGCCGCCTCCGTCTTCGTGATCTCGATCCGGGTGATCTTGGCCTCGGCCGGTACAAGCGAGGTACAGGCGAGCAGGCCCGCGGCGAGGGCCGTGCGACTAGAGACGATCATGGCGTTTCCCCGTGCCGAAGCCGCTTGGCGGGCTTCTCAGCGGAGAGTATCGAGATCAGCCTTGCTGTCAAATGACGCTAAGGTCCATCCGCGGTCCAATTTCGGCCTTGCGCTGGAATGAGCGCCGTTCTGCGCGGACACTGT
>JAPLOW010000063.1 GCA_026400555.1 Hyphomicrobiales bacterium
GTACTCGTTGTAGGTCATGGTCGACACGCAGGCCGCCTGCTTCTGGATGATCGGGTCGACGTTGAAACCCTGCTTGATCACCTTGACGCCCCCGGCCGAACCGTCGGTCTTGAGGCCGAGCTTCGCCATCCAGGCCATGAACGGATATTCGTTGCCGAAGAACCAGACGCCCAGGGTCTTGTCCTTGAAATCAGCCGGCGTGGCGACTCCCGCATCCTTGCGGCAGGTCAGCATCATGCCCGAGCGCTTGAACGGCTGGGCGATGTTGACGAGCGGCACGCCCTTCTCGCGGGCGGCCAGCGCGGCGGGCATCCACTCGACGATGACATCGGCGCCGCCGCCGGCGATCACCTGCGGCGGGGCGATGTCAGGGCCGCCCGGCTTGATCACGATGTCGATACCCTCCGCCTTGAAGAAACCCTTGTCCTTGGCAACGTAGTAGCCGGCGAACTGGGCCTGCGTGACCCATTTGAGCTGCAGCGTCACCCGTTCCTGGGCCGCAGCGGGCCATGTCAGCGCCAGCGCGGCCGCCGCGCCCAGAAGCATCTTTCCGATCATGTCCAGTCTCCCTGTTTGCACCGGCCCGGCGGGCCCGTGAAGCTTGCAACAACACCTTCAGCCTGTGCGCATCGACGGGTGCCAGAAGGTGACAGCCCGCTCGGTGAGCACCAGAAGTCCATAGAAGGCCGAACCCGCGACGCCTGCAACCGCGATCGTGGCCCAGACCATGTCGAGCGCCATGCGGCCAACCTCGGTCGAGATTCGAAAGCCCATGCCAACCACCGGCGTGCCGAAGAACTCCGCCACGATCGCGCCGATCATCGCCAGCGTGGCGTTGATCTTGAGCGCGTTGAAGATGAACGGCATGGCGGCCGGCAGCCTCAGTGAGACCAAAGCCCTGAACCAGGACGCCCCGTAGGACCGCATCAGGTCGCGTTCCAGATGGCCGGCGCTGGCCAGACCCGCAAGCGTGTTCACCAGCATCGGAAAGAAGGTCATCACCACCACGACCGCCGCCTTGGATTGCCAGTCAAAGCCGAACCACATCACCAGGATGGGCGCGATGCCGATCATTGGCAGCGCCGAGACGAAGTTGCCGATCGGAATCAGGCCCCGGCGCAGGAAGTCGAAGCGGTCGCAGGCCAGCGCCAGCAGGAATCCGGCGAGGCACCCCATAATCCATCCCGGAATGGCGGCGCGGATCACGGTCTGCACGAAATCGGCCCAGAGCGTCGGCGTGGACGTAGCCACCCTGGCGGCGATCAGCGATGGTGCGGGCAACAGCACCGTCGGCACGGCTGCGCCGATGCAGATCGCTTCCCACAGCACGAGCAGCGTGCCACCGAAGATCAGCGGCACCAGCCAGCCCGCAGCCGCCGAGAACGGGCTGCGTCCGCTCGACAGGCTGGCGTTGATGTCCCAGGCCAGCAGCCAGAACGCGCCCGTGACAGCCCAGTAGAGCCATCCCTGCGCGGGGCTGCGGTCAAGCAGCAGCATCGCAAGCAGCGCTCCGACGCAGGCGAGGTTGAACAGCTGGAAGAAGGTCTGCCAGCCGCCCTGCCGGCCTGAGGCGCTGGCGCCGCTCATGGCCGCGCTCCCATGACCCTGAGCGTCGCCCGTTCCGCTGCCGTGATTGTCACGACCAGCAGGGCCGCCAGCATGGCGGCATAGAACAGCGCGGCCCAGATCTGGATCGTCTGCCCGAAATAGCTGCCCGACAGCAGCCTCGCCCCGAGACCCGCCTGCGCCCCGGTGGGCAGCTCGCCCACGATGGCCCCGACAAGGCTGATCGTGATCGCCACCTTGAGCGAGGCGAACAGGAAGGGCATCGCGGCGGGCCAGCGCAGCTTCCAGAAGGTCTGGGCCGCCGAGCCATTGTAGGTCCGCATCAGGTCAAGCTGCATGGTGTCAGGCGAGGTCAGCCCCTTCACCATGCCGATCGTCACCGGAAAAAAGCATAGATAGGCCGAGATGATCGACTTGGGCACAAGGCCCGTCAGACCGATCGAACCGAGCGCCACGATGATGATCGGCGCGATCGCCAGGATTGGAATCGTCTGGCTCACGATCACCCATGGCATCAGGCTTTTCGACAGCGTGCGCGAATGCACGATGCCGACCGCGATGGCGATGCCGAGCACGCTGCCGATGACGAAGCCGAGCAAGGTCGCCGACAGGGTGACCCAGGCATGGAAAGACAGGTTTCGCGGATTGAGCACCATGCCGTCCGACGTCTGGCGGAACAGCGCGGTGTTCACCGTGGCGTTGTAAAGCTCGATCAGGATCTGGTGCGGCGCGGGCAGCACCGGACGCTCCAGCGCCCAGGCAATCTGGTAGCGCGCCATCAGGTCGCCTGCCGCATTGTGCAATTGCGGCAGGTTGCTGTTCATCGGCAGGCAGGCTGCATACCAGGCAGCCAGAATCAGCGCCGTGATCACCAGCACGGGGATGGTGGAGCCGTCCTTGCCAGCCGGCGCACCGGCGTTTGCCGATGATGCGGCGCTCATGGAACGTGGCCTTCAGTCATCATAGGAATGGCCGGCGCGCAGCCCCTCCCTGACCCGGTGCGCGATCTTCAGGAACTCCGGTGTCTCGCGGATCTCGAGCATGCGTTTGTCGCCAAGATCGCAGTCGATCACATCGATGATCCGGCCCGGGCGCGGGCTCATCACCACGATGCGCGTGGACAGGAACACTGCTTCAGGGATCGAATGGGTGACGAAGATGATTGTCTTCTTCGTATCCGACCACAGGCGCAGCAGCTGTTCGTTGAGCTTGTCGCGCACGATCTCGTCCAGCGCACCGAAGGGCTCGTCCATCAGCAGCAGTTGCGGGTCGAAGCTCAGCGCCCGCGCGATCGAGGCGCGTTGCTGCATGCCGCCCGACAACTGCCAGGGAAATTTCTGCTCAAAGCCGGTCAGGTTCACCAGCGCGAGATTGCGCGCCGCCCTCTCGCGCCGCTCGGCCGCGCTGAAGCCGAAGACCTCCAGCGGCAGCATCACATTCTTCTCGATCGTCCGCCAGGGATAGAGCGCCGGCGCCTGGAACACATAGCCATACTGCCGCTTCAGCCGTGCCTGTTCCGGCGTCAGGCCGTTGATCGCGATCGTTCCGCCCGTCGGCGTCTCGAGGTCGGCGATCACGCGGAGCAAGGTGGTCTTGCCACAGCCCGACGGCCCGATGAAGGAGACGAATTCGCCGGCCCCGACCTTGAGATCGACGTCCTTCAACGCAAAGACGGGCCCGTCATTGGTTTTGAACGTCAGGGACAGCTGCCGGATGTCGATCGCGCTGGGCGAAGCGCCGCCGGCCGAAGGCGTGGCCTGATCCATACGCATGTCGTTCATGCCCGCACCAATTTCTCCGTCAAGACAGCATCGGTCAGGGCTTGCCTTGACCGGATGATCAAGGCAATTGGCGTGCCAATACCAACCCACGGAACCCAGCGTGGACCACAATTGATCAGATGGTCAAGCGTGTGCAACATGCCTGAAATTGCTGTGAATAGGGATCGTTCCATGCTCGCCGGAACCGACAGTCCGCAGCCCGCCACCGCGCCGCGGACGACCGCAACCGGGGAAGCCAACCGCGAGCGCATCCTTGACGCTGCACTGGCCCGTTTTGCCCGCACCGGCCTGAACGGAACCCGGATCGATGAGATCGCCGCCGACGCCGGCCTGTCGAAAACCAACCTTCTATATTACTTCCGCACCAAGAACGCGCTTTATCTTGCGGTGCTCAGGCGCACGCTTGAGATGTGGCTAGAGCCCTTGCGCCAGATTGACGCGGGCCGCGATCCACAGGCGGCTCTGGCCCAGTACGTCACGCGCAAACTGGAGGCGGCCCGCGATTGTCCCGAGGCTTCGCGCCTGTTCGCGCTGGAGATCATGCGCGGCGCGCCGATGCTGTCGGGCGTGATCGCCAGCGACCTGAAGGATCTGGTCGACGCCAAGGTCGCTCTCTTGCGATGCTGGCAGAAGGAGGGGCGTCTTGGCGTCCACGAGCCGCACCACCTGCTGTTCCACATCTGGGCCATGACCCAGCACTATGCCGATTTCGCCGTACAGGTCGAAGGACTGACGGGCCGGACGCTGGATGATCCGGCCTTCTTCGAACAGGCCCGGCAGGCCATCCTTGCGGCAATTTCGGGGATGGCCTTCGGAGTGCCAAAGGACCAGGGGAATCGCATTTGAGCAATAGTTCTGGGGCGTGAGCGCGAACTGGATTCTTTGGGGTGTCCGAAAGGACGGCCTCGATGCACTCTGTGATCACGATCTTGCGGGGCGTGAGCGACGCGCGTAGCGGGAACGCGACCCGCCACGAGCTTCTGGATGTTCTGACGATTGCGCTGGCGGCGTCGATCTGCGGGTGCGAGACCTGCGTGGAGTTCGCCGACTTCGGCGAAGACCGGGAGGATTTGTTCCGGGAATTCCTGAGCCTGAAGAATGGCTTGCCGAGCCATGACACGGTCTCGCGGTTGTTCCGGTTGCTCGATCCTGCGGCGCTCTGGGCCTGTTTCTCGCGTGTCCTGGACGAATTGGGTGCGGACGGGGCGGGGGTGATCGCCATCGACGGCAAGACGCTCCGGCGCTCGTTCGACCGGGCGGCGGGGAGAAGCGCGCTGCACGTGGTGACCGCCTTCGCTGCCGACGCGCGCCTCGTGCTTGGCCAGAAGGCAGTCGCGGGCGAGGGCAACGAGATTACGGCCGCGCGCGAACTCCTCGGCCTGATCGATTGTCGGGGCGCGCTCGTGACCGCCGACGCGATCCACTGCAACGCGCCGACGGCGCTGAAGGACGTCAAGGATGACCTCGCCGACCCGGCCGCCGTCGTCGCCGAGCGCCACGAGACGGTGGACGCCGATCACGGCCGCGTCGAGATGCGCCGCCATGGCGTCATCCACGAGGTCGACTGGCTATTCGCCGGCCGGCCCGACAAGGACCATCCCGCCATGCCCGGCCTGAAAAGCATCGCCTTGGTCGGGGCGATCGTCGAGCGCGACGGCAAAACCATCCGCTCGACCCGCTACTATCTCTCCTCCGCGCGCCTCTCGGCCGAGACCTTCGCCAGGGCCGCCCGCACCCATTGGGGCATCGAGAACCGGCTACACCGGGTGCTCGACACTGCCTTCGACGAGGATCAAAACCGCGCCCGAAAGGATAACGCGGCCGAAAACCTCGCCACGATCCGAAAAATCGCTCTCAACGTCCTCAAGACCGCAAGGCCCGACATCTCCATCAGGCGCAAACGAAAACGCTTCGGATGGTCCGACGCTTTCGCAAGAACCGTCATCGGCCAAATGCGATAGCCCTGGCCAAAGGACTGACGCGCCTTGACGGGCTGGTGAAGTTGCGCCATAGACCGGGGCATGAAAGATTGTCCGGCTCTTGCTGGCCGATGCGTGATGCGCATCGGCAGTTTTGTTTGAGGGTCGCGAAAGACGAGAAGGACGAAAACCATGTCGCGCCGCTGCGAACTGACGGGCAAGGGTGTGCAGGTCGGCCACCTGGTAAGCCACTCCAACATCAAGACCAAGGCCCGGTTCCTGCCGAACCTGGTCAAGGTGACCCTCACCTCGGACGCGCTCGGTCGTTCGGTGCGCATGCGCATTTCGGCCAACGCCCTGCGCTCGGTGGATCACCGTGGCGGTCTGGACGCCTTCCTCATCAAGGCAAGCAATGACGAGCTGTCGACCGGCGCCCTCGCGCTAAAGCGCGATCTGCAGAAGAAGCTGGCTGCCGGCTGAAACTTCGCCTTCCCTTGCGCTTACACAAGCGGCCCTTACGGGCCGCTTTTTTGTTGGGCACGCAAGTGAAGGCCTCTAGTCCGCGCCCGGAAGCAGCCCGAATTCGAGCAGCATCGTGCGCTGCAGCGCCGAGAAATTGTCCTCGGAGATCATGGTGACCATGGTGCGCGCACCGTCGCGATGGACCGAAAGCCCTTCCATGTTGTCGATCTCATGGGCAAGGTCGGCCTCGAACAGCAGCCGGCCCTGCAGCAGCGCCCCGGCCACCAGCGTGCGGCCATCCACCCGCTTCAGCCTTGCGCCGACGCCCCGCCACGGCCTATACCAGCGTTCCAGCACCAGCATGTCGCCGCCGGGCAGGAAGGCCAGGTCCGTGACCTCGTAACCGTCGCTGAGCTGGTAGCGGAACAGGCCGGGGGCCGGCCCGCCGACGATGAAGCCGGCTGTCGGCTCACTGTGCTCGCCGGACCGTTCCGCTATCGCCACGATGGCGCCGGCGACCGGACTGGCCGGCGGCGCAACGCCGACGGCCTCGAGGCTGCGGTTGGCCGGCAGACGCCTCGCTTCGGGCGGCAACGGGACGGGCTGGCCGCGCGCCATGACGCCGCGCCGCCCCCAGTCAAAGCGCAGGATCTCATGCGTGCGCTCGACACCGACATAGGCGATGCCGTTGTCGATGCACAGCGCCTCGGTGTCATAGGAGCGCGTCCGGGACAGCGCACGGCCCGACGCATTCAGCATTGGCGCCATCACCGCATCGGCCAGTCCGGCAAGGGCGCCGTCCTCGCGTTCGACGCGCGCCATCAGCCAGTGCGCGTTGTCGGTGATGGCGATGAGGTGCGCGCCATCCGCACTGCGTGACAGGCCTGAAAAGCCGCCGAACGCCTTGTTGGACGAAGACAGCACCAATCCGCCGCGAAACGTCAGCGCGCCGAAGCGCAGCTGATCCGGATTTCTCGCCATGAAGGACCGGATCGGCTGGCTACGGACCGCGATGGTTTCGCTGTCCAGCGTGTCGAGCCCCGGCCGCGCTGCGGCGTTGCGCCCACACAGGGCCGAAAGCCCGCCGACGCTAAGGCCGAGCGCCTCGCGGCGCGTCAGCCTCACTGCGGTCTCCGGCCAGCCCTTGCAGGCCCGCCCGCACCGCGTATGCCTCCGACCTGGTTGTCCTCGAACAATTCGGCCAGCTTCTCGGTCATCACGCCCCCCAGTTCCTCGGCGTCGACGATCGTGACCGCGCGTTTGTAGTAGCGCGTCACATCGTGGCCGATGCCGATGGCAATCAGTTCGACCGGAGAGCGGTTCTCGATCTCGCCGATGACATGGCGCAAGTGCTTTTCGAGGTAGTTGCCAGCGTTGACCGACAGCGTTGAGTCGTCCACCGGCGCGCCGTCCGAGATCACCATCAGGATCTTGCGCTGCTCAGGGCGCACCAGAAGCCGCTTGTGGGCCCAGTCGAGCGCCTCCCCGTCGATGTTTTCCTTGAGGAGCCCCTCGCGCATCATCAGGCCAAGATTCTTGCGGGCCCGCCGCCAGGGCGCGTCCGCCGACTTGTAGATGATGTGGCGCAGGTCATTGAGGCGGCCTGGCGTGGCCGGTTTGCCGGCCTGCAGCCAGGCCTCGCGGCTCTGCCCGCCCTTCCACGCCTTGGTGGTGAAGCCGAGAATCTCCACCTTGACCCCGCAGCGCTCGAGCGTGCGGGCGAGGATGTCGCCGCAGGTGGCTGCCACCGTGATCGGCCGGCCGCGCATCGAACCGGAATTGTCGATCAGCAGCGACACCACCGTATCGCGGAAATTGGTGTCCTGTTCGCGCTTGAACGACAGCGGCTGATAAGGGTCGATGATGATGCGCGTCAGACGGGCCGGGTCGAGCGCGCCTTCCTCGAGGTCGAACTCCCAGGAACGGTTCTGCTGCGCCATCAGCCGACGCTGAAGCCGGTTGGCGAGGCGCGCCACCACGCCCTGCAGATTGGCCAGCTGCTTGTCGAGATAGGCCCGCAGCCGCGCCAGTTCCTCGGCGTCGCATAACTCCTCCGCCTCGATCACCTCGTCATGCTTGTTGGTGTAGGCCTTGTAGTCGGGACCCTTGTGCTCATTGGCGCGCATGTCGCGCTGGCGCGGTGCGTCCCCGGCTTCCTCGGAGTCGGCCTGATCATCCTCCTCGCGCCAGTCGCCGGACGGGGCATCAGCTGCTTCGGAAGCGCCCTCCTCCATCTCGTCGGAGGCATCCTGGCTGACGTCGACCTCGGCCTGCTGGCCCTGGCTCTGCTCCTCGGCTTCGCCTTCGTCCTGCTCCTGCTGGTCCTGTTCGTCCTGATTCTCGTCGTTGCTCTCGTCATCATCGGGGCTCGACGTCATCTCGTCCGCCATGTCGAGCGAAGCGAGCAGATCGCGCACGGCGCGGGCGAAGCCGCGCTGGTCCTCGATAGCGCCGGTGAGGGCGTCAAGCTCGCGGCCGGCCTTGTCCTCGATGTGGTCGCGCCAGAGATCGACGATGCGCTGTGCCGAGGGCGGCGGCTTCAGCCCTGTCAGCTTCTCGCGCACCATCAGCGCAACAGCATCCTCGACCGGCGCGTCGGCCCGGTCAGTGATGTCCTCGTAGCGCGCGCCGCGGTGATACTTGTCCTCCAGCATCGCGCCGATGTTGCCTGCCACGCCTTCCATGCGCCGCGAGCCGATGGCCTCGACGCGGGCCTGCTCGACGGCCTCGTAGACGGCGCGCGCGCCGTCGCCCTCGGGCATCATCTTCCGGTGCACTGCGGCGTCGTGGCAGGCCATGCGCAGCGCCATCGAATCGGCATGCCCGCGCAGGATCGCCACATCGGCGGCCGTCAGCTTGCGCGGCGGCTCGGGCAGACGGGCCCGCCCCGGAATCAGAGACGGCTTGTCGGCGGCGAACACCACCTCAAGCTCTGGCTGGCGTGCGATCGCCTTCAGGCATGAGGTCACCGCCCGCTTCAGTGGCTCGGTCGGGGCCTCCTTGGGCTGGCCGGGCTTGCGATTGGAGAGGGTCATCGGCGCCTTGTCCTGATCAAAACCGCTTCATGAGGATGCAGCAGGCATGGCCGGTCGGATAGTCGGGAATTTCCGCGATGACGCTGTAGCCGCAGCGTTCGTAGAAGGGACGAGCCTGCCAGCCGTGGGTGTTGAGATGAACGCCACGGGCACCAAGCTTCAGTGCATGGGCCTCAACTGCTGCCATCACCTCAGTTCCAAGATCTTGCCCGCGCAGGCTGTCATCGATCCACAACAGATCCACATAGACCCAGCCATGCCAGAACCGGGCCGTCGCGCCGCCCTTGATAACGCCGCCATCGCGCACGCTGACGGCAAAGGCCTTGGTCTTTCCATCGCCGACCTTCGCCCGGTTGTAAGCCGTCAGGCCGGCGGCGATGACCCTCCTGGCTGGGCCAAGCTGCTTCTCAACTTGAACCGTGGCCATCCGAGACCCTCAGCTCAGCGCCACATTCACGGCGCTCTCGGGCAACTCCTTGCCGAAGCAGCGCTGGTAGAATTCCGCCACCAGCGTGCGCTCCAACTCGTCGCATTTGTTAAGGAAGGTCAGGCGGAAGGCGAAGCCCACATCCTGGAAGATGTCGGCATTCTCGCTCCAGGTGATCACCGTGCGCGGGCTCATGACAGTGGAGAGGTCGCCGTTCATGAAGGCGTTGCGGGTCAGGTCGGCCACGCGCACCATCTTGTTGACGATGTCCTTGCCTTCGGGCTTGCCCTTGTAGTGCGGCGACTTGGCCAGGACGATGTCGACCTCGTTGTCATGCGGCAGGTAGTTTAGCGTGGTGACGATCGACCAGCGGTCCATCTGGCCCTGGTTGATCTGCTGGGTGCCGTGATAGAGGCCGGACGTGTCGCCGAGGCCGACGGTGTTGGCCGTGGCGAACAGGCGGAAGGCCGGGTGCGGGCGGATGACGCGCTTCTGGTCGAGCAGCGTCAGCTTGCCGCTCTGCTCGAGCACGCGCTGGATCACGAACATCACGTCCGGGCGGCCGGCGTCGTACTCGTCGAAGACCAGTGCGATGTTGTTCTGCAGCGCCCAGGGCAGGATGCCGTCCTGAAACTCGGTGACCTGCTTGCCGTCCTTCAGGACGATCGCGTCCTTGCCGACCATGTCGAGGCGCGAGACATGGCTGTCGAGATTGATGCGCACGCAAGGCCAGTTGAGCCGCGCCGCGACCTGTTCGATATGGGTCGACTTTCCGGTGCCGTGGTAGCCCGAGATCATCACGCGGCGGTTGCGCGAAAAGCCAGCGAGAATGGCCAGCGTGGTCTGCCGATCGAAGCGGTAGTCCGGATCGAGGTCCGGCACATGGGCTTCGCTTTTCGAATAGGCCGGAACCTCGATATCCGCATCAATCCCGAACAGCTGGCGCACCGACACCGTCATGTCGGGCAGGCCTGTGGTGTAGTCCGTCGTCGTCATCAGAATTCTCTCCGGGCAGGCGCTCAGGTCTTGTGCCCCGCCAGCACGCCACGGGGTGCATGCAAGGAGACTGCCATCACGGCTTGACGCGGGACGGCGTGACACCCCCCGCAGCCCTGTTCCTTAACCACTTCAGCTTGGGGCGGCAATCGCTCAAGCGCCAAGTCGGGATTGCACGCGCTGCAACGGAGTCGCAGCCCGCCTGCGATCCGGCCTGGGCTCAGTCCTTCAGGACAAGCTTGTACTTCTCGATCTCGGCCAGCACGAAACTGGCCATGAAGGCCGGCGTCTGCTCGTCGGCGGTCGGAACGGCGGTGTCGATCTCCGCGAAACGCGTCCTGACAAGCTGGCTGCCAACCGCTGTCTGCAGGGCGCGTTGTAGACGTGCCACGATCGGCTGCGCCGTCCCTGCCGGCACCATGATCGCGTTCCAACCCTGCGCCTGGAAAGCCGGCACGCCCGCCTCCTGCGCGGTCGGCACAGAGGGCAGGTTGGGCAGGCGCGTCGGCGAGGACACCACAAGGCCCTTGACCTGACCGCCCTGGATCGTCTGCGCCACCGATGTGGCGTTGTCGCAGACCATGTCGATCTGCCCGGCCACCAGATCCTGCAGCGCGGGACCTGCACCACGATAGCCGATCAGCGACACCTCGACGCCTGCCGCCTTGAGGAAGCTCTTGCAGATAATGAAATTCGACGAGCCGACCCCGGCATGTCCAACCGTGACCTTGCCGGGGTTCTTCTTCGCGTAGTCGATGAAGCTGGCCACGGTGTCGCCGCCGGCGAAGCCGTTCTTGACGGCGATCACCGGCGAGGTCTTGGCGACCATGCCGACCGTGATGAAGGATTGCGGCGTGAACTTGAGGTCCGGATAGATGTGGTAAACAGCGGCGGCTGTCCCGCTGTTGCCGATCGCGATCGTGTAGCCGTCCGGCGCGGCGCGCGCGACACGGGTCATCGCCGTCGAGCCGCCGGCCCCTGGCGTGTTCTCGTTGACGATGCGCTGGCCCAGCGCCTTGCCCATTTCCTCGCCGATCAGCCGCGCGATCACATCGGACGCCCCGCCGGCCGCGAAGGGCACGATCATCGTGACAGGGCGATTGGGATAGCTCTCGTCAGCCGCCCCCGGCGCGGTGGCCAGCGTCAGGGCGAGAACGGCAAGAGCGGGAGCAGCGAAGCGCATGGTTATCCTCCGGAACGTTTCTTGCCGCCGATAAAACAGGCCATTCGGGCCATTTTCAACCGTGAAGATATGTCTGGCCTGACGGCGTCAGGCCCGGCCGGCGCGCTTGAGGTGGTTGTAGGCGTTGACGATCTCGGTCAGCCTGGCCTCACGGGAGCGGTCCCCGCCATTGGCGTCGGGGTGGAAGCGTTTCACCAGTTCCTTGTAGCGCGACTTGATCTCGGCCTTGGTCGCAGCCTCCTCGAGGCCGAGCGCATCCAGCGACTTGCGCGTCGGCTCGGTCAGCTTCCGCTGCTCCTCCTCGACCTTGCGCCTTTGCTTGAACTGCGCCTCGAACAGGCCGAACAGATCCTCCGTCTGCGGCCCTTCCGTCGGCGCACGCTTGGCGCCACGCTGCGAGGCGCGCGGGTTCTTGGCGTTGGTCCCCAGCGTCCATGTCGGCCGGTGGCCGATGGACGCATCCTTCTGGAAGGCGGCCACGGCGGCGTCGGTCATGCCGTTGAAGTAGTTGTAGGTGGCATTGTACGACTTCACATGCTCGAGGCAGAAGAAGTAGAACTGGCCCTCGTGATCGCGCCCCTTCGGCGCGCGGAACTCGCCCTTGGCCCTGCAGCCCGCATGGTCGCAGACGCGTTCCTGCGGCCGGGCTTCGGGCTCCGGCTCGCGCTTGACGCGGATGCTGTCGAACAGGGGCGAGTTGAGGTTCATGCGATGATCATTAGGTCTGAGGCCGCCTCGCGGCAAGGGCGGGGCTTCCGCAGATGGGGTTTTGCTCCTGGCCATGCAATGCGGTAAGGCTCGCGTATGACAGTTAAGGAACGCATTACCAACACGCTGATGACAGCGCTTGCGCCATCACATCTTGCTGTGATCGACGAAAGCGACCAGCATCGCGGCCATGGCGGCTGGCGCGAGGGCGGCGAGACGCATTTTCGGGTCGAGCTTGTCTCGGAGCAATTCCGCGGCAAATCCCGTGTCGAGCGCCACAGGATGGTCAACATGCTGCTGGCAGATGAGTTGGCGGGCCGCGTTCATGCGCTCGCCTTGAGCCTGCGCGCGCCTGACGATACGGCTCCTGATCGCTAGAGCATGTTGCGAAAAAGTGGCAACGGTTTTTCGTTCAAAGCATGCTCAAAGGTATTGTAGTCGATCAGGCTGCGTCCAAACGATCCCGTTTCGACGCAGCCTGATCTGGAAGCGGACGCCGACATGAGTGAGGCCAGACCCGTCACCTCCCTGCTGCGCATGTCGGCTACCGCACGGCTCGGTCTGGTGGCCGGCCTTCTGCTCGTGATCTGGGCTGCGACGATCTGGGCCATCCGGTGATCACCATGCTGGGGACCGCCACGGAACGCGGCGCAGCGCCGTCCATCATTCTCGACGACCTGACCCTTGGCTATGATCGCCATCCGGCCGTGCATCACCTGTCCGGGCAGATCGCGCCTGGCGCGCTGCTGGCTGTCGTCGGCCCGAACGGCGCCGGCAAGTCGACCCTGATCAAGGGATTGATCGGCGAATTGAAGCCGTTGGGCGGGCGGATTTCCGGCGCGCTGGCCGGCCCCGGCAGGCGGCAGGTCAGGCTGGCCTATGTGCCACAGAAGGATGGTATTGACCTGACCTATCCGGTCTCGGTCTTCGATCTGGTGGCCATGGGCCTGTGGGAGCGGCGTGGCCTGTTCGGCGCCTTCGGACGCAGCGACACACGGGCGGTGGCGCAGGCGCTGGCTCTGGTGGGGCTGTCGGGCTTCGAGCGTCGGCCCGTTGGAACGCTTTCGGGCGGACAGTTGCAGCGGGCGCTGTTCGCGCGCGTCAGCCTGCAGGATGCGCCGGTCATCCTGCTCGACGAACCATTTTCGGCCATCGACAACGCCACCGTCGACGACCTGATGACGGTCATCCGCGGCTGGCATCGCGAGGGCCGAACGGTGGTCGCTGTCCTGCACGATCTCGCCCTGGTGAGGGCTCATTTCCCGCAGACCCTGCTGATGGCGAGACAGGCCATCGCCTGGGGACCGACAGCGCAGGTTCTGACGCCGGAAAATCTGGCCCGGTCGCGCGCCATGACCGAGGCTTTCGATGACACGGCCCCGTTCTGCGAGGTCAGCCCCGACGGCGGGCATGCCCACCCACATGGCCACGACCACGACCACGGGCACGATCACAGCGACGGCCACGCCCACGGCGACCGTCACGGGCACGCAGGCGACAAGGCTGCCGTGTCCGGCAGTCCCTCCGGGCAGGCCAAGACCCATCCCCATGCTTGACGGCCTGTTTGCCCCTTTCGTCGAGTTCGCCTTCATGCGCCGCGCCCTTGCCGGCATTCTGGCGCTCGCCCTCTCCGGCGCGCCGCTCGGCGTCCTGCTCATGCTGCGGCGCATGTCGCTGACGGGCGATGGCCTGAGCCATGCCATTCTGCCGGGCACGGCGATCGCCTATGCCGTTTTCGGGCTGTCGCTCTGGCACATGACCCTGGGTGGCTTTCTGGCAGGGGGCGCCATCATGCTGTTGGCCGGCGTCATGGCGCGCACCACAATGCTGAAGGAAGATGCGACGCTTGCCTCTTTCTACCTGATTTCGCTGGCGCTCGGCGTGATGATCGTTTCCTTGCGCGGCTCGAACGTGGATCTGATGCACTTCCTGTTCGGATCGGTCCTGGCCCTCGACGACGCCACCCTGCTGCTGGTGGCCGGCATCGCAAGCGTGACCCTGGTCAGCCTCGCGGTGCTCTGGCGCCCTCTGGTTCTCGATGGCCTTGATCCGGGCTTCCTGCGCACGGTCAGCCGCTCGGGAGCACCGGCCTACTTCGGTTTCATGATCCTTCTGGTGCTCAATCTGGTCGCAGGCTTCCATGCGCTCGGCACGCTGCTCGCGGTCGGTTTTCTGGTTCTGCCGGCGGTGACGGCCCGCTTCTGGGCGCGCGACCTCAGCGCCATGGTGCTGATCGCCGGGCTCGTCGCCCTGGGCGGCGGCCTGGCAGGACTCCTTGTGTCCTATCACGCCAGCGTGCCGAGCGGACCAGCGATGATCCTGGCTCTGGGTCTGGTCTTTGCGGCCTCTGTCTTTGTCGGTCCGGTCGGAAGCGTGCTCGCCACCCATCGCGCCGGTCGTCATCGCACCGGCTGAGGCCGGGACCTGTCAATGCGCGTGATCGGACGCGCCGTGCCCATGCGCCTTGGCGGCGCAGGCCGCACAATGGCCACGCAATTCGACCATCATGCGCGTCGCGTGGAAACCCGACCGGCTTGACATCGCCGCCAGCTGCTCCTGCAACGGCCTGTCGGTCAATTCGGTGACCAGCCCGCATTGGTCACAGATGGCGAAGGTCGCCATGTCGTGATGATGCGGGGTTGAACAGGCGACAAAGGCATTGAGCGATTCGATCCGGTGCACGAGCCCCTCGCGGACCAGCTTCTCCAGCGCACGGTACACGGTCGGCGGCGCGTTGACGCCCTCCCCGCGCAGCTTCCCCAGCAGATCATAGGCCGACAGGGGCCGGCCGGCAGCGCTGAGCAGATCCAGCACGCGGGTCTGGGTTTGTGACAGGGGCTGGCGGCGCACGGTCATGGTCGGCCTTGCAGAGATTGACAGATCGATCGGATGTTATATCATAACATCTATCTGCTCCGGGTGCAGCCGAGGCCTAGCGTGCAGGCGTGTGACAGGCAAGGCCGGAGTCGATCCGGTTTGTACGCAAAAGGCGAAGCACATCGCCCCCAGGAGGAATAGCCCACATGACCAGCAGGCGTGACCTTCTTGCCGGCGCGGCGGCGCTCTCCGCAACTCTCGCATTCAGCTCCGGTGCGCGGTCACAGGCAAGCTCGCCGCCCCTTCCCGTGGTGGCGACCTTCGCGATTCTGGCCGATTTCGTCGCGCGTGTCGGCGCAGACCGGGTCGTGCTGACATCGCTCGTCGCGCCTGGCGCTGATGCGCATGTCTATTCGCCGACGCCGGCCGACAGCCGTGCGCTCGCAGCCGCGCGCCTCGTGTTCGTCAACGGCCTCGGCTTCGAGGGCTGGGTCAACCGGTTGATCGCCTCGTCGGGCACGAAAGCCACGATCGTGACAGCGACCGCAGGCGTCAGGCCGCTCAAGGCCGAAGAGGGCGGGCAGGGTCACAGCCACGGCAGCGGCGGCCATGGCGAGGTTGACCCACACGCATGGCAATCGGTTGCGAATGCGAAGATCTATGTCGCCAACATTGCCGCTGCACTGATCAGCGCCGACCCTGCCGGCAAGGACGGCTTCGAGGCGCGCGCAAAGGCCTATGGGACAGAACTCGACGCGCTTGATGCCGAGATTCGCGCGGGCATCGCACGCATTCCGGCCGCCCGCCGCAGGATCATCACCAGCCATGACGCCTTCCAGTATTTTGAGAAGGCCTATGGCATCGACTTCGCCTCGCCTCGCGGACTGTCGACCAGCGCCGAGCCCTCGCCGCAGGCCGTCGGCCGGATCATTCGCCAAATCAAGGCCGAGAAAATTCCGGCCGTCTTCATCGAGAACCTGTCAGACGAGCGGCTGATGAAGCGCATCGCCGACGAAACCGGGGCCAGGATCGGCGGCACGCTGTATGCCGACACGCTGACGCCCGCCGGCGGACCGGCCTCGACCTATATCGAGATGATGCGGCACAACCTGCGGCAGCTCACCGCCGCGCTGGCGTAGCGTCGATCAGCCGGGAGGACGGGCAGGGGCGAGGGCATAGATCGCGGCGCTGACCAGCAGCAGTCCGGCAAACAGCCAGTGCAACCAGGCAAACACGCTGGCCGGCGGCAGCCCCGCCGCCCGCTCGGCCGCGATGAACCAACCCGACCCAATCTGGACCGCCGACGTACCGGCAATGAACAGGAAGTTCATGGTCGTCATGCCGCGTCCGATCAGGTTCTCGGGGAAAAACTGGCGAGCATGCGCCATCAGGATGGCATAGTTGAACAGGGCGATGCCGATGGCTGCGAACAGGACAATCGCCCACAGGCCGCCGAGATGTCCCGTCAAGGCGAGGACGGCGAACAACGCAGCGGCAATGAGCGTACTGGCAAGAACCGTGCGCTTGGGGCCTCCCAACCGCTTCTCGATCCACCCGAAGGCAAACGCGCCGGCCGTCATCGCGATGGCCATCGCCAGCGCGCCGTTGCCCTGCATGGCCCTGTCGAGTTGGCTGACCTGTTCAAGGAAAGGGGCGACCCACAGGCCTCGTGTCGTCGCCAGAATCGCATAGGCGAAGAAAGTGATTGGCGCGAGAAACCACAGCGCCCTGATCCGGACGATGGCCCTGATTCCGGCAATCACGCCATCATCATGCGCTTTCCGCCACGCGGCGGGTTCTGGCGGGTCGCGCACGAGCGCAGCCGCCACAGCCGCAGCAAGCCCAAACAGAACGGCCACGGCCATCATGGTCGGCCGCCAGCCGAAAGCGTCGCTGGCGCGGCTCAGCGGAGCCGCCCCGAACAGATTGCCGAGCGATCCCAGCCCGATGAACAGTGACGCCAGCCCTGCGAAAGTCGAGGGCGGACCGGATCGGGCGAACAGGTAAAGCGCTGCCATGAAGACTGGCGAACAGCCGACACCCAGCAAGGCCATCGCAATGGTCGCGACTGTGGCGCTTGGCGCCACTGCGAACAGCAGTGCCCCGGCCACACCGACCGCCATGCAGGCTGCAACCGTCAGGCGCGGACCAAGCCGGTCGAGCGCCCATCCCACGGGAAACTGCATGACGGCAAAGCTGATGAACCAGGCCGAGCTCATCGCGCCAAGCTCCGCCGGGCCGATGGCAAGGTCGGCCATCAGCGGCGTCGCGATCACGCTCAGGAATGAGCGATAGAAAATCGACAGGATGTAGCCGAGGATGAGGGCGAGAAAGATGCGCAAGGCGAGGTCTACTTCACTCGCTCAAGCACGCTGACATAGTTCGCCACCGCGGCGCCTCCCATGTTGAAGATGCCGCCTAACCTGGCACCGGCGATCTGCATGTCGCCCGCTTCGCCCATCAGTTGCATCGCCGTCAGCGCATGCATCGACACGCCGGTCGCACCGATCGGATGGCCCTTGGCCTTCAGCCCGCCTGAGGGGTTGACGGGCAGCCTGCCGTCCTTGGCGGTCCAGCCTTCACGGATCGCCCGGGCGCCGTCGCCCTCCTTGGTGAGGCCCATCGCCTCGTACTCGATCAGTTCGGCAATGGTGAAGCAGTCATGCGTTTCGGCGAAGGAGAGGTCCCCCAGCGAAATCCCGGCCTCGGCCAGCGCCTTGCGCCAGGCCAGCGCGCAGCCCTCGAACTTGAGGATGTCGCGCTTCGACATGGGCAGGAAATCCTGGACATGCGCCATGCCTCTGAAGCCGACCGCCCGGTGCATCGTCATGGCCATCTCCATGCCGGTGATCACGAGCGCCGCCGCGCCATCCGACACGAGGCTGCAATCCGTGCGCTTCAGCGGCCCGGCCACGAACGGGTTCTTCTCGCTCTCCGCCCGGCAGAAGTCGAAACCAAGATCCTTGCGCATCTGCGCATAGGGATTGGCGACGCCGTTCCGGTGGTTCTTGGCCGCGATGGCGGCCAGCGCGTCAGACTGGTCGCCATGACGCTGGAAGTATCCTGCCGCGATCTTGCCGAACACGCCGGCGAACCCGGCCGGGGTCTCGCCATCCTCCGGCAGATAGGATGCGCGCAGCAGATTCTGGCCGATCTGGGCTGCAGGCGTCGTGGTCATCTGCTCGACGCCGACCACCAGAACGGTCTTCGCGGCCCCGGCGCGGATGGCGCGCACTGCCTGATGCACGGCGGCGGAGCCGGTGGCGCAGGCATTCTCGACGCGGGTCGCCGGCTTGAAGCGAAGCCTGGGGTCAGCCTGCAGCACGAGGCTCGCGGTGAAATCCTGCGCCGAAAAGCCGGCATTGAAATGGCCAAGCACGATCTCGTCGATGTCGTCCGCGGCAAGCCCGGCATGCGCCATGGCCTCGTTGGCGACCCGGACGATCAGGCTTTCGACCGTCTCGGTGTCCTGCTTGCCGAAGGGTGTGTGGGCCCAGCCCACAATGGCGGCCTTGGTCATCGTCGTGCGCTCCGCAATCAAACTGGACTATCAATGGCTTCATTGCGCCCATCCGGCAAGCCGGCAGGCCGAAAGGCCGGCGTGCATGAACGCGCCGGCGCCCCGGGGCAGGCGGATCAGACCGCGAGGTACAGGATGCAGGCGACGCCGGCCATGATCAGCAGCATGCCGAGCGATTCGCGTCCGCTGACCGCTTCGGCGAAGAGTTTGCGCGACATGATCTGGGCCAGGAACACCTCCACCAGCGCCAGGGTCCGGACATTGGCGACAGCTGTCAGCGCAAAGCCGATGAACCAGAACTGCGAGGCCAGCGCGCCGAGAAAGCCCGCCGTCAACGAAGAGCGCCAGACGGTGAAGCTCGAGACAAGGGCCTTGCGGTCCAGGAGCCCGAGATAGACGATCAGGATCAGCGCCTGCAGGCCGAGTCCCCAGACGAGGATTGTAGAGGCCCTGAGAAAGAAGCTGCCACTGTCGAGGGCGAGAATCGCTCCGCGGAAGCAGACCGCCGCGAGCGCGAAGAAGGCGCCGGCGAGAACCCCAAGCAGCAGTGGTCGCAAACCGCCTCCCAGCAGGCTCTGGCCCGGCTTGAACGAGATCAGCAGAACCCCGAGGGTTGCGACCAGCACGGCGCCGAACTTCAGCGGGCTGAGCGGATCGCCCAGCACGAGTGCTGCGAACACTGCCGCCTGGACCGGTTCGGTCTTGGTGTAGGCGGTCGTCACGGCGAAGGAGCGCTCCTTCATCGTGGCCAGCATCAGGCCGGTGGCGAGGATCTGCGCGACCGCACCGCCGAGGCACCAGGCCAGTGCGCTGCCGTTCATGGCCGGCGGCGCCGATCCGCTGATCAGACAGGCGAGCCCCAGAAACAGCAACGCGAACGGAAAGCCGAACACGAACCGGACCTGCGTCGCGCCGACGACGCCAATGGCGTCGGTGAGCGTGCGCTGCATGACATTGCGGACCGTCTGGGCCGATGCGGCGATCAGGGTGGCGGGAATCCAGAGCAGGGACATCCAGAAGGGGGTCATGGCACTCACAGGCATGCGACGGGCATCAGCGGATGCCATCAAAAAGTCGGGTTCTCGCAGTTCACACAAGCGCATGGCTGGGTGCTAGGCAAATCACCGCATGACGGGTTAGGTATGCAGTCAACGCGGCGTCTCGTGTCCCTTGCGCTTTTTGACTGCTCTCCTGTCGATTGGTCCGTGAACAGCACTCCATGAACGTGTTTCGGCTTTTCCTGCCAGCCCTCGCCCTGTGTGCCGTGGCATCCGGTCCTGCAATGGCCCAGAGCGCCGGGCCTGCGCTGGTCGTCGACGCCTCGACCGGGGCGGTCCTGCATCAGGAGAACGCCTCGCAGCCCTGGCATCCGGCCTCGACGACCAAGATCATGACGGCCTATGTCGCGCTCCGGGCGGTCCGCGCCGGGCGCATCGGCCTCGAGACCGCGATTCCCGCATCGGCGCTGGCAGCCAAGCAGCCGCGGGTGAAGGTGTACATCAGGTCCGGGCAGGAGATCACCCTCGACAATGCCCTGAAGATCATGATGGTGAAGTCGGCCAACGACATCGCCTATGTCATCGCTGAAGGGGTCGGCGGTTCGGTCCCGGCCTTCGTCGAGATGATGAATGCCGAAGCGCGCCGGCTGGGCCTGAGCGACACCGTGTTCCGCAATCCCAATGGCTGGCACGATCCTGAACAGCAGACCAGCGCTCGCGATCTGGCCATCCTGACTATGACCATCCTGCGGGAGTTTCCCGACTATGCGGCGTATTGGGGCATCGGCGCAGTCCAGTTAGGCCGTGTCACGCTCAACAACACCAACGGGCTGATCGGCCGCTATTCCGGCGCCAGCGGCTTCAAGACCGGCTTCGTCTGCGCCTCGGGCTTCAATGTCGTCGCAACGGCGACGCGCGGCGGACGCACCCTCATCGCTGTGGTCTTGGGCGCCTATTCGGGCGCGGAGCGTACGGTGAAAGCGGCCCAGATCCTCGACGCAGGTTTCGCATCCTGGGGCGGGAGCGGCTACGTCGTCACCCAGTTGCCGCCGAGCGGCGGTCGCGCCCAGAATATCTGCGTCGATGTGCGGGCCTACGGCCGCGGCGCGCCCCTCGCCGACGATGTCGACAGCACGGGGCCGATCTCGTTCATGCCATCGGGCAACAGCGACAGTGACGTCGTGCGGGCCGGGCTGATGCCACAGCAGCCATCGTCGGCTCTGGGACGGTCGGCCACCGGCCGAATCACGCTGGGGCCGCGCGCCCAGTTCGCCCCGCTGCAGGTCGCCTATGGCCGCAGCGCCGGCAGCGCGCTCGCCCCCCTGGCCGCCAATGCCGGAGGGAGGGCAGGCCCGGCCCTTGCGTCCGTCGGCCCGGCAAACGCCATTGCGCAGGGTGATGTCGAGGGCGCCGCGCCATCCACGCCGCGTGCCAGCCCCGGCGCCATCGCGCCTAGGGTGGCAGCGGGCGCGGTCGCGGCCGGCGCCGCCACGGCCTTCGCACCCGCGCGCGCAGCCGAGCCGCGCAGCGAAGGTCCGATCAGGCTGCACGGGGCGATTGGCCAGGGCGCAGCCGCGCCCTTGCGCCCATCCGCCGCCGCCGGCATCAAGCCCAAGCCGGCCCCGCAGGCCGCCTCCCTCGCGCCAACCGCTCCCGCCGGCAAGCCGCCGGCCATCCGCGCCCCGCAAACCAGGCCCGTTCCCGGCAAGCCGGCGGCCGCTCCGGCAAAGCCCGCAGCGCAGCGGGCTCAGGCCTCGCCGCCGAAGCCAAAACCGGTCACCGCGCCGGCGACCACGCGCCCCGCCGCCATGCTGCCACCACGCAGACCTTCGGCCAACCCCACCGCCAGCACTGAATGACGACAGGGCTCGCCGTGGATCCACCACCGGCCAGCCACGCGCGGCTCGGGATGGCGCTCGCCGTGGCCAGTGCGGCAGGCTACGGCCTCAACATCGTCACCGCGCAAATCGCCTCGACCGTCGGAATCACGGGTGCGCTGATGGTGTTCTACCGCGTCTTCCTGATGCTGGCCTGTCTGGCGGTGGCCTTCGCCCTGTTTCGCCCATCGTTGTCCGTGGCGCGCGGAGAGCGCTGGCCGCTGCTGGTCTTCGGCCTGTCGAGTTCCGTGATCGGCACCGCCTACATGTCGACGGTGGCCTTCCTGCCGGTCAGCGTCGCGGTCGTCATCTTCTACCTGTTCCCGATCCTGATCGTGGTGTTTGAGCCGCTGATCGAGCGGACACCGCTTCAGCCCGTGCGCATGGCCGTTGCCTTGCTGGCCTTCCTCGGTGTGGCGCTGGTTGTCGGGCCGCGCTTTGACAGCCTGGATCCACGTGGGCTCGCGCTCGCGCTGCTGGCCGCAGCCGGGGCAGCGCTGCAATTCTTTGCCGCGGCCCGGATGCCGCGCACGCCCGTGGCCGCGAAGCTGTTCTGGGGCCACCTTCTGGTGCTGCCCGGCGTGACCGCCACGCTTCTGTGGATGGATGGCTTTTACAGCCCCGCCATTTTCGCCGCCGCTCCGGTCGCCGTGGCGATCACGCTCGGCGCTTATGTCGTATCCATGGCGCTGCAACTGCTCGCGCTGGCCCGCATTCCGGCAGCCGTCGCCGGCCTGACCTTCTGTGCGGAGCCGCTGTTCGCCAGCCTGTTCGCGGCCCTCATCCTTGGCGAGCGCCTGGCAGGCCTGCAATATCTCGGAGCGGTGCTTGTTCTGGTCGCCATCGCCATCAACGCAGCCCGTCCGACCGGAACAGGCCGGGCTTGAAGCCTCGCCAGCGACGCGCCACCTGTAGCGCGTGACCCAGGCTGATTCGCCCCCCGCGCCGCCCGCACCCATTGCCTTGCAGATCCTCACGGGCTTCCTGGGGTCCGGCAAGACAACCTTGCTCAACCGCCTGCTCAAGGCGCCGGAACTGGCGGGCGCCGTCGTCATCGTCAACGAGTTCGGCGAGGTCGGCCTTGATCATCTGCTGATCGAGGGCAGCGAGGATGGCCTGATCCTGATGGAGTCGGGTTGCCTGTGCTGCACCATTCGCGGCGATCTGGTCAACACGCTCGAGGACCTGCTGCGCCGGCGCGATAACGGCCGCATCATGCCATTTGGCCGGGTGATCATCGAGACCACAGGGCTCGCCGATCCCGTCCCGATCCTCAATGCAGTCTTGCTGCATCCCTATCTGTCGCGCCGCTACGAGCTTGATGGCGTCATCACAGTGGTCGACGCCATCAATGGCGCCGAGACGCTCAACGCGCAGGACGAGGCGCTGCGGCAGGTGACAGTGGCCGATGCGGTCGTGCTGACAAAGACCGACCTGCTGCAGCCAGACACCTCGCCGGACGGGCTGACGGCGCTGATCGCCGGCATCAATCCCGGCGCTCCGATCCTTGACGCCGCAAGGGGCGAGGCCACTGCGGGCGCGCTGGTCGGCCTTGGCCTGTTCGACATCGCCGCCAAGCCCGATCTCGTCGATGCCTGGCTGGCCATCGACGCCCTGCAGGCGGACCATGCCGGACACCGCCATGATCCCAACCGCCATGACGATGTCAGGGCCTTCTCGCTCACGGCCAACCAGCCGGTCCGCTCACAGACGCTCGACCTGTTCTGGTCGCTGCTGCGCTCGACCCATGGGCCCAGGCTACTCCGGCTCAAGGGACTGGTGAACGTCGCCGAACACCCTGACGCGCCCCTGGTGCTGCACGCTGCGCAGATGGTGATGCACCCACCCGTGGCGCTCGCCGCCTGGCCCTCCGAGGACCGGCGCTCGCGCCTGGTCCTCATCGTGCGCGGCCTTGATCCCGCCGTGGTCGAGAAGCTCTGGGCCGCCTTCCTCGGCCAGAACTGACAACGCCACGGCAGCATCTGCGTCACCACCGCGGCTGGCCCGGGACTTGTAGACGAACCAGCAAGGGTCGGCGAAGGTCCTGGCACCTGTCACGAACTGGCACGGTACAACCCCGGTCCGGCGCATTGAACGGAGTGCTGTTTCACCATGGCGCATCTTGAGCTGGAACCGCTGCGGCGCATCGGGCTGGTCACCCCCCCCCACGAACCGGCGGTCCCCGGCGCGCGCAGTGGCAAGCCGTCGGCGCCCAGGTTCTGGCGGCAGATCGGCGATCTCGTCGTGGACATACGGCCTCTGGCGGAGTGCGCCGAGATCGTGCCGCAGTGGCGGGCCCTTGCGGCGACGGCGCTTCAGCCGAACATCTTCTATGAGCCCGATTTCTGCCTGGCGGCAGCGCAGCATCTGCCAGAGGCAGCCGGGCATGCGGCGCTGCTGGTCTGGGATCCGCGCGACGAGGGCGAGAGCAGGCTGCTCGCCTTCTGGCCGATGAAGGGCGCATGGAGAGCCGGACAGAAGGGCCTGACGCGCGGCTTTTCATCCCGCTATGCATCATGCGGCGCACCACTTCTGCATCGGCATTTTGCGGTCGAGGCCGCCTGCGCCATCCTGTCGGCGCTTGGCGCTGAAGCCTCCGGCCCTGCTGCCGTGCTGTTCAACGAGATTGCGCTGGAGGGGCCGGTCGGGCGGGCCCTGCGCGCCGCCGCCACGCTCTCCGGGCTGACCACCAGCGAGCTTGGCGCGCATCAGCGGGCCTGCCGCTGGCTCGGCGGCGAGGATGCGGTTCATGATCGGCCCGGCCCGAAGCGGCTCAAGGAACTGTCCCGGCAGAGCCGGCGGCTTGCGGATTACGGCGACGTCCGTCTGCTTAGCGCCGCCCGGCCTGAGGATGTGCGCTCGGCCTTCGAGGTGTTTCTCGGTCTTGAAGCCTCAGGCTGGAAGGCCCGCAGGGGCACCGCGATCCTCAGCTCGCAGCGCGACCTGGCCTTCTATCGCACGCTCGCCCGAAGTCTCGCGCGCCGAGGCCAGATGCAGGTCCATCTTCTGGAAGTCGGCTCGCGGGTTGCGGCGGCCGGCGTGGTGCTGACCAGCGGCGACCAGGCCTGGTACACCAAGACCTGCCATGACGAACGCCTCGCCGCCTATTCTCCGGGCGCGCTCGTCAGCCATCAGATCGGCGAGGTCGCCGGCGCCATGTCCGGCCTGACGCAGATCGATTCCTGCGCCCTGCCGCATCATCCGATGATCGAGCGCGTCTGGAAGGGCCGCATGCGGGTCGGCGATCTGGCCATCAGCCTGAACGGCCATGGCGAAGTCGCCGTAGCGCGCGAACTCGCCGCACGGCGGACCCGCCTGATTGCCAAACGCTTCTACTACCAGCTTCGCGGCTGGTCGATGCAGGGGCAGTAACCCAGGCCATCAGCCCTGCGACCGCAGTTCGCGCCGGATGATCTTGCCGGTCGTGGTCATCGGCAGGCTGTCACGAAAGGCGATCTCGCGCGGGTACTCATGCGCCGCAAGATGCCGCCGCACGAAGGCCTGGATGTCCGCGACGAGGGCGTCGGACGGCTCATGGCCGGGCTTCAGCACCAAAAACGCCTTGACGATCTCCGTCCTCAGCGCATCGGGCTTTCCGACGACCGCCGCCAGCGCCACGGCCGGATGCGTGATCAGGCAGTCCTCGATCTCGCCCGGCCCGATACGGTAGCCCGATGAGGTGATCACGTCATCGTCTCGGCCGACGAAACGGATGTAGCCGTCCGTATCGCGGACGCCCTGATCCCCGGTCTTCAGCCAGTCGCCGATGAACTTGGCCTCCGTTGCGGCCGGATTGTTCCAGTAGCCCAGGAACATCACCGGATCGGGCCGCCGGACGGCAATCTGGCCTTCCTCGCCCGGCTCGCAGACCGCGCCATCCGGCCTGATCACGTTCACATCATGCCCCGGCACCGGCTTGCCAATCGAGCCGGGCCTGAGCACGCCGATGGCGGCGCAGGAGGCCAGCACAAGGTTGCATTCAGTCTGGCCGTAGAACTCGTTCACCGTCAGGTCGAGCGCCTCCCGCGCCCATGCCAGGGTCTCCGCCCCAAGTGACTCTCCGCCCGAGCCGATCGTACGGAGCTTGAGATCATGGCGCCCACGCGGGTTCCTGACCGAGCGCAGCATGCGCAGGGCTGTCGGCGGCACGAAACAATTGCGCACCGCAAATCGCGCCATCAGGTCGAAGGCCTCGTCCGGATCGAACTTGGCGGAAGCCCGCGCCACCACCGGGATCCCGAAATGCAGCGCTGGCAGCAGAACGTTCAGCAGCCCGCCGGCCCAGGCCCAGTCAGCCGGGGTCCACATCCGGTCGCCGGGCTGCGGCAGGAATTCATGCGGCATCTGCACGCCCGGCAGATGCCCCAGCACGACACGGTGGCCATGCAGCGCGCCTTTGGGGTTTCCTGTAGTCCCCGATGTGTAGATCATCAGGGCCGGATCGTCCGGACCGGAATCGACCAGCGCGAAGTCCGGCCGGGCGGTCGCCACGACTTGCCGGAAGTCCTCGGCCGCACCATCGGCGCCACCGGTGCTGATCACGACCTCGAGGCCGGCGTCGTCGCCCGAGGCGCGCGCCTTCGCCAGACCCGCCGCATCGGTGATCAGCGCCTTCGCCCCGGCATCGCGCAGGCGGAAGGCGATCGCGTCAACCCCGAACAACGCGGCCAGCGGCACCGCAATGGCCCCGAGCTTGTAGGTCGCCACATGTGCGACCGGCACCGCTCGCCCCTGCGGCAGAAGGATCGCGACCCTGTCGCCCGCCTTGATGCCCCGTGCCCTCAGGCCGTTGGCCAGACGGTCGGACTGGTTCTTCATCTCGCCATAGCTGAATGTCGCTGCGGAGCCGTCGGCGCCGGCTTCGATCACCGCAACCCGCGCCGGATCGGCGGCGGCCCAACGGTCGCAGACATCGACGCCGATGTTGTACCGGTGCGGAATGCGCCAGCGGAAGTCGCGGGTCAGGCGGTCGAAATCGCGGATATCGGGCAGCATGCAGGGGTGTTCCATGGCGACAGGCCGCGCACCCTAGTGGGACATGGCCGGCTTGAACAGCGCTGAGATGGCGACACGAAGGTCGGAGGCGCCCCCCCCTGCGGGCGGGCCCGGGTCGTCGCATTTGTGGCTTTCAGGACACGCCTTGTCTGACTCTTGTCTGATTCGTGTCCGGTCTGTGTCCAAAGACTTGAACTGATCAAGGCAAGGCGTGATGGATCACATCTCAACATTCCGCCGGTTCAAGGTGGATACGGGGCAGCCGGGAGGCAACCAATGACCAGGACATCCGCATGGGCCATGCTGGCCCTTACCCTTTTGTCGACCAGCGCGCTGGCGCAGCAGCGCTACGTCGCGTTCGGCGACAGCCTGTCAGACAACGGCAACTTCTTCGCGGCCACCGGACAGCCACCTGCACCCTATTTCAATGGCCGCTTCAGCAACGGCCCGACCTGGGTCGAGCAGCTCGCCGGCGCCCCGATGGCGGGCTTCTTCCCTGTGGGCCCGGTCAACAACGCCACCAGCACCAACTTTGCCTTCGGCGGCGCCCGAACGGATAGCAACCCTGCGGTCAGCGTCACCGATCCACCGAACATCTCGGGCGGAACCGGTGCCCAGATCACTAACTATACGCTGCGCGGCGGCGCCTTCGCGGCGACGGACACAGCCACGCTCTGGGGCGGCGCCAACAACATCTTCCAGGCGATCCCCGGCGCGGCGGCGACACCGGCGACCGCGCAGGCCACCATGCAGGGTGTCGCCGTGGCCTCGGCCACCAACATCGGAACCCAGGTCGGCCAGCTGGCGGCGGCCGGCGCGCGCCGGATCATCGTGCTGAATCTGCCAAACTTCAGCGGTCTGCCGCAGTTTGCCGGTGGACCCGCCGCAGCTCTGGCTGGCTTCAGCAGCTCGACCTTCAACGCCGCGCTCTTGACCTCCGTGGGCGCCGCTGCGGCTGGCGCGCCGAATGCAAACATCATCACGGTTGACGTCGCAGGCGTGTTCACTGCGCTGCAGGCGAACCCGGCTGCGTTCGGCTTCGCCAACGCGACCCAGCCGTGCCTCTCGGTGCTGGCCTGCGTGGGCAATCCGGCCGTGCAGCCCGGATACGCCTTCTGGGACGGCGTGCACCCGACCACCGCAGGTCACGCCCTGATCGCCGCGACCGTCAACCAGTATGTTCAGGCTCCCGTTCTTGCAGGCGTCTTCTCCGCCCTTGGCGAACAAATCCTTGATGATCGCCGCACCGGCATGGCGCGCGCCTTTGATCGCCTGGACAGCATCCGCTTCGGCAAGCCCGGCGTGAACGACTACTTTGTCAACATCGTCGGCGGCGTGTCGAATGGCGATTCGTCGGCCACCCGCCCTGGCTTCCGCTCGTCCACCTACGGCGTGAATTTCGGCATGAACCGGGCCCTGACCAGCAATTGGGGTCTGACAGCCAGCGGCTCGGTCGGCGTCGGCACGACCAAGGTTGCCTCGACCCTGAATGCTGACACGTTCAACGCAGCCTTCGATGTCGGCGCGATCTACAATGCCGGCAGCTTTTTCGCCAAGACCGGGCTCGGGCTCGGCGTGACACGCTTCGGCGACATGGAGCGCAGGACGATCGGGCCGCTGGCCAACAAGAGCAGCGTCACGGCCGTCAGCTACAACGCAGGGGTCGAGGCGGGCTACATCCACAGCCTCGGGATGTTCGAACTGTCGCCCCGCGCGCGCCTCGCCTGGCTCGGCGGGATGGTCGACACGATCGACGAGAACGGAACGATCGCCCCGCTGTCCATCCGTTCGCATGGCGTGAACGCCCTGCTCGGCGGCATCGAATTGCGCGCCAGCGCCACCGTCATCAACACGCCCGGCCAGAAGGTGGCCGTCACCGCGCTGGTCGGATACGAGCGCTACCTGACCTATTCCGGCAACAGCCTGACGGGCCGCCTGCTGGCCAACACCGCGCAGACCTTCCGGACGGTCACCGGCGATCCGAAAGGACCCGGCGTCGTCCTCGGTCTGGGCCTGTCATCGCAGATGGCGTCGGGCTGGGTGCTGAACGCGGAGTACCGCGCCTCGATCGGCGACCGCAGCCTGGTGCGCCACAACGGCCAGATCGGCGTGCGCACCTCTTTCTGATGGCGATCGCACAGAGGGCTCGGGGCTTGCGGGAGGTCACGGCTCCCGCCGAGAGCGGTTGACCGTCTTGCAGCTGTATTCCCGCTTGCCGGTGTGATAGCGGCTCTGCCGACGGTCGGACATTCTGCGTCCGGCCGCTGGAGACTGACGCCGACATGCCGACAGACACACGCCGGATCGCCCGTGCGCTCATTTCCGTCTCGGACAAGACCGGGCTCGAGGACTTCGCCCGCTCGCTGGCCGCCCAGGGCGTCGAACTGGTCTCGACCGGCGGCACCCGGGCTGCGCTTGCCGCCGCCGGACTGGCCGTCAGGGACGTATCCGACCTGACGGGCTTTCCCGAAATGATGGACGGACGCGTCAAGACGCTGCATCCGGCGGTGCATGGCGGCCTGCGCCATGCTGGCCCACGGCATCGGCTCGATCGACCTGCTGGTGGTCAATCTCTACCCGTTCGAAGCCACGGTGGCCGCCGGCAAGCCCTATGACGACTGCGTCGAGAACATCGACATCGGCGGGCCGGCCATGATCCGGGCGGCGGCCAAGAACCATGGCGACGTCGCGGTCGTGGTCGATGTGGCTGATTATGCCGCGCTCCTCGCCGACATGTCCGCCCATCACGGCGCCGTCACGCTGGCCTTGCGCAGAAAGCTGGCGCAGAAAGCGTACGCCCGCACGGCGGCCTATGACGCCGCCATTTCCAACTGGCTGGCCGCCGAACTCAACGAGCCGAGCCCGGCCTTCCGCGCCGTCGGCGGCGCTCTGCTCGAGGTGATGCGCTACGGCGAGAACCCACACCAGACCGCGGCGCTCTACCGGACGCCGGAACTGCGCCCCGGTGTCGTCAGCGCGCGGCAGATTCAGGGCAAGCAACTCTCCTATAACAACATCAACGACACCAACGCCGCTTTCGAATGCGTCGCAGAGTTCGATCCCGCCCGGGGGCCGGCCTGCGTCATCCTCAAGCACGCCAATCCGTCGGGCGTTGCGCTGGGTTCGACCTTGGCAGAGGCCTATGCAGCGGCGCTGGCCTGCGACCCGGTCTCCGCCTTTGGCGGCATCATCGCGGTGAACACGGAACTCGACGCGGACGCCGCGCGCCGGATGATTGGCATTTTCACCGAGGTCATCATCGCGCCGGCCGTGAGCAATGAAGCGCTCGCGGTGCTGGCCACGAAGAAGAACCTCCGTCTTCTGGTGGCGGGCGGCCTGCCCGATCCGCGAGCGGGCGGGCTTGCCGTTACGGCGGTCAGCGGCGGACTTCTCGTCCAGTCGCGCGACAACGCGGTGGTGGACGACATGCCGCTCACCGTCGTGACGAAACGCGCGCCCGGCGAGGCGGAGCTGAATGACCTGCGTTTCGCCTTCAAGGTGGCCAAGCACGTCAAGTCGAATGCCATCGTCTATGCCCGCAACGGAGCCACCGTCGGCATCGGCGCCGGCCAGATGAGCCGCGTCGACAGTTCCCGGATTGCGGCCTGGAAAGCGGCCGAAGCGGCAAGGGCGCTGGGGCTGCCCGAAGCGCTGGCGAAGGGTTCGGTTGTCGCGTCGGACGCCTTCTTCCCCTTTGCCGATGGCCTTCTGGCTGCCGCCGAGGCGGGGGCGACGGCGGTGATTCAGCCCGGCGGCTCGGTCCGCGATGATGAGGTGATCAGGGCCGCCGACGACGCCGGCCTCGCCATGGTCTTCACCGGGCATCGCCACTTCCGGCATTGAGCGATGCTCCGCGCCACCGATCGACCTCAACCGGGACCGCACCACGTTTCACGGCGACCCACTGTCAGAACCGCGCGCTGCACTCCACATGAGGCCTGCAGACTGGAACACGTCATTGATCAGACCTTTCGCTTCAAATGAAGATCGCGGTGCCGCGCGCGCCAGGCGGATCGCCTACTGGGATCGTCCGATCACCGGTCGCTGGCAGCGGCTGCATGCCTGGCTGAACCTGCTGTTCATCGACCACGGCATCATCCGCGCGGTCTATCTCAACGAGCATGACGTCTCCAACGAGATGAAGCGCTGCGCCCAGCCTTCGCCGCGTGATCTGGCGCGTCTGGCAAAGGGCGGCCTGCGCACCGTGATCAACCTCAGGGGTGGACGCGAGCAGGGCGGCTGGCCGCTCCAGCGCGAGGCATGCCAGGAGCTTGGGCTCGACCTGCGCGAACTGACACTGCGCTCGCGCGAGGCGCCCGACCGCGAGACCTTGCTATCCTTGCCGGCGTTCTTCGAGAGCCTCGCCTATCCGGCCGTCGCGCATTGCAAGTCCGGAGCGGACCGCGCTGGCCTGTTCAGCGCGCTCTATCTGCTCGTGCACAGGAAGCGGCCCGTAGCCGAAGCCAAGCAACAGTTGTCGCTGCGCTACGGTCATGTCCGGTTGGCCAAGACCGGCATTCTCGATACATTCCTTGATGTGTACCAGAGCGAGGGCGAGGCGAAGGGTCTGTCCTTCATGGATTGGGTCAGGGATGCCTATGACCCGCAGGCGGTCCAGAAGGCCTTCCACGAGGGTTTTTTCGCCAGTCTGCTGATCGATCGCATCATGCGCCGTGAGTGAGGCAGGCGGCGCTCAGCCGTCCAGCATCTGCAGCCGGTGGAGCTTGGCATACACCCCGTCGGCGGCGATCAGCGCGTCATGATGGCCGCGCTCGACGATCTGGCCGCCCTCCATCACCGCGATCTGGTCCGCCTCGCGGACAGTGGACAGCCGGTGCGCGATGACCAGTGTGGTCCGCCCCTTCATCAGGCGGGCCAGCGCATCCTGCACCAGCTTCTCGGATTCGGCGTCGAGCGCGCTGGTGGCCTCGTCCAGCAGCAGGATCGGGGCGTTCTTCAGGATCGCACGGGCCAGCGCAACCCGCTGACGCTCCCCGCCCGACAGCCGCGAGCCGCGGTCTCCGACGCGGGTCGCGTAGCCATCGGGCAGCGCCAGGATGAAGCCATGCGCCGCGGCAGACTCCGCAGCGGCCTCGATCTCTGCATCCGGTGCGCCGGGCCGGCCAAAGGCGATGTTGGCCTTGATGCTGTCGTCGAACAGCACGATGTCCTGCGAGACGACCGCGATCTGGTCCCGCAGCGACGCCAACGTAACGGAGCGGATGTCCTGCCCGTCGATCGCGATCGTTCCGGCCGTTACGTCATACAGTCGCGGCACCAGCGCCAGCAGCGTCGACTTGCCCGAACCGGACCGTCCCACCAGCGCGGTGACGGAGCCGGCCGCGACCTCGAGACCGACCTGGCGCAGGGCGGCATGGTCCTCGCGGTAGGAAAAGCTGACATCCCGAAAGCTGATCGCCGCGCCCTGCACCGTGAGCGGCCTTGCGTCGGGCGCATCGGTGATGAGGGCTGGCTCGTTCACGGTTGAATAATAGCGCTTCAGCGCGGCCAGGGCTTCCTGGATGATGGCATTGAGGTTGCCGATCGAGCGCAGGGGCTGCGAAGCCAGCAACAGCGCCGTGACATAGCCGGTGAAGTCCCCGATGGTGCCGACGCCCGAATTGACCCGGATTCCGATGGCGAACAGGACGACCGCCACCGCGATGCCGCCGCCAACCTCGAGCAGCGGCTCGACCCGACCGCGCGCGTTGATCGCCTTCATGCGCAGCTTCCGAACCATCTCGAAGGCCGCCCGGGCCCGGCGCTTGAGATAGGGTTCGAGCTGGTCGGTCTTGGCCACCCGCGCGCCCTGCAGGCTTTCGGTGATCAGCGCGGCCATGATGCCGCTCTGCTCCTGCTGGCTGGTGGCGACGCGCCGCAGCTTCTTGCCAATGGCGACGATCGGCACGGCGACAATGGGCACGACCACCAGGGCGATCAGCGTGAGCTGCCAATCAATCCAGAGCATGGCGCCGAACAGGCCGATGCCGGTCAGTCCATCGCGCACGGCGATGTTGACCAGTCGCGTCAGAGCTTCGCGCACATAGATGAAATCGGTGCTGAAGCGTTGCGTCAACGCAGCCGGGCTTTCGCGCTGGGCCTGCGCAAGATCGGCATCGACGAGGTGTTCGTAGAGCCGCCCCTGCATGTCGGCCTCGACCCGTGAGACCACACTGTTGGTCAGCACGATCTTCCCAAGCAGCGCAAAGCCCTTCACGGACGTGACGACCACCACCATCACGGCAATGACATGGATCGGGCCGATGCCGGGACCCGTCAGCACCACAAGCCAGGAACGCAGCCTGTTGAGCAGCGGATCGGCGGTTCCCCCGGCGCCCGTCGCGAACGAATCGAACGCAAGCTTGATCAGCACCGGGTACAGGCTGGTCATCGCCGCAATGATCGCGACAAGGCCGAGAACGCCGAGGAGCGCAAGGCGGTGCTGGACCAGTTCCTCGCGCCACAACCGCCTCAGCAGCGGCCAGCCATCGGCAGCGTCTCGCGCGGACAGCTTGGCCATGCTCATTGCTCTCCTGTCGACCGGGCACCCGCATCAGGCCTGACGCCCGAACAGGAGGCCCTCTTCCTGCCATTCGGGGCCAATTGCAAGACATCCCATGCCAGGCAGGCGGGGTTTGCACTCCGGAAACAAATTCGCCCCGCGTTGGCCGCGGGGCGAAACAGACGTCACGTCTGGAAATCAACTGGAGCGGGCGAAGGGATTCGAACCCTCGACCCCGACCTTGGCAAGGTCGTGCTCTACCACTGAGCTACACCCGCATCCGTGGGCCCATCAGCGGTTGCCCGCCGACGAGGCGCGTTCTTTGCCTCAAACTCCTGTCCTTCGCAAGCCCTTTTGTGCCACTTGTTGACAGGGGGCTACCGGCAAGGCTGCAGGGCGGGCTTGCCAGACCACCCCATCCGCAGGCATGAGACGGCCATTCGCCGTGGCAGGAAGCGTTCGCAGTCCGCCCGGTTCGCCCAGCAAGGGTCTCAAGGATGACCGACGCGCCCGCAGCCGATGCCGCTCCCATGTCGCCGGAGGGCGTGCTTGCCTTTCTGGCCAGCCTTGGGGTCGAGACGACCACCACCCGCCATGAAGCTGCCTTCACGGTTGAGCAGAGCAAGCACCTGACCGGTCATATCCCCGGCGCCCACAGCAAGAATCTCTTCGTCAAGGACAAGAAGGGCCGGCTCTTCCTTGTCGTGGCTGAGCATGAGCAGCGCATCGATCTGAAGCGGCTGCACGAGGTCATCGGCGCGAGCGGACGACTGTCCTTCTGCAACCCGGAGCAGATGATGACCTATCTCGGGGTGACACCCGGCTCGGTGACGGCATTGTCGCTCATCAATGACCGCAACCATGACGTTACGCTCGTGATCGATGCCGGGCTGATCACATCCCCGGTGATCAACTGCCACCCGCTGGTCAACACGGCGACGACGAGCCTGTCCCGCGAGGGGTTGCTCCGTTTCTTCGCGGCAACTGGGCACAAACCGCTGGTCGTGGCGCTGCCGGAACCGCCGGTGGAGACCTGATCGGCCACGAAACAGCTGCAGCGGTGATTTCGGACATGGACATCCCGGCAGGTAGCACCCACATTACAGTCACGTGATCCAACTGACAGGCAGAATGGCAATGTTCGGCAGCAATGGTTTGGCCCCGAAGCAGGCTGAGGCGCAGGCGCCCGAGGGGCTGGTGCGCGACACCACCACACAGGGCTTCCGTCAGGACGTCATCGCCGAATCGATGCAACAGCCCGTGCTCGTCGATTTCTGGGCTCCTTGGTGCGGCCCGTGCAAACAGCTGACCCCGGTCATCGAGAAAGTCGTGAAAGCGGCGGGCGGCAAGGTCAAGCTCGTCAAGATGAACATCGACGAGCACCCCCAGATCCCTGGCCAGCTCGGCATCCAGTCGATTCCGGCCGTGATCGCCTTCCAGCGCGGGCAGCCGGTCGACGGTTTCATGGGCGCTGTGCCGGAAAGCCAGATCAAGCAGTTCATCGAACGTCTGGTCGGGCCGCTCGGACCCGGCGCGACCGCCGAGATGATCGCGGCGGCGCAAGGTGCGGCCGAGGCCGGCGACCCGGCCGGCGCGATGGATCTCTATGCTGCCGTCCTGACTCAGGAGCCCGAGAATCTGGGCGCCATCGCCGGCATGGCCAAGCTTCAGCTCGACATGGGTGACATCGACGCCGCCAGGCAGATTCTGGCCCTCGCGCCAGCCGAGAAGGCGCAGGATGCCGCGCTCGCTGGTGTCCGCGCGGCGATCGACCTCGCCGAACAGGCGGCGGCCCTTGGTGACGTCGCTGGCCTCGCCCGGGCCGTCGAGGCCAACCCAAAGGACCATCAGGCCCGCTTCGATCTGGCGCTGGCGCTCAACGCCCATCAACGCCGCGAGGAAGCCGTCGATCACTTGATCGCGATCATCAAGGCCGACCGGACCTGGATGGAGGATGGCGCGCGCAAACAGCTCGTCCAGTTCTTCGAAGCCTGGGGTCCGATGGACGAAGCCGCCATTTCAGGGCGGCGCAAGCTGTCCGCGCTGCTGTTCTCCTGAGGGGCCGTGATGGCACAACGGACAGGCCACCGAAGGATCGGGGGGACATGAGCATGAACGCCGTGTATCGCGGTCCAGTGGATTGTCCGTCCACCATTCCGCTGTTCCCGCTGTCGGGCGCGCTGCTGCTGCCGCGCGGACAGATGCCGCTCAACATCTTCGAGCCGCGCTATCTCGCCATGTTTGACGACGCGCTGAAAAGCCATCGGCTGATCGGCATCATCCAGCCCGATCAGGATGTCGAGGAACAGGTCCGGCTGACGCCAAGGCTCTACAAGGTCGGCTGCATCGGTCGCATCACGCAGTTCGCCGAGACAGGCGACGGGCGTTATCTGCTGACGCTGACCGGCGTCGCCCGGTTCGAGGTCGAGGAGGAGCTCAGCATGCTGACGGCCTATCGCCAGGCCAAGGTCAGCTATGCGCGCTTCCTGGCCGATTTCGAGGCCCGCGCCGGTGAAGACAAGGTTGACCGGGTCAGCCTGTTGCGGGCGCTCAAGGAGTTTGCCCTGGCCAACGAGCTCAAGATCGACTGGAAGGGCGTCAACGACGCTCCGAACGAGGCGCTCGTCAATGCCCTGTCGATGATGGCGCCATTCGGCGCGCGGGAAAAGCAGGCCCTGCTCGAGGCGCCCGATCTCAAGGCCCGCGCCGACATGCTGGTGGCCATCACCGAAATGGAACTCGCGCGCGGCGGCTCAGACACCGACACGACCTTGCAGTGACCGACTATCCGCCAAAGCGGGCGGTACGCGCCTGGATCATGTTCGACTGGGCGGCCCAGCCTTTCTTTACCCTGATCACCACCTTCGTCTTCGCGCCCTTCTTTGCCTCCGCCTTGGCGCCGGATCCGGCGCAGGGGCAGGCCTGGTGGGGCTACGCTACGGGATTTGCCGGCCTGTGCATCGCCGTGCTGTCGCCCCTGCTGGGCGGCGTGGCCGATATGACCGGCCCTCGCAAGCCATGGATTGCCATCTTCGGCGCCATGCTGGTCGCCGGCGCGGGTCTGCTCTGGTTCGCGGCGCCGGGGCATCCGTCTGCCGTGCCGATCGCTCTCGCAGGCTTTGTTCTGGCCACGATCGGAGCCGAGTTCGCCACCGTCTTCAACAATGCGATGATGACCCGGCTGGTCCCGCCCGAACGCATTGGCCGGCTGTCCGGCACCGGCTGGGCCGTCGGCTATCTCGGCGGCCTTCTGTCGCTCGTGATCATGCTGGGCTTTCTCGCCGCCAGCCCGGACACCGGCAGGACTCTTCTGGGGCTCCTGCCGGCCTTCGGACTGGACCCGGCGCTGCGCGAGGGCGACCGCATCAGCGGACCGCTAGCGGCACTCTGGTTCGTGGTTTTCGTCGCGCCGATGTTCCTGCTGACGCCTGATATGCCGAAAACAGGCGTGAAGCTTGCCGCGGCCGCCAGCCAGGGCTTTGTGCAGCTCAAGGCCACCCTGGCCGACGTGCGTCGCTGGCCCTCTATGGCGCGTTTCCTGATCGCCAACATGATCTACCAGGACGGGCTGGTGGCGCTGTTCGCCTTTGGCGCCATCTACGCGGCGGGCGTCTTCGGCTGGTCGACCATCGAGGTCGGAATTTTCGGAATCCTGCTGACCGTGACCGGCGTGTTCGGCGCGCTGGCCGGCGGCTGGCTCGACGACCGGATCGGCGGCAAGCCTGTCGTGCTCGGCGCGATCGTGGTGTTGATCATCACCTGCATCGGGATTCTCTCGCTCGGCAAGGGTCACATCCTGTTCGTGATCCCTGCCGAAGCAGCCCGCCCGGGCGACGGGCTGTTCGGCAGCCTGCCGGAGAAAGTCTATCTCGGCCTCGGCCTGCTGATCGGCCTCGTCGCCGGCCCGATGCAGGCGGCCTCGCGCAGCCTTCTGGCGAGACTGTCGCCCCCCGCCAGGACCGGACAGTTCTTCGGCCTGTTCGCCTTGTCGGGCAAGGTGACGAGCTTCATGGGCCCGACCTTGGTGGCCCTCGCCACTGATCTAACGGACCGGCAGGAAGCCGGGCTGGCGGTGCTGATCGTATTTTTCACGGTCGGCGGCGTGCTGTTGTGGGGCGTGAAGACCGGGCAGGCCTGATACGCCACAGAGCCATGCCGCGATTTGGCCGCGATTGCCCGCCACAGCAGGGCCCGCTGGCACGGTTTCTGGACCCACTGGCTTGATGTTGACGTTTCATTAACTTTAAATGCGCAGCGTCCGGAGCCTGTTGAAGCGCTGCTGTCCGATTGGATCATGATGCACGACCGGAAAACCACAAATGCCCTGCCCGCCATCCTGTGGCGTGTGGCTGCCATTGTCGGGGCCATGCTGGGCCTTTCGCTTCCGGCCATGGCGCATCCCCATGTCTGGGTCACGGCAAAGTCGGAGATCATCTACAACCGTGAAGGCCGCGTCGCTGCCGTGCGCCACGCTTGGACCTTCGATGAACCCTATTCCGCCTTCGCGGTACAGGGCCTCGACAAGAATGGCGACGGCAAGCTCTCCGCCGACGAACTCGCCGAACTGGCGAAGGTGAATGTCGAATCCCTGCATGAATTCGACTTCTTCACCGTCGCGAAAGCCAGCGGCGTCAAGCAGGACTTCAGCCAGCCGGTCGATTACGCGCTGAGCTACGACAAGGCGCGGTTGACCCTGACTTTCACCCTGCCGCTCAAGATCGCCGCCAGCCAGCGAACCTTTTCGCTGGAGGTGTTCGACCCGACCTGGTTCGTGTCGTTCACGCTGGCCGAGGGCGATGACGCGGTCAGGACGGTGGGCGCGCCGCAGGGCTGCGCCCGCACGATCACCCGTCCGCGCCCGCTGGAGCCGGCGCAGCAGCAGAAGTTGTCGGAGGACTTCTTTACCTCGCTGTCCGGCAGCAATTTCGGTGCCGGCTTCGTCAACCGGGTTCTGGTGGCGTGTCCCTGATCAGGTCGATGGAGGCTCCGGCGGTTCCGGGCCCTGGCCCCAGGATCCTGATCGCCGTCGCGGCCCTGTGCCTTGTGGCCGGGTTGATGCTGGCCGTGACGTGGTGGCTCTCGGCCGGTGCGCCGCCTCCCCCACCGCCTGCCCGCAATCCCTTTGGCGTCGGCCCGCGCGAGGCCGCCCCCGCGGCCAGCGGCCTCGGCGCGATGATCCTGAACTATCAGGCCGGGTTCTACCGGGATCTGACCGCGACGCTGCGCGCGCTCCGGGACAGCAGCGCTGCCCTGCCAGCCTTGCTGGCGCTCGGTTTCGGTTATGGCGTGATCCACGCTGCCGGTCCGGGACATGGCAAGGCTGTCATTTCCGCCTACATCCTGAGCGACGACCGCGCCGCAGTCTGGCGCGGCTTCAGCCTCAGCCTTGGGGCGGCGCTGGTCCAGGCTCTGGTGGCGATCGGCCTTGTCGTGCTGTTCACGCTCATCCTCGGCGCGACCGCACGCCAGATGAACGCCGCGACCCGCTGGGTCGAGATCGCTGCCTTTTCCGCGATCACGATCCTCGGCCTCGCACTCCTGTGGCGCAAGGCGGGTGTCCTCGTGGGTGCCTGGAGGGGTGACGCAGCCGCCTGCGCGCCCGGCTGCGCCCATGACGCAGTCTTGACACCTCCGTCGCCCCGTTCGATCCGGCAAAGCCTCGGTGTCATGGTGGCGGCCGGGATCAGGCCCTGCGCCGGCGCCATCATCGTGCTGGTCTTTGCTGCCTCGCAGGGCATCATCTGGGCCGGGATCGCAGCAACCTTCGCCATGGCGCTGGGCACGGCGCTCACGACCGGCGTGCTGGCGATGCTGGCTGTCATGCTGAAAGGACTTGCCTTGCGGCTGGCGGGCGGGCGCGGAAACCGTGCCGCCCTGGCGATCCGGACGCTCGAATGCCTTGCTGCCGCGTTCGTGGCCGTGCTCGGCGGCCTTCTGCTCGCAGGCTATCTTGCCGCCGGTACAAGCTGAATCCTCACCCGCATCGTGGCATACCGGCAGGTTATGCGAAACTGGGTCAGCCTTGTTGACTTGTTTAGGCGCCTGTCTATCGTGTCTCCTCAAGAAGTCCGCACAAGCGGTCAGTTTGCCTCGGGAGGGGTCGTCGCATGCAGGAGGCCGCTGCCGTCGCGGACACACGCGCCGCCGCATCCGCAGCCATCGCGCTGTCGGGCATCGACATCACCTTCAACCTGAAGGATGGCGGCCGCTATCAGGCGGTGAAGGACATCTCCGTCTCCGTCGCAGACGGCGAATTCGTTGCGGTGGTTGGACCAACCGGCTGCGGCAAGTCCACCTTGCTGAACGCCGCCGCCGGCCTGCTCCGTCCGAGCGCCGGTGCGGTTGGCATCCTGGGCGAGCCCCTGTCCGGCCTGAACCTGCGCGCCGGCTACCTGTTCCAGCTTGATGCGCTGATGCCGTGGAAGACGGCGCTCCAGAATGTGTCTGTGGCGCTTGAGCCGCAGGGCGTCCCCGCCCGCGAGGCCGAGGAACGGGCGCGCGAGTGGCTGGCGCGCGTCGGGCTGCGCGCCTTCACCGACCGCTACCCGCACATGCTCTCGGGCGGGCAGAAGAAGCGTGTCGCACTGGCGCAGGTGTTGATCCGCAATCCGAAGATCCTGCTGATGGACGAGCCCTTCGGACCACTTGACGCGCAGACACGCCAGATCATGGGCAACCTGTTGCTTGACCTCTGGTCAAAGGACCGCAAGGCCGTGATGTTCGTCACCCATGACCTCGAAGAGGCGATTTCATTGTCCGACCGCGTGGTGGTGATGTCGGCAGGTCCGGCTGCCACGATCGTCGGCGACTACCGCGTCAGTCTCAAGCGCCCGCGCGACATCGCCGACATCCGCCTCGACAGGGACTTCCACGAGATTCACCGCCAGATCTGGCAGACCCTCAAGGTCGAGGTCCAGCGCGCCTATGCTGCCGGCGAGGGGAGGGACATGGCATGAACGGCCCATCCCGCCTCAGGATCACGGTGCTGCAGATCCTCGTCATGGTCGGCTTCCTGCTCGTCTGGCACATCACGACAACAACGGCGCTGTTTGCCGAGCCGAAGAAGATGCAGTTCTTTTTCTCAACCCCGATCGACGTGATTGCACGCACCTGGAAGCAATTGTCCGGCGGCGAGATCTGGTATCACCTCGGCGTCACGCTGACCGAAACCGTGCTCGCCTTCATCTTCGGTGCGACCGGTGGCGTGCTGTGCGGCTTCGTCTTTGCCCGCAAGGAATTGCTGGCCGCAGTCTTTGATCCCTACATCAAGGCCGCCAACGCCCTGCCGCGCGTGGTGCTGGCGCCGATCTTCGCGCTCTGGTTCGGGCTGGGCATCTGGTCGAAAGTCGCACTCGGCTTCACGCTGGTCTTCTTCATCGTCTTCTTCGCCGTCTATCAGGGTGTCCGTGAGGTCTCGCAGACGGTTCTGGCCAATGCCCGGATGCTCGGTATGAACGAGCAGCAACTGATGCGGCATGTCTACTGGCCGGCTGCGATGACCTGGATGTTCTCGTCGCTGCACACATCGGTGGGGTTCGCCCTGGTGGGCGCCGTCGTCGGCGAGTATCTCGGCTCGTCGGCGGGCTTGGGCTATAAGATCCACGAGGCGGAGAGCGTCTTCGACGTCACCGGCGTTTTCTCGGGCATGCTGATCCTGACCATCTTCGTGTTGATCCTTGATGCGATTGTCACGATGATCGAAAACCGGCTTCTGGTCTGGCGCCCGGGGCAGGCATCAACGGGTGCCAACAGCTGACCGTCACACAAGCAGCCGCGACAAGGCTGCAATCCGGAGGAACACTTATGACGATCCATCGCAGAACCGTTCTGGCGGGCCTTGGCGCCGCCGGCTTTTCAGGCCTCGCCATGCCGGCGATCGCCCAGCGCACGCCGGAGAAGTCCAAGCTCGTCCTTGGTGTCGGCGGACGGGCCCTGCTCTACTACCTGCCTCTGGCGATCGCTGACCGGCGCGGCTTCTTCAAGGAGCAGAGCCTCGATATCGAGATCAATGATTTCGCGGGAGGCGCACGGTCCCTCCAGGCGCTTGTCGGCGGCTCGGTTGATGTTGTTGCCGGCGCTTACGAACACACAATCCGCATGCAGGCGAAGGCGCAGGACATCCGCGCCGTCGTCGAGCTTGGCCGCTTCCCCGGCATCGTCATCGCGGCCCGCAAGGAGCTTGTTGCCCGCGTCAAGTCCCCGGCTGATTTCAAGGGTCTCAAGCTTGGCGTCACCGCGCCCGGCTCCTCGACAGCGCTCACCGTCCAGTACGCCATGGTCAAGGCGGGGCTGAAGGCGAGCGATGCGCCGATCATCGGCATCGGCGGCGGAGCCAGCGCCGTCGCGGCGGTGGTTCAGGGCCAGGTCGACGTGATCTCCCATCTCGACCCGGTCGTCTCCAAGCTCGAGGCCGATGGCCTGATCGTGCCGATCATCGACACGCGCACAGAGGCCGGCACCCGTGCCCTGTTCGGCGGCTCCAACCCCGCGGCGGTGATCTATGCCCGCCAGGAGTTCATCGAGAAGAACCCCGAGACCATGCAGCGCATTGTCAACGCCTCGGTCAAGGCGCTGAAATGGCTCGAAACCGCAACGGCCGATCAGGTCGCGGACACAGTGCCGCCTGAGTATCATCTCGGCGACAGGGCCGTGTACCTGCAGGCCGTGAACAAGCTGAAGGAGAGCTACTCGCGCACCGGCATCGCCAGCGCCGATGGCATGCAAAGCGTGTTTGACGTCCTCAAGCAGCTTGATCCCGAGCTGGCCAACGCGACGGTCGACCTGAGCAAGACCTTCAATCCGGCCTTCGCCCGGCGCGCAACAAGCTGAGCGTCACGTTTGCCCGGCTTCGGAACGTCTCCGGATCCGAGCAATCATTTTGGACTCCACAGACCGCATCATGTCTTTTCACTGGAGCTCATCCTTCGACAAGCTCAGGATGAGGGTTGTGGTGCGGTGCCGCCTGTGAAGGCCACACCCGAGCACCCTTATCCTGAGCTTGTCGAAGGATGAGCTCCAGCCAGTACAAAGCCATGAACATCCTCTCGATCCAGTCCCATGTCGCCTATGGCCATGTCGGCAATTCATCGGCCGTGTTCCCGATGCAGAGGCTGGGCTGCGAGGTCTGGCCGATCCACACGGTGCAGTTTTCGAACCACACCGGCTACGGGGCCTGGAAAGGCCGGGTCTTCGACGGCGCGATGATCGACGAGATCATGGACGGCATTGCCGACCGCGGCGTGTTGCCGGTCTGTGACGGAGTGATTTCCGGCTACATGGGCTCCGCCGACCTCGGGCATGCCATCCTGTCGGCGGTGGCCCGCGTCAAGGGCGCGAACCCCAAGACGCTCTATGCCTGTGATCCGGTCATCGGCGATGTCGGGCGCGGCATCTTCGTCAGGCCCGGCATTCCCGAGTTCATGCGCGACAAGGCCATGCCGATGGCCGATGTGGTGACCCCGAACCAGTTCGAACTGGAGTTCCTCACGGGGCTGCCGGTCAGCACGCTCGTCGAGGCGAAGGCCGCGGCCGCCGCACTGCGCAGGACCGGCCCGATGGTCGTGCTGCTCACCTCCATGGTGACGGCAGAAACACCGGGCGACGCCATCGATATGCTGGCCATGGACGGCACCGGCGCCTGGCGGGTCCGCACGCCAAAGCTCGGGCTCAGCATCAACGGCGCCGGCGACGCCATCATGGCGCTGTTCTTCGTGCACTATGCGCGGTCACGATCCGTGCCCCATGCCCTCGGCGAGGCCGCAGCTTCAATTTACGGTCTGCTGAAGCGGACCCTGGATGCCGGCTCACGCGAGATCCTGACAGTGGCCGCGCAGGATGAGTTCGTCAGCCCGACGCAGCGCTTTACGGTTGAGCCTGTCTAGAGCTCACCCCGCCCCGTTAGGCGTCGCGACCTTCTCGCGCACACGCAGCCAGTGCATCGCGAGCGCAGCCGTCAGGATGACGGTCCCGGCAATGTCGAACTTGACGTCAGCCGCCAGCAGCAGGCAGCCGCCGATCACAGCCAGGATGCGTTCAATCGGGTTGGCGGGCTTCAGCGCATAGCCGGTTGCCCCGACCACAAGACCTACCATGGCGTAGGACGACGTCGTTAGCACGGCCAGCACGCCCATCCAGTGACCGAACGTGTCAGGCAGCTTGCCCTCGGGCGTCAGCATCAGCAGATACATGCCTTCGGGCGTCAGGCAGAACATGAAGGGCACCAGGAAGGCCGGCAGCGTGTATTTCCAAGCCTGCATCATGGTGGCGAAGGGCTTGCCGCCGCAGATGGCAGAGGCCGCAAAGGGCGCGAGCGCGGTTGGCGGCGACACGTCAGCCAGCACGGCATAGTAGAACATGAACATGTGCGCGGCGGGCTCCGGAATGCCGACCTTGACCAGCGCCGGCACCAGCATGACCGCCGCGATGATGTAGCTGGCCGTGACCGGCACGGCGAGGCCGAGGATCCACATGGCCAGCGCCGCCAGCGCGATGACGAGGAAGCGGGAGCCACCGCCGAACTCGACGATGATGCCGGACAGCGTCAGGCCAAGGCCGGTGAGGTTGACCACGCAGACGATGATGCCGGCACAGGCGCAGGTGGCGATGATGCCGAGCGTCGAGCGGGCTCCGTCCGTCAGCGCCTCGATCATGCGGGTGGCGTCCTCGCCGACGGGCTTGCCCCCACGTTTGGCCGACCATGCCTGCCAACCGGAGAAAGCGATGGCGGCGGTCATGCCCCAGAAGATGCTGACCGAAATGCGCCCGTCGAACAACTCATCGGGTCCGAGCCGGGCAGCCAGACCGCTCGCGCCAAAGGCCCAGGCCAGCACGGCCACGACACAACCCAGCCAGAAGGCCGGGAACGTCACGAGGCGCGAATCCTCACGGATCATCGACAGGCAGAAGGCGATGGCGATCGACCAGAACACCGCCATGAACGAGGAGAAGCCAAGCGCCAGGAACACCGCGATCGCGGCCAGCGACAGGAAGTGGTAGCCTTGGCTCTTGGTCAGCTCCCACAGCGAGGCGTCGGAGGTCTTGACCGGCTTGATATCGAGGCGGCGTGTGTCGGCCTCGGTCATCAGCCAGCAGGAGAGGTAGTACAGGATGGTCGGAATGGTCGCATAGACCAAGATCATCAGGTAGCTGACGTCAAGATACTCGGCGATGATGAAGGCGGCGGCGCCCAGCGTTGGTGGGGACAGCGTGGCCCCGATGCCGGCCGCAGAGAGCAGGCCCCCGCCGATATGTGGCGGATAGCCCGATCGCTTCAGCATCGGCCACGCCAGCGACGCCACCGTGACGGTAGTGGCCACGCCCGAGCCGGACACGGTTCCGAGCAGAAATCCCGAGGCCACGACGGCGCGACCGGGTGCGGCAGGAGAGGGTTTCTTGCCAAACAGGGCGAAGGCCCAGTCGATGAAGAACCGGCCCGCTCCACCGCGGTCGAGCACCGCGCCATAGAGGGTGAACAGGATGATGAAGGTGGCGGCCACATCCATCGGCGTCGAAAAGATGCCCTCGAGCGTCAGGAAGTTCTGGCCGACGATGCGGTTGAGCGAAAAGCCGCGATGGTCGAATGGCTCGGGCATCGACGGGCCGAAGTAGCAATAGAGCATAAAGCCGATGGTAACCGCCGGCAGAATCCAGCCCACCGTCCGGCGCGTTGCCTCGAGGATCAGCAGGATCAGCGCCGCGCCGAGCACCAGATCATCTGCGGTCGGCCGTGTCGCCCTTGTCTTGATCTGCTCGGCATAGGCCCAGAGGTGGAAGGTGCAGAAGATGGCGACAAATACCAGGAGCCAGTCGAACACTTGCGTGCGGGCCAGCATGCGGTTCATCGTCACCAGCGGGTAGGTGGCGAAGGCGAGGCCCACCGCGATGGCCAGTCCCGCGGCGAAGCTGTCGCGCTGGAGGACGCGGCCCTCGATCACGACGAAGGCCAGCCAGCCCACCGCAAGGACGGCGACGATCGCCTCCTCGATGGTGATGGACCGGGCTTGCGCATCCTTGCCGCCGCGCACCAGTGGATAGAGCAGGAAGATCAGCGCCAGGGTCAGCGACAGGAAGCTGGCGCGATAGAAGGTGGTGTTGACCGAGAACTGCGTCCAGAAAAGCCCGTAGGCGGCGAGGCTGAAGGCGCCGATCGCAGTGAGCCAGCCAAGCCAGCCCGTCGCCCGCTGCGCTGGGCCGCCTTCGGAATCTGATGACAGCCGTTCCAGCTCTTCGGCTGACAGAGCCACCGTTTCAGGTTTCGCTGCAGCCGGTTGTGCGCCTGTTGCCATGGCCCCTGTTCCCTCACCCCACGCCATTCCGAGCCGGCTTGGCCGGTCTTGTCTTATGCATAACAGAGAAAAGCCCCGGCGCTACTGCGCCGGGGCTTCAATGGACAGAATTCATCGGTGAAAGCCGTCCGCGTCAGAAGTCCCTCAGGAGAGGACACCCTTGGACCGGAAGAAGGCCTCAGCGGCCGGATGGAACGGCACTGCGGACTTGGCGGCAGCGCCGGCCAGGGTCAGACGTCGGGCTTCAGGGTGGATCTTCTGGATCTCGTCCAGATTGTTGAACATGCCGTTGAGCACGCCGGTGATCTGGTCGTTCTTGGCTTTGGCGCTGACAACCAGCACATTGGCGACGCCGAGACCGGCGACGGCCGCTGCCTGTCCGGCATAGGCATTGGCCGGCAGGTTGAAGGTGCGGTAAAGCCCGGGCCACTGGCGCTCAAGCTTGGCCAGTTCCTCACCGGTCGGGATGAACTGCAGCGCCGGCTGGCCTGAGGTGGCGAGGTCGCGCACTGCGGCGGTCGGCACGCCGCCGATCCAGAAGAAAGCGGCGACCTTGCCGTCCTTCAGCGCGCCGGCGGATTCGGCAACGCCGAGGTTGTCGCGCGTGATGTCCGTCTTCGGATTGAGCCCGGCGGCCTCCAGGACGCGGTCGGCGATCGATTCGGTCGACGAACCTGAAGAGCCGACCGAAACGCGCTTGCCCTTGAGGCTGGCCACCGTGGTCGCCTGACCCTGCGCGCCGACGACATGAAGGAAGGAATCATAGAGCACGGCCAAAACGCGTACGTCGAGCTTGCCGTCCTTGGCGTAGGCGCCGACACCCTGCATCGCATCATAGGCAGAATCGAGGGTCGAGAAACCGATATCGGCGTCGCCTGCAGAGACGAGCTTGCAATTGTCGACCGAGCCGCCGGTGACCTGGCTGGTCGCCTGCATGTTGGGCATCTTCTCGGTGAGGATCTTGGCGATGCCGCCGCCATAGGGATAGAACACGCCGCCGGTGCCGCCGGTGACGATGGTGATGCGCTGCTTGGCCTGAGCCAGGGCGGGCGCGCCGATCAGTGCTGCCGCGCCGAGCGAAAGGCCACCGGCGACGACGCCGCGGCGGGATATCAAGTCCGTCATGTCAGTCCTCCCAGAGTGAAACGGCCCTGCCTTCTCGCGTGGAGGCAGGATTGCTGCGCTATCTAGGTGGCTGCGGAGCGAATGACCAGTGGCTCCTGCAGGTTTGGTTGATCGGGCGCGGCGCCGGGACGCAGCAGAGCTTGATCCGCCCGCTCAATCTGCTTTGCTGGTTCGACACACAAGGATCCCTGCCCATGGCCAACCCGTCCGTCGTCTGGCGCGAACTCACCTTCGAAGACCTCAATGCCCTCGCGGCGCGCGACGCCATCGTGCTCCTGCCGATCGCCTCGATGGAACAGCATGGCCCGCATTTGCCGGTCGGCGTCGACACCATCCTGTGCGAGAGCGTCTGCAAGGTGACCGCCGAGGCGCTGGTGGGTGAAGTGCCGGTGGTGGTGGCGCCAACGGTCTGGTGCGGCATGGCCGAGCATCACATGTCCTTCGGCGGCACCTTCACCTTCGACATCCCGACCTACCGGGCCGTGCTGCTGGCCTATCTCACGAGCATCCAGAGGGCAGGCTTCCGGCGCGTCGCCATCGTCAACGGACATGGCGGCAACATGTCCGCCATGAACGCCTTCCTGCCCGACCTTCAGCGCGAAGTGACGCTGGCGATCCGCGCCACCACCTATTTCGATCTGGCCGTCGACAAGGCGCGCCTGCACCTCGAACGGCAGTCGAGCGTGATGCACGCCTGCGAGATGGAGACGTCCATGATGATGGTCTTTGCGCCGGGCACGGTGAAGCACGAGCGTCTTGGCGAGGCGGTCGGGCCGGTGTTCCAGGACGCCAAGGATGTCCTGCAGCCGAAATGGCAGCGTTTCCGCAGCATCATGGAGATCAGCGCCAATGGCGTGCTGGGCGATGCGCGCGTGGCCACGGTCGAGAAAGGCAGCAAGCTGGTAGAGGCCTGCCGCGACGGGCTGGCGGCGGAGTTGAGGGCGTGGCAGGCAGAGAGGTGATCAGCCCCTGATCGGCTCCACCTTGTTCGCCATCTGCACGAACTTGGCCATGATATAAAGCCCGACCAGCGAGAACAGGCCCATCAGCGCATACTGGATGACATCGCCGAGTTCGAAGATGCCGGCGATCGCCCAACCGGCGGCGAAGGCGAGCCCAAACACTTCTGTGCCGATCAGGATGGCGGCACAGATGATGGTGGTGAAGTTGCGGGTGTTGATGGCCACGGCGACGAACGCTCCGTTGTGCTCCGCGCATTTCGCGCTTGTCGGTCTGATAGGTCTTCGCCTAGCGTAGTCGCGCGATTTCGGCAACGCTTCGTTGCGGGATGACCATGAAATGCCCTATCTAAACAGCCCATCCTCATCCCGAACATCTCGACGGATGAAATCCAGATCGCGCCAACTCGTCCCTCGGTCTTCGACGGGCTCGGGATGAGGGCATCGCGGATGGGACACGATCGTTCCCTGGATCAGAAAAGCCCGCTCCATGCCTGAAACACCCGTGTTTTCCACCGCCGCTGCCGCAGCGCCCCATCACCTCGCATCGGAGACGGGGCGCAATGTCCTGGCGCAGGGCGGCAATGCCGTGGAGGCCATGATCGCCATGGCCGCCACCATCGCGGTGGTCTACCCGCACATGAACGGCATCGGCGGCGACGGTTTCTGGCTGATCCGCGACAGGAAAGGCAAGATTGCAGCCATCGAGGCCTGCGGACCGGCAGGCGCGAAAGCGACGATCCGGCGCTACCGGGACAAGGGCTATGCGGCGATTCCCCCGCGCGGCTCCGATGCGGCCCTGACCGTAGCCGGCGCGATTGGCGGCTGGCAGGTCGCCGCCGAGATGGCGACAGCGCTCGGTGGCAGGCTGCCCCTGAGTGTCCTCACCGAAGACGCGATCCGGCATGCGCGCGATGGGGTGTCGATTTCGAAATCGGAAGCCCGCTACCGGATCAAGGAGGGCGACGGGCTTTACGGCGCTCCGGGCTTCACCACCCTGTTCCGGACACCGGACAAGGCGCTAGAGGCGGGCACCATCCGCAAGAACCCGGCGCTGGGGCAGACCCTCGATCACATCACGCGGGCTGGGCTTGACGATTTCTACCGCGGCGATGTCGGACGCGAGATCGCCACCGAACTCGACAGGATCGGCTCGCCGGTGACACGCGAGGATCTCGCCACCTTCCATGCGCGCACGACGCAGCCGCTGTCCCTGAAGCTCCCCGGCGTCACGGTGTACAACTTCCCGCCACCGACCCAGGGGCTGACATCGCTGATGATCCTTGGGCTGTTCGAGCAACTCGGCGTCAAGCGCTGCGACAGTTTTGAGCATATCCACGGGCTCGTCGAGGCCGCGAAGCGCGCCCTGAAGGCCCGTGACCGGGTGATTACCGACCCTGCCCGCCTGATGCACGACCCGGCCGCCTTCCTCGATCTCGCCTGGCTGACGAAGGAAGCCGGCAGGATCGACATGAAGCGCGCCGCCGAATGGCCGATGAAGGAGGCCGATGGCGACACCATCTGGATGGGCGCGATCGACAAGGACGGGCTTGCCGTGTCCTACATCCAGTCCTTGTACTGGGAATACGGCTCCGGCGCCGTGCTGGAGAAGACCGGTATCGTCTGGCAGAACCGCGGCGTGGCCTTCTCGCTCGATGACAAGGCCACCAATCCGCTCGAGCCGGGCCGCAAGCCTTTCCACACACTCAACCCGCCGCTCGCCGTGTTCGATGACGGGCGCGTGGTCTCCTATGGCTGCATGGGCGGCGACGGCCAGCCGCAGTTCCAGGCGCAGGTCTTTTCGCGCTACCGGATGGGGATGGGCGTCGCCGACGCGGTCGATGCGCCGCGCTTCCTGTTCGGCAAGACCTGGGGCACGGCCTCGACCACCCTGAAGATCGAAAACCGGTTCGATCATGTCGTTGTGGCGAAGCTGGCGGCTGCGGGCCACGCGCTGGAGGAATGGGGCGTGCCCTATGATGACCAGTTCGGCCATGCCGGCCTGCTCGTCAGGCACCAGAAAGGCCATGTCGAAGCCACCCACGATCCACGCTCGGACGGCGACGCCAAGGGGCTTTGACGCGCGCAGCCCGTGACTCGAACATCTGTGAAGGACGTTGACCATGACCGACAATTCGCTGCGCTGCTGGGTGCCCTACCCCGCTGTCCTGGTTGCCAACGCCACCGACGGTCCGCTCAGGGGCCTGACGCTTGGCGTCAAGGATCTCTACGACGTCAAGGGCTATCCGACCGGCTGCGGCTCGCCGCACATGCTGGCCATGTCCGGCACCAAGAAGGCGCATGCGCCGCTGGTGACGCTGATGCTGAAAGCCGGCGCGCAGTTCGCGGGCAAAACAGTCACCGACGAACTGGCCTTCTCCCTCAACGGCAAGAACGCGCATTTCGGCTCGCCGGTCAATGCCGCCGCGCCTGACCGCATCACGGGCGGCTCATCTTCCGGCTCGGCCTCGGCCGTGTCGGGACGGCTGGTTGATGTGGCGCTCGGCACCGACACAGGGGGCTCGGTCAGGGCGCCGGCCAGCTATTGCGGCCTGTTCGGCATCAGGCCGACCCATGGCCGCGTCTCGTTGAAGGGCTGCTGGCCGCTGGCCGACAGCTTCGACACGCCGGGCTACTTCACCCGCGACGGCGCGACCTTCGTGCGCGTCGGCGAGGTCTTCCTCGGCAAGGACAAGTCGCCCTTGCCGGAGACGCCGCGCCTGATGATCGCCGAGGACATGATCGGGCAGGCCGTGCCCGCCGCGGAAATCATCCTCCGGGACGTAATCCGGCGGCTGTCGCTGACCATGGGCGAGATCACCGGCACGACGCTGGCGAAAGATATCGACGCCCTTTACTGGGCCTTCCGCTGGCTGCAGGGCCGGGAGGCCTGGGCGGCGGATGGCGCCATGATCGAGACCTACAACCCGCCGCTGGGCCCGGGCGTGGCCGAGCGCTTCGCCTTCGCCCGCACCATCACCGACGAGCAGGTCGAGGCCGGCAACCGCACGCGCACGGCTTATCGCGCAAAGGTGAAGAAGCTTCTGGGCAAGGATGGGGTCATCCTGATGCCAACCGTTCCGGACATCGCGCCCCTGACCTCGACCAGCGAGGCCGATCTTGACGATTTCCGCAACCGCGCGCTGCGTCTGCTGTGCCCCTCGGGCCTGACCGGCTTTCCGCAGATCTCGATCCCGGTCGCCATGCGTGATGGCGCGCCGCTCGGCCTGTCGATCCTGGGACCACCGGGCAGCGATCTATCGCTCGTTCGCCTGGCGGCAAAGATCGAGGCGGCAGCTCGCATCAGGATCGCCTGATGTCGGGCGACCATCATCACCACCATGATCACGATCACGATGATCACTCGCATCTGACGCCGATCGAGGCGCGGGTGAAGGCGCTGGAGAGCATCCTCGTTGCGAAGGGTCTGGTCGATCCGGCGGCACTTGATGTGATCATCGAGACTTACGAAACGAAGATCGGGCCCCGCAATGGCGCGCGCGTCGTGGCGAAGGCCTGGGCCGATCCGGCCTATGCCGCACGGCTCAAGACCGACGCAACGGCAGCGATTGCCGAGCTGGGTTACAGCGGCCGGCAGGGCGAGCACATGGTCGCCGTCTTCAATGACGCCGCGACCCATCATCTTGTCGTCTGCACCCTGTGCTCCTGCTACCCTTGGGCCGTCCTCGGCCTGCCGCCGGTCTGGTACAAATCCGCGCCCTACCGCTCGCGCGCCGTGCTGGACCCGCGCGGCGTTCTGACCGAATTCGGCGTGGTCCTTCCCGAAGCGATCAAACTGCGCGTCTGGGATTCAACAGCCGAGACACGCTATCTGGTGATCCCGCAGCGGCCGGCGGGAGCCGAGGGCTGGGATGAGGACCGACTGGCCGATCTCGTCACCCGTGATTCCATGATCGGAACAGGGCTTGCGCTCAAACCACCGGGGAGCTCGGGATGAATGGCGCGCAGGATCTCGGCGGGCAGATGGGCTTCGGGCCGATCAACCCGGAGACGGACGAGCCGCTGTTCCATGGCGAATGGGAAAAGCGCGCGCTGGCGATCACGCTGGCAGCCGGAGCCATGGGCCACTGGAGCATCGATGAAAGCCGCCATGCGCGCGAAAACCTGCATCCGGTCGATTATCTGTCCTCAAGCTATTACGAGATCTGGACCAAGGGGCTGGAAAAGCTGCTGGAGCGCCATGGCTTTGTCAGCGCCGCCGAGCGCAACGCAGGAGTGCCACTGACACCGTCCACGACGCCCCGGCGCGTGCTGGCGGCGGACAGCGTCCCCGCGGTCCTCGCCCGCGGCGGGCCGACCAAGCGCGACATGACAGGCCAGCCCCGCTTCAGGGTCGGCGACACGGTGCGCACCATCGTCATCAGCCCATCTGGCCACACCCGACTGCCGCGCTACGCGCGCGGCAAGACCGGCGTCATCGAACTGATGCACGGTGCGCATGTTTTCCCCGACACCAATGCGCACGGGAAAGGTGAGCAGCCCCACTGGCTCTATACGGTGGCGTTCGAAGCGCGCGAACTCTGGGGCCGCGATGCCGATCCCAATTCGGTGGTCAGCATCGACGCATGGGAGGGCTATCTTGAGCCATCGTGACCTCATCGACGCGGTGTCCGTCGTCGCGCCCTTGCCCTGCGACGCAGCCGGGTTGGTCTTCGCTGAGCCCTGGCAGGCTCAGGCCTTCGCCATGGTGATCGCGCTGCACGGGCAAGGGCTGTTTACCTGGCCGGAATGGGCCGACGCCCTTTCGCATGAGGTGAAGGCGCATGGTATGGCCGATGATGGCAGCCGCTACTACGAATTCTGGCTCGAAGCGCTGGAGCACCTGGCCATTGCCAAGGGAATCTCGACCCATCAGCGAATCGACGATCTGGCGGCGGCCTGGGCCAGGGCGGCGGAGGCCACACCGCATGGCAAGCCGATCGCGCTCGGCAATGACCCCGTCACGGGCGGCGCGATCACGCTGTGAGTGGTCCTGACGCGGATTGAGGTTGACTTGTCGGCCCGCTGTGGCCAGTTCCCGGCAACCCGCCTGGCTGCAGGCTTCGGGCGGCGCGAGGGATGACATGAGTATCGATGGCTGGATGCGCGACTTCGCGGAGTTTGTTCAGGCCAATGCCGCCTGGGCGCCGCTGATTGTTTTTCTGATCGCCTTCGGCGAATGCGTCGCCTTTCTGTCCTTTCTGGTTCCGGCTACGGCGCTGTTCACGGTGCTGGCGACGGCCGCAGGTGCAAGCGGCCTGCAACCCTTGCCGCTGGCGCTGGCAGCCACGGCGGGAGCCGGCATGGGCTTTTGGGTGTCCTACTGGTTTGGCCTCGTGGTGGGACCGCGCGCTTCGCAGTACTGGCCCTTGAACAAGAATCCGGACCTGCTCAAGACAGGCCATGATTTCTTCGAGCGCTGGGGTGCGCCAGGCGTGTTCTTCGGCCACTTCATTGGTCCGGTGCGGGCGGTGATCGCGATCACGGCCGGCATTGTGCGGATGCCGCCGCTGCAGTTTCACATCGCCAACTGGAGCGCGTCCTTTGTCTGGGGTTTCGCCTTCTTCTACGGGCTCGGCCTGTTTGGACAGCAACTGGCCCGATGACGCCAGATCGCCTGTGCCGGCTTTGACATGAACGAGGCCTGCAGGCTCCATTCAGGGCCGCTTCAGCGCGTGATCCCTAGAATGATCATGAATCGGTCTTGAAGCGCGCCGAATTTCGCGCTCAACTCCCGTTCAAGACGGGCTTCGCAGGTGCGATTCCCCGTTGACATGCCTGCTCCGGCCCGGCGGCGAAGGCATGCGTTCCCACAACCGGTCGCATCCCCTGGGGGATATGGACATGATGAAGACCCGCTTTCTTGCTGGCGCCGCAGCTTTGATGATGGCCGCCACACCCGTGCTGGCCCAAACTGCCCAGCCAGCGACGCCGACTACGCCGGCCCCGGCCCGCCCGGCAGCGCCCGCCACGGCCCAGCCTGCAGCTCCTGCTGCACCAGCCGCTCCCGCCCGTCCGGCGACCCCGGCGCCCGCCGCTGCCCAGCCAGCAGCACCGGCGACGCGTCCCGCCGCAGCGCCCGCCCCGGCCGCCGGCGCCGCGCAGGCCCAGCGCGTCAATCTCAACACCGCAACGCAGGCCGATCTCGACAAGCTACCGCAGATCGGCGAAGCGCGCGCCAAGGCCATCCTGGCCGAACGCGCCAAGGGTCGCTTCACCAACTGGGACAACTTCGTCCAGCGCATGACCGGCACCGCGGTCAACCAGACGGCCAAGGACGCGATCAAGGACAAGGTCAGCTTCTGACCGCATCGCCAACAGCCTGAAATTCAGAACCCCGGCGGCCTCTCCGCCGGGGTTTTCTGTTGACTTGCTTGCCTCAAGCCAGCACTTCGGCGCGATGATGCGCAGCGCAACACGCACCGATGCAGACATGACGGGACTGACGATCTCGGTCATCGGCGCGGCGTTGGCGTTGAGGGTGTTGCTGGCAGGCCTGATCGGCCTTGGCACCGACGAGATCTACACCGTCGCGATCGCAAGGCAGCTGTCATGGTCCTATTTTGACCATCCGCCGCTGCACCAGTGGCTTGCGCACGTCTCCGCTCTGGCCTTCGGTGAAGGCCGCGCGGTGCGGCTACCCTTCATCTTCCTGTTCGCCGGGACCTCCTGGCTGCTGTTTCTGCTGACCCGGCGGCTCTATGGCGCAGCCGCCGGCTTCTGGGCTGTCGTCACGCTGAATCTCGCGGGCTTCTTCACCCTGTCCGCCGGCTCCTGGGTCGTTCCCGATGGGCCCTTGCTCTTCATGCTGGCTCTCGCCGCATTCGCGCTCGGCCGGCAGTTCTTCCCCACCGGGGAGGAGAGCCCCGCGCCTTTGGCCAATTGGCTCCTTGCCGGCTTGGCGCTTGGCGGGGCTGGCCTCGCCAAGTACCACGCTGCACTCGTCGCTGTCGGCATTGCGCTGTTTCTACTGGCGACGCCGCGCGGCCGGACGGAGCTGTCTCGGCCGGCCCTCTGGCTCGCGGCAGGCCTCGCGGTCCTGCTCGTCTTACCGGTACTGATCTGGAACGCCGCCAACGGCTGGGCCTCCTTCCTGTTTCAGGCGGGTCGCTCGCACGGGGCCGGCTTTGCGCCCTGGCTGGCGCCCCTGTCGCTGGTGGCCCAGGCGGGCTGGCTTCTGCCTTGGGTGTTCGTGCCGCTCGCAACAGGCCTGTGGCTCGCCTGGACCATCGCGCGCGACCAGCGTTTCTGGTTCCTTATGGCGCTCAGCCTGCCGACCATTACGGTCTTCACACTGCTGCCGATGTTCGGCAATCTTGGACTGCCGCACTGGGCGATGCCGGGCTGGTTCTTTGTCATGCCGCTGGCGGGACTGTACCTGTCGCGCCTGTCCGGGACGTCCGAACGGCCCTGGCGCTGGGCCCGCACCAGCGCCATCGGCTCGGTGCTCGTCCTGCTCCTCGTCGGCAGTCAGGCCGCCACCGGCTGGCTCGGCCGGATCATTCCGGGTGTGTCGCGCAACGACCCGACCATCGAGGTCTTCGGCTGGGATCAGATCGGCCCGCAATTGCAGGCCGCCGGGCTGCTGGACGGTGGACGTTTCATCGTGGCCGACAGCTGGCAGAATGCCGGCCGCATTGACGTCGCGCTGGCAGGCAGGATGATCGTGATGCCCGGCACGCTTGACCCGCGCCACTATGCCTTTCTGGTGGACCAGCCCCGGCTGCTCGGGCGCGATGCGGTGCTGATCGTCAGGGTGCGGCGCGAGGCCCAGATGCGGGAGACGCTCAAGGACCACTTCGGAAGCCTCGGACCGTCGATCCCGGTTGCGCTCGGACGCGGCGGCCTCAAGGAGATCGACCTCGTCGCCATCCCCGCCACGAACTTCATCAAGCCCCTGTCATGGGCCTACGGACGAGCACGATGACCGAAACCCCGATGGCAGCTGCGGCCGCCCCGGCCCTGACGGTCGTGGTGCCGACCTTCAATGAAGCCGCCAATGTCCGCCCGCTGGTGGCCAAATTGACCGCGGCGCTTGCCGGCATCGCCTATGAGGTGATGTTCGTCGACGACAACTCGCCCGATGGCACCTATGACGTCGTTCGGGCACTCTCCCGGAACGACGCACGCATCCGTTGCATCCGCCGCATCGGGCGTCGCGGCCTCTCGAGCGCGTGCATCGAGGGCGTGCTGGCCGGGCAGGGCGACGTGGTCGCCGTGATCGACGGGGACCTGCAGCATGACGAGACCGTGCTGCCGAAGCTGTTCGAGCTGGTCCGCTCAGGTCAGGCCGACCTTGCCGTCGCCAGCCGCTATGTCGAGGGCGGCAGCGCGGCCGCGTTTTCAGACGCCCGCGGCAAGGGCAGCCGGCTCGCCACGGAACTGGCCCGCAAGGTGCTGAAGGTCGAGTTCAACGATCCCATGAGCGGCTTCTTCGCCACGCGGCGCTCCGTCGTCGAGGCGGCAGCGCCGAATCTATCGGGCGACGGCTTCAAGATCCTGCTCGACCTGGCCGCCAGCCATCCCGGCAAGCTCAGGATCGTTGAGGTGCCCTTCGTCTTTGGCACCCGCCTGCATGGCGATTCCAAGATGGACAACCGCGTCGTGGCCGACTTCCTTGGCCTTCTGGTGTCCAAGGCGACGGGCGGGCTGGTCTCGATCCGCTTTCTGACCTTCGCGGCGGTGGGCGTCTCGGGCGTCGTCGTCCACCTGCTCGCCCTGCGCGGATTGCTCGCCGTGCCGTCCCTGCCCTTTGCGGCGGCGCAGGCCGGGGCGACGCTGGTCGCAATGACCACCAACTTCACCTTCAACAACCTGATGACTTATCGCGACCGCATGCTGAAAGGTCTTGCCTTCATGCGCGGCCTGATCGGGTTCTATCTGGTCTGCAGCGTCGGCGCCGTCGCCAATGTCGGCGTTGCCACCTGGATGTTCGAGGACGACCAGCAGTGGTGGGTGGCAGGGCTCGCCGGGGCCGCAATGGGAGCGGTCTGGAATTACGTGTTCAGCGACCTGCTGGTCTGGCGCAAGAAGCGCTGACGCACAGAACCGTTATCCGCTGTCGTGGCAAGGCTCTAGCGCACCGGGCTGCCCGGCTTCACGGTCTTGATCATGCCGGCGCTGGCCGCCACGGAGGCGGTGTCGAAGAACTGGGTCAGTGACAGGATCTGCCGTCCCTCGAACACGATGTGGTCGAACACCTCGATCTGTGCCTGCTCACCGGTGGCGACGGAGGTCGACAAGGCCGACCAGCGCACTGCGCCGGATCGCCGGTTGACGATGATGTCCTCGATGAAGAAATCCCGCATCTTGAAATCGGAGTAGATCATGCGGATCAGGTCCCTGATCTCGGCATGACCGACCTTGATGCCTGAAAACGCCAGGCCGCTGCGGTGTCCCAGTATATGCCAGCGGGCCTTGGGCGAAAAGGCGCTGAGGAAAAGGTCGATAGCGTTGACCGAGAGGGCCTCGTAGACCGAATCAAGCCAGTCTTCCTCAACAAGAAAACCTCGGCTCACCGAGCGCCCCCCAAAACCCGGACGCAAGAGTGGCGCAACCCAAAAGCAACGCGACCTCGCCCCAGCCACGATCCGCCGGCCAAGTGAGTATGACAACCGTGCCCGGAAGACAAGCGCATTCCCGGACATTGATCAATTTTCGCATTCAATGCAAGAAAAGCCAACAAAGTGATGGAAGTTTGCTAGCTTGTTGATGCTATGGCGCAACGTCTTCGATCGACCTTGATCAACTGGCCAAGGCAGACCGGCGCAACAAACGCATAGGCCCGCGCATGGCGCGGGCCTTGACGTTCCGACGATCACGACGCCGTTGCAGGCGCTTCAGTTCTTGCTCTTGTCCACCAGCGCCTTGGCCTTGATCCAAGGCATCATATCACGCAGCTTGGCGCCAACCTCTTCGATCGGGTGGGCGGCCATGCGGGCGCGGGTGGCCTTGAACGAGGTCTGGTTGACCTTGTTCTCCAGCATCCAGTCACGCGTGAACTTGCCCGACTGGATGTCGGTCAGTACGCGCTTCATCTCAGCCTTGGTCTCGGCGGTGATAATGCGCGGGCCGGTGACATATTCGCCATATTCGGCGGTGTTCGAGATCGAGTAGTTCATGGTGGCGATGCCGCCTTCATAGATCAGGTCGACGATCAGCTTCACCTCGTGCAGGCACTCGAAATAGGCCATCTCGGGCGCGTATCCGGCTTCGGTGAGCGTCTCGTAGCCGGCCTTGATCAGCTCGACGAGGCCGCCGCAGAGCACGACCTGCTCGCCGAAGAGGTCGGTTTCGCACTCTTCCTTGAAGCTGGTCTCGATGATACCGGCGCGGCCGCCACCATTGGCCGAAGCGTAGGACAGGCCCAGATCATGGGCATTTCCGGTCGCGTCCTGATGGATGGCGATCAGTGTCGGCACGCCGCCGCCACGCTGGTATTCGGAGCGCACCGTATGGCCCGGGCCCTTCGGCGCGATCATGAACACATCGATGTCTTTGCGCGGCTCGATCAGGTTGAAATGCACGTTGAGGCCATGCGCGAAGCAGAGCGCGGCGCCGGGCTTCATGTTGGCGTGCAGTTCGTCGCGGTAGATATCGGCCTGGAGTTCATCCGGCGTCAGCATCATCATCAGGTCGGCCCACTTGGCGGCCTCGGTCGGCGTCATGCAGGTGAAGCCGGCGGCTTCGGCCTTGGCGCGGGTCGGCGAGCCGGCCTTCAGCGCGATGCGCACATCCTTTACGCCTGAATCGCGCAGGTTGAGCGCGTGGGCATGGCCCTGCGAGCCGTAGCCGACGATGCAGACCTTCTTGCCCTTGATCAGGTTCAGGTCGGCATCACGATCATAGTAAACGCGCATGGGCATGTCCTCTTGGGTGGTTCGGCAGCTTCAGGCTGCACTTGGAAAGCGTGGGCAGGTTCGACAGGTGCTTTAGTGGAGCGCTTGCGCGTCGTAAAGCGCGGAACATGTACACTGCGCATCGGCATCGTCACAGCCACTCGCGCAGCAACGGCCAGAGCGAAGCGACAAGCGCCAGAGCCATGACGACGTTGAAGACGCGGTTGGCCTTCGGGTTCTGCAGAAAGCGCTTCAGCACCACGCCGAACATCGTCCATATGCCGGTTGCAGGGCCGCAGACCACGGCAAAGACCAGCGCGACGATGATCACCGTCAGCGCATAGGCGCTCTCATTCGTGTAGGTCGCCATCGCGCCCACCGCCATGACCCAGGCCTTCGGGTTGACCCACTGGAAGGCGGCGGCCTCGATCAAGCTCATCGGGCGGCCCCTGCCCTCGCCGGAGCCTTCCTCCAGCGGGCCGGAGTTGGCGATCTTCCAGGCCAGCCAGAGCAGGTAAAGGCCCCCGGCGTATTTGATTGTCGTGAAGAACAGCGGCCAGCGCTGCAACAGTTCATGCAGGCCAAAGCCGATGGCCAGCAGCAAAAGCATTACGCCGAAGCTGATGCCCAGCATGTGCGGGATCGTGCGCCAGAAACCAAAATTTACCCCCGACGCCAGCAGCATCATGTTGTTGGGGCCGGGCGTGCTTGACATCACGCCCGCGAACACGACGAGCGCCCCGAACATCTCCGGAGACATCGCCTCAGCCTCCCCCCTGCTGCGACGCCAGCCGCTGGAACAGCAGCGCAAGGCAGATCAGCACGAAGCCAAGCCACCACTCGCGCGACTTGAGCTGCGATCGCTCCATTGCCTTCTGTGGCGTGTCCAGCCCGCGCAGGCGCTGGATCACTGGCCACAGGAACAGGCCAAAGCCGATTGTGGCGCAGATCTTGGCGAGAAGGTCGAGGCTGATGGTCACGCGTTACATGACGTCCGCGCCGCGGCCCATGGCGGCGATACCGGTGCGCGACACTTCGGCGAGGCCGCACGGCCCAAGCACCTTGATGAAGCGCTCGATGTCATCGCTGGCGCCGGTCAGTTCGAACACAAACGACGTCACCGTGGCGTCGATGGTGCGCGCCCCGAAGGCGGTGGCGAGCCTGAGCGCCTCCATGCGCTGTTCGCCCTTGCCGACCACCTTGAACAGTGCCAGCTCCCGCTCGATCGACTCGCCCTGCAAGGTCAGGTCGACCACGCGGTGCACCGGCACGAGCCGGTCGAGATGGTTCTTGATCTGGTCGATGATCTTCTCCGAGCCGGACGTCACGATGGTGATGCGCGACAGGTGTTTCTCCGCCTCGGTCTCGGAGACCGTGAGGCTCTCGATGTTATAGCCGCGCCCCGAAAACAGGCCGGCAATGCGGCTGAGCACGCCCGGCTCGTTGTCGACAATTACCGACAGGGTGTGACGGCGCACGGTCTGGTCGAAGCTGACGGCTGGGTAATGCGAGACGCTCATGGCGGGTGTCCGTTCGGAGGTTAGGTGTGCTTCAGGCTTTGGCTAGATGGGGCCGGTAGTTCTCAAGGACGGGTTCGTCGGCCTCGTCTTCCGGCACGATCCAGGGCTCGGCCAGCGCAGCCTTGCGCCAGCTGACGAAGGCCGGGTGGGCATAGATCGCATCGCAATACGCTTCCGACACCGGATCGACGCTGATCGAATAGCTGCGCAGCCGCGTGGCGACGGGGGCATAAAACGCATCGGCCGCCGTGAACACGCCGAACAGGAACGGGCCTCCCGAACCCCAGCGTGACCGCGCCTCGTTCCAGATCGCCGTGACGCGCGCCACATCCGCCGCCACCTTCGGGCCACGATCCTTCGGCGCATGCCGCTTGCCGAGGTTCATCGGGCAAGCGTTGCGCAGGGCGGAGAAGCCGGCATGCATCTCGCTGGCGATGTTGCGTGCAAAGGCCCGCGCTGCCCTCGCGCGCGGCCAGATGGCCAGTTCCGGGTGCTTGTCGGCGATGTATTCCATGATCGAGAGCGATTCCCAAACCTGAACGTCCCCATCGACAATGGCCGGCACCTTGCCCGCAGGGTTGTAGGCCTTCACCTTGGCCTTCCACTCCGGATCATCGAAACTCGGCCCGAATGGGATCAACACCTCCTCGAACGGGATGTTGAACGCGCTCAGGAGGATCCAGGCCCTCAGCGACCAGGACGAGTGGACCTTGTTGGCGATAATGAGCTTCATGGTGTGTCTTCGTGGGGGCGAGCCGGCAGAATGTCAGTTTCGCCGTGCCCGTGTCCACGCCTTATGGTGAAGATTTGGATCAGGGACGGTGATGGCCTGTCACACCAGCTCCCGGCCCTTCGCGTCGATCACCGTCCTGGTATCGCCGGTGAAGTCGTTGAGGATCATCTCGTTATGCGCCTTGCCCGACGGGATCATCGGAAAGCAGTTCTCTTCCTTGGCGACGATGCAATCGAAGATCACCGGCTTCGGGGTGTCGATCATCTCCATGATCGCGTCATCGAGCTTTGCTGGATCCGAGCAGCGGATGCCGTGGCCGCCATAGGCTTCCGCCAGCTTGACGAAGTCCGGCAGCGCCTCCGAGTAACTCGACGAATAGCGCCCGCCATGCAGCAGCTCCTGCCACTGGCGCACCATGCCCATGTATTCGTTGTTCAGGATGAAGATCTTCACCGGTAGACGGTATTGCAGCGCCGTCGACATCTCCTGCATGTTCATCAGGATCGAGGCCTCGCCGGCGATGTCGATCACCAGCGCCTTGGGATGGGCCAGCTGCACGCCGATCGCGGCAGGCAGCCCATAGCCCATGGTGCCGAGCCCGCCCGATGTCATCCAGCGGTTCGGCTCCTCGAAATGATAGTACTGCGCCGCCCACATCTGGTGCTGGCCGACTTCGGTGGTGATATAGGTGTCCCGGTTCTTGGTCAGCTCATACAGCCGCTGCACCGCATATTGCGGCTTGATGATGCTGTCCGAACCGGCATAGGCCAGCGACCGGCGTCCGCGCCATTCATCGATCTGGCCCCACCAGCTTTTCATGGCGGCCTTGTCGACCTGCGGGCTGAGCTCGCGCCAGAGCCGGACCATGTCCTCCAGCACATGGGCGCAGTCGCCGACGATCGGGATCTCCACCTTGACGTTCTTGTTGATCGAGGACGGGTCGATGTCGACATGGATCTTGCGCGACCCTGGCGAGAACGCATCAATGCGGCCGGTGATGCGGTCGTCGAAGCGCGCGCCGATGTTGATCATCACGTCGCAGCCATGCATCGCGAGGTTGGCCTCGTAGGTGCCGTGCATGCCGAGCATGCCGAGCCATTGCGGATCGGCGGCGGGGAAGGCGCCGAGGCCCATCAGCGTGGACGTGCAGGGAAAGCCCGTGAGGCGCACCAGTTCGCGCAACAGCGCCGAGGCGTGCGGGCCGGCATTGATCACGCCGCCGCCAGTGTAGAACACCGGGCGCTTGGCCTTGGACATCAGGTCGATGGCAGCCTTGATCTTGGAGAGGTCGCCCTTCACCGTCGGCCGGTAGGTCTTGTGCTGGTTGTTGGTCGGGCGCGAATACAGGCCCTTGGCGAACTGGATGTCCTTCGGGATGTCGATCACCACCGGGCCGGGCCGACCATTGGACGCCACATAGAAGGCCTCGTGCAGGATGCGCGGCAGGTCCTCGATGCGCTTCACCAGATAATTGTGCTTCGTGCACGAGCGTGTGATGCCGACCGTATCGCATTCCTGGAAGGCGTCCGAGCCGATGAGGTGGGTCGGCACCTGCCCTGTGATGCAGACGATCGGGATCGAGTCCATCAGCGCGTCGGTCAGGCCGGTGACCGCATTGGTCGCGCCGGGACCAGACGTCACGAGGACCACGCCGACCTTGCCGGGCTTTGAGCGGGCATAGCCTTCTGCCGAATGCACCGCACCGCCTTCCTGCCGCACCAGAATGTGTTGGACGCTGTCCTGCTGGAAGAGCGCGTCATAGATCGGCAGCACGGCCCCGCCGGGATAGCCAAAGATATGCTCGACGTTCTGGTCGCGAAGGGCACGGACCACCATCTCGGCGCCGGTCATCATCTCGCTCATGGTCCTGTCTCCTCGGGGTCGTCTGTCTGATGGATTGAGGCAATAAAAAAGGCCCCGGAAGGGACCTGAGCTTGCGCGCCGGCGAAGAGGGTGACGGTCCTCAGACCGCCCTCGACCGGCGCACGACTACAACAATAAGCCTATTCATGAGTGGTTGGTTAGCGGAACGGTGTGGCAGCGTCAAGGGATCGCGTCAGCTTTTGGTGTCATTCCCGACGGTCCTATGCGGCTCCCTAGACGATGGACTTCAGCACGGCCGCACGCTCTTCCTCATCACGAATCCACCGCCACCCCTCCATCTGGTTCCTGAACCAGGTGAACTGCCGCTTCACATAGGCACGCGTGTCAGCCTGTCCGCGCTGGATGGCGTCATTGAGGCTCATCTCGCCGCGTAGATGCGCCATCAGCGCCGGCGCGCCATGGGCGCGCATGACTGGCAGCATCGGATCGAGGCCGCGCGCCGCGAGCGCCCGCGCCTCGCCGAGCGCGCCAGTCTCGATCATGAGCCTGAAGCGCCGATTGATGCGCTCATGCACCTCGGCCCGCTCCGGCGCCAGAAACAGCTTGAGCAGGCGCCGCCCGGCCAGCAGCCCCGGCTCGCGCTCGCCATGGAAGCTCGAAAGAGACCGGCCCGTGGCGGTGAAAACCTCGAGCGCCCGCATCACCCGCAACCGGTCGCTCGGCCGCAGGCCTGCCGCGCCAGCCGGATCGAGCCGGGCCAGCCGGTCATGCAGGTCGGCCGTCACCACGCCTTCGGACGCCGCCCGGACCTCGTCGCGCACGGCCTGCGGCAGCGCCGGGATGCGCGACAGACCCTGCTCCAGCGACTGGAAATAGAGCCCGGTACCGCCGGTGACGATCGGAAGCCGGCCCTCGGCCCAGCACTGGCGGATCGCCGATGCAGCCGCATCGGCATAGCGACCCACCGAGAAGGTCTCGGCTCCGTCGACGAAGCCGTAGAGCCGGTGCTCGGCCTGCCGCTCCTCCTCCGGCGCAGGACGCGCCGTGAGCACGCTGAGATCGCGGTAGACCTGCATCGAATCTGCATTGAGGATCACACCGCCGGTCGCGCACGCCACCTCGATCGCGAATGCCGACTTGCCGCTCGCGGTCGGACCTGCAATGAGCACCGCGTCAAGCAACTTCGGAATCCCCTTCGATGGCCTACGTCGCCACACTGGTCTCACACCCGGCCCAGAAGGCCCTGACGCCCGCCATGCTGGCGAAAGCCAGTCAGGCCCTGCCTCATGCCGGCGCTGCAACCTGGCTCAATCCGGGTATCGCAGCGGACCTGCCCTTTGCAAGGCCTGATGCCGCGCTCGCGGACATCGCGGCACGCTTGCGGGTGGCAGTCTCCGCTCCCATCGACGTGATCGTGCAGCCGATCGCCCATCGCCGCAAGAAGCTGTTCCTGGCCGACATGGACTCGACCATGATCGGGCAGGAATGCATCGATGAACTGGCTGATTTCGTCGGGCTGCGGGCCGAGGTTTCCGAGATCACCGAGCGCGCCATGCGCGGCGAACTGGCCTTCGAGCCGGCCTTGCGCGAGCGGGTGGCGCTCCTCAGGGGCCTGCCTGTATCTGTGGTTGACGAGATCATCGCCAGCCGCATCACGCTGACGCCGGGCGGGCGCGCGCTCGTCGGTACCATGCGGGCCAGGGGAGCCTACACCGCGCTTGTGTCCGGAGGCTTCACCGTCTTCACCTCGCGCATCGGCGCGATGATCGGCTTTCACGAGGACCGCTCGAACTGGCTCGACATCGCCGATGGCAAGCTGGGCGGCACGGTGCGCGAGCCCATCCTCGGCAAGGAGGCCAAACTCGTCGCTCTGGTCGAGTTGCGCGGCAAGGCCGGCCTCCTCGCTGAGGAGACGATGGCCGTCGGCGACGGCGCCAATGATCTGGCGATGCTGGGCGAGGCGGGCCTTGGCATCGCCTTCCGCGCCAAGCCGGCGGTCGCGGCCGCCGCACATGCGCGAGTCGACCATGCCGACCTGACGGCGCTGCTCTATGCGCAGGGCTACCGTGCCGACGAGTTCACGACAGCTTGATTGGCCGTCATTGCAAGCGCGGCGAAGCAAGCCACCGCGCCGCCCCACCATCCTCATCCTGAGCTTGTCGAAGAATGAGGAAATCTGCCGTGATGCAGGGCAGGATTGCTCCGTTTCGCCCGCAATGACGGAATCATCGCGTTCCAAAAGAAAAAGCGGCCTGGAGGGCCGCTTTTGCTCAGGCCTTCAGCCGGTTTTCAGTTGATCGCCACGGCCACGAAACGTACGTCGCCGGCGGCGTTCTGCACCTGAAGAAGGGCCGCGCGGCGGCCATCCTTCTTCAGCTGGTCAACGCGGCGGCTCACATCCGCCGGCGAGGCGACAGGCTCCTGTCCGACCTCGAGAATGATGTCGCCCGCGGCCAGCCGCTTGTCGGCGGCGTTCGAATTCGGATCGACCCGCGTAACGACCACACCCTTGACGCCGTCCTTCAGATTAAAGCGGCGGCGCACCTGATCCGTCACGGCGGTGAGGTCCATGCCAAGGACGGAGGTCGTGGCCGGAGGGGCGCTTGGCTGGTTCGGCTGGTTGCCGAGCGCCGCCTGCTGCTGGCGCTCGCCATCCTCCAGACGTCCGAGCGTGACCTTGCGGATCTCCTCCTTGCCCTTGCGCATGATGCGCACGTCGACTTCCTTGCCGACCGGAGTGGCCGCGACGATGCGCGGAAGGTCACTCGACTCCTTCACGTCCTTGCCGTCGAACTGGGTGATCACATCCCCGGTTTCGAGGCCAGCGGGACGGGCGGGGCCCTTGTCGTCGATGCCGGCGATCAACGCACCGCGGGCGCGGCCCATGCCGAGCGCTTCGGCGGTCGCGTCGTCGACATTCTGGATCCTGACCCCGAGCCAGCCGCGGCGCGTCTCGCCGAACTGGCGCAGCTGGTCGATCACAGGCATCGCGAGCGCCGAGGGTACCGAAAAGCCGATGCCGACCGAGCCGCCCGAAGGCGACAGGATGGCGGTGTTGATGCCGATCACCTCGCCGGCCATGTTGAACAGCGGGCCACCCGAATTGCCCCGGTTGATGGCCGCGTCGGTCTGCAGGTAGCTGTCATACGGACCACTCTCGATACGGCGGTTCTTGGCCGAGACGATGCCAATCGACACCGAGCCGCCCAGGCCGAACGGGTTGCCGATGGCCATCACCCAGTCACCGATGCGCGCCTTGTCGCTATCGCCGAATTTCACCGACTTAAGCGGCGTGTCCGACTTGACCCTGAGGACAGCCAGATCGACCTTCGGATCCTTGCCCACGACCTCGGCCTTGAGGCGGCGGCCATCCGAGAAGATCACCGTGATGTCGTTGGATTCGCCGATGACATGGTTGTTGGTGATGACGATGCCCGACGGATCGATCACGAAGCCCGAACCGGCCGACTGGCCGCGGCGCTGCTCCGGTTGCTGGCGCGGCGTGCCGGGGGCCTGGTTCTCGCCCTGGCGCGGCGGCTGACCCGGTGCGCCCGGCTGACCGGGCTGCCCTTCGCGGCGGCGGTTGAAGAACTCCTCGAACAGATCGCCAAACGGCGTGTCCGGCCCGAGGCCCGGCACATTCGGCATCGTGCGGTTGCGCGTTTCGGTCGTGGTCTGCGCGGAGATGTTGACCACCGCCTCCATGACCTGTTCGGCAAGGTCGGCGACGGAGGGCAGGGCCGAGCCCCGCACGCTCTGTGCCTGCGCAGGCTGCGCCGAGAGCAGCAGTGGCTGGACGCCGGCCGGCACGGCGATCGCCGCAACCACAAGCGCCCTCACAGCCACCGATCCGAGGCGCCGCAGCGTCGGGGTCACCAGACAGTGGTTCAGACGGTCAGCAATCAGGCTCATCGAGGTCCTCACGGGAATGGTCGCGGCGCCACAGGCTATCTGCGGCTGCATCCGATTGATAGTGGAAATGGGGCCAAACCGCGGCGGGTAAAAGGGGTGACGCGCGCTGAATTTGCGCCTGGACGGCCCGGACGCGGAATTGTGATGCGCCAGGGCCGGATCAGAGGCCCAGAAAACGCCGCGCGATCCAGATCACGGCCACGCCGACCACCGCCGAGACAAGCCCGACGAGGCGCAGGATGTCGGCGGGAGTTTCAGCCGCGCTGCGCATCGCCTCCTGCGCCTTACCGGGCAGCAGCACAAACAGGACGCCCTCGATGACAAGCACAAGGCCGACGGCCACGAGGAAATCTGTCATCGCGGGCGCTTCCCGTCAGCCGGCCGGACCGCCTCTCACTTTTTGGCGTCGGCGCGTGGCCGGCCCTGCGGATCATTGAAGAAGCGGAAAAAGTCGGAGTTTGGCGACAGCACCATGCGGGTCTCGCCGGCCTTGAGACCGGACTCATAGGCTTGCATGGAGCGGTAGAACGAGAAGAACTCCGGGTCCTTGCTGAAGGCCGCCGCGAAGATGCGGTTGCGTTCGGCGTCGCCCTGCCCGCGCGTCTCGTCGGACTTTCGACCTGCCTCGCCGAGCAGCACCTGCACGTCGCGGTCGGCGCGGGCGCGGATCTCCTGCGAAGTCTGCGAGCCGTTGGCCCGCAGGTCGGCAGCCTCGCGCTGGCGTTCGGTCTGCATGCGCTGGAACACGGCCTGGCTGTTGGCGGCCGGCAGGTCCACACGGGTCAGCCGCACGTCGACGATCTCGATGCCGAAGGCGCGGGCCTGACGGTTCACGTCATCCTGGATGCGGTTCATCAGCGCCGCGCGGTCCGTGCGCACGATCGCGGTGTAGGTGGCGTCGGCGAGGATGTTCCGGATCGACGAGTTGGCGATGCGGTTCATCTGGGCATTAGCGCCGTTGATGTTGTTGACGGTCTGGAAGAACAGCAGCGCATTGGCGATGCGGTAGCGCGCGAACGCGTCAACCGAGAGACGGTTCTGGTCGGAGGCGAGCACTTCCTGGACTGGAAGGTCGAGGTCCAGAACGCGCTTGTCGATCGTGATCACCGAATCGATGAATGGCACCTTGAACCGTGATCACCGAATCGATGAATGGCACCTTGAACTTGAGGCCCGGATCGGTGACGACGCGGTTGATCGCGCCAAGCCGCAGCACCAGCGCCTGCTGGGTCTGTTGCACGACGAAGGCCGACAGGCTGGCGATCAGGGCGACCGCCCCAAGCACGATCATGGAAATCAGTCTGACTGTGCTGTTCATGGCGTTGTGCCCCGGGGCTGATTGGTCGCTGGCGCGCGGCGCTGGAGCTGGTCGAGCGGCAGAAAGGGCACGACGCCATTGCCGTTGCCACCGGCGTTCTGGTCGATGATCACCTTGTCCATGCCGCCGAACACACGTTCCATGGTTTCAAGGAACAGGCGCTCGCGCGTCACGGCCGGCGCCAGCTTGTACTGCTCGTAGATCTGGCTGAAGCGCGAAGCCTGACCGGTCGCTTCCGCAACCGAACGCTCGCGATAGGCCTCCGCCTCCTGCACGAGGCGGGCCGCCTGGCCGCGTGCTTCTGGCACGACGCGGCTGGCATAGGTCTCGGCCTCGTTGCGCAGGCGGCTCTGGTCCTGCTGGGCGGCCTGCACATCGCGGAAGGCCTCGATGACCTGCGCAGGCGGATCGGCCTTCAGCATCTGAAGGCCAGTGATCAGAACGCCGGCATTGTAGGAATTCAGGGTGTCCTGGACGAGATTGCGGACTTCGGTCTCGATCGGCACGCGGTCAGTGGTCAGGATCGGCTGGATCGAGCGCCGGCCGATCGACTCGCGCATCGAGCTTTCAGCGACCGCCCTGATGTTGCTTTCCGGGTTCTGGATGTTGAACACGAAGTTTTCGGGACGCGCCGGGTCGATCTGCCACTGCACCTGGAAGGCTACATCGACTATGTTGCCGTCGCCAGTCAGCATCAGGCTGTCTTCATTGCCCATGCGCTGTACCTGCTGGCCGCGCTGGTTCACGACCAGTGCCGAGCCGATTTCCATGCGGTTGATCTGCGTCACGCGCGGCTTGATCACCGAACCGATCGGCCCCGGCCAGTTCCAGTCAAGGCCCGGCCCGGTCTTGGTGGTGTAGCGGCCGAACACGGTCTTGATGCCGATCTCGTCGGGACGGACGGTGAAGAAGCCGGTGGCAAGCCAGCCGAACACGGCAAGCAGGCCGATCAGGACAATGCCCTTGCCACTCAACCCGCCACCTGCGCCGCCCGGCATGATGTTCTTGAGCCTATCCTGGCCCCTGCGCAGGATCGCCTCCAGATCAGGCGGAACGCCGCCAGGACCCGAAGGCCCGCCACCGCCGCCGCCCCAGGGTCCGCCCCCATTGCCGCCGCCACCGCCGCCGCCGCCGCTGCCGCCGCCGCCGCCGCCGCGATTGCCCCAGGGTCCGCCGCCTCCGCCACCGCTTCCGCCGCCACCGCCGCTCTGATTGCTCCAGGGCATTGCAAACCGCCTTTGTTGAATGTCGTCTATGGCGCGCACAACCGGCACGCCGCGTCCTGCTGTGAATTGGGCATGAAAGGCCCTGCCGTCAACCGATCAGACGTCAGATGCGACGTTTGAGATCAAGAAAGGTGAACGGATGCTCGTCATCCGGCCCTCTGGAGTGTTCTTCGCGCGAGGTTTCGAGCCATTCGCCGCGGGCGAAGGCCGGAAACAGTGCGTCGCCTGCGGGCTGAGCATGCACGTAGGTCAGGTGCAGTCTGTCGCACATCGGCAAGGTCTGGTCATAAAGGTCGGCCCCGCCTCCGATAACCACCGCATCCGCGCCGTGCCGCTGCGCAAGATCCTGCCCGGCGGCGAGCGCCGCCTCAAGCGTGTGGGTGACCGTGACGCCCTCCGCGCCAAAGTGCAGATCACGCGTCAGCACCACCGTGTGCCGGCCCGGCAACGCCTTGCCGATCGACTGGAACGTCTTGCGGCCCATGATCAGAGGCCGACCCATGGTGAGCCTGCGAAAGCGCTTGAGGTCGGTCTTCAGCCGCCAGATCAACCTGTTGTCATTGCCGATGACATGATTGTCGGCGAGCGCCGCCACGGCGATGAGGGGGATGGTCATTCGCCGACACCAAACGGTTCAATGTCGGATGCGATCCAAACCGCCAGATCGTCCTCGCTCACTTCACCTGCGGCCAACTCAAGGATCATCGCGGCAACCTGCAGGTTTCCCGACTTGAACTGGAAGCCATTGAGCCCAATAAACGTTTCCATCACCACCAGAGCCATGCGCTTGTTGCCATCGACAAACGGGTCGTTGCGCGCGATCCCAAAGCCATACGCCGCCGCAAGGATCGACACGTCACTGACGCCATAATCATGCTTCGTCTGCGGGCGCATCATCGCGCCTTCGAGCAATCCACGATCGCGCAAACCTTCGCGTCCGCCATGGACGGTGAGTTGTTCGGCATGAGCGGCAAGCGCGGTTTCGATCTGCACCCAGATCGGCGGCGACATCATAGCCTGTCAAAGGGCCCGGACGTTCACTTGGCAAGCTCACGAAGCGCCAAGAATCTGCGGCGCATGACGTGACGCGCAACCTCCATCTGACGTGAGAACGCATCATCATCGCGGGTTATGACGAGCTCAGCGCCGCGCTCGCTCAACTGCACAATGTCGCCGGGCGAGATATTATGACGGTCAAGGACGTCCTTCGGCAGGATCACACCGGTCGAGTTGCCAATCTTGCGGACTTTCAGCGCGGTCATGATCTGCACCTCAAGTTATTACGGAGTTATAACATGCGGCCCGCGCCCGTCAATCCTTACACCGCGATCGGCGCCTTGATGGCCGGGTGCGGGTCATAGCCCTCGATCACGATGTCCTCGAAGCAGAAGTCCTCGAGCCGCCGTATCGCCGGATTGAGCCTGAGCGTCGGCAGGGCGCGATGCTCGCGGCTGAGCTGCAGCCGCGTCTGGTCGAGATGGTTGATGTAAAGATGCGTGTCACCGAACGAATGCACGAACTCGCCCGGCTGAAGCCCGGTGACATGCGCCATCATGTGGGTCAGCAGCGCATAGGAGGCGATGTTGAACGGCACGCCGAGAAAGACATCCGCGCTGCGCTGATAGAGCTGGCACGACAGCCTGCCATCGGCGACGAAGAACTGGAACAGGCAGTGGCACGGCGCCAACGCCATCTTCGGAATGTCAGCCGGGTTCCAGGCCGAGACGATCAACCGCCGTGAATCCGGATTGGTCCGGATTTCGTTGGTCACCCGGGCGATCTGGTCGACCACCGAACCGTCCGGTGCGGCCCAGGAACGCCACTGGCGGCCATAGACGGGGCCGAGATCGCCGTTCTCGTCGGCCCATTCATCCCAGATGCTGACGCCGTTCTCCTGCAGGTAGCGCACATTGGTGTCGCCCCTGAGGAACCAGATCAGCTCATGGATGATCGATTTCAGATGCAGCTTCTTGGTCGTGACCAGCGGAAAACCATCGCTCAGATCAAAGCGCATCTGGTGGCCGAACACGGCCAGCGTGCCGGTCCCGGTCCGGTCATGCTTGGCGACGCCCTCGTCGAGCACGCGCCTGAGAAGATCGTGATAAGCTTTCATGTTGTCAGATATAGACGATTGGCTGTCGATTCGCAGCCCTGTGCGGGCCAATCCCCATCATCTTTGGCGCAAATTCGGCCAGTTGCCGTCAGCTGATGCGATGAAGCCAGGAATGTTGGTCTCCCAGGTCTTCTGGACATCGGCATTGTAGTTCAGGAACAACCGGCCGCCCACGATCTTCCAGTTCCGTGGGTCGCCCTTGGCCTTGTAGCCCTTCGCGGCGGCCCAGGAGCAGTGGCCGCCATAAGCCGGCGCGTAGCGCTCCGGAGCGGACGCGAAGGCATCGCGGTTGGCCGCGCTGGCGAAGCGCCAGACCGCGCCGGTCCACACATGCGTGATCCGGTCTGAACCCTGCACGGGCCGCCCGGCCGTGAAGTAGGCGACCACGTCATTTCCGCCTGCCCCGACGCCGGGAACAAGCTCGGTGTAGATTTCAGACCCTCGCGCTGGCGCTGTCCAGCGGCCGGTCAGGAACGCAGCGCCCAGCGCCCCAGCGCCAAGGACGGTCAGCGCCGTCCGGCGTGAAACAGGCTTTGCCATGATGTCCTCCTCCGCTGCAGCCATACGATGACAGGGATTCGGCGCAAGGAAGGCTTTGTTACACCACGTGCTGCAGCGGCCTTTCATCCAGCACGGTTGATCGCTATATCAGGGGCGCCGGAGCAATCTGGATATGGCGATAAACGGCAATCGAAATAAACCATTCGGACCCGGGGGCGGTACCCGGCGCCTCCACCTGAACTCAGCGTGCTGATGTCAGGCGGGGGCGAAACAGGATCGACGAGGGTGTAAAGGGTTGGCTTTTGCTCGGCATGGTTCCACCGTTATCGGGCCATAGCATAGTTGCCAATGACAACAATGCGCGTGTTGCAGTTGCCGCGTGAGCGGTAATTACACACAAACCTAAGTCCTTGCGCTTCGCAGCGTAAGGCGGGGCCCGGAGGAGCCTGGCAACTGGCAACAGAATCCTCCACCTTCACAAGGCTGATCGAGGCTCCTCCCGAGCTATGACCCTTGGGAGCCTGGCAACAGAATCCTCCACCTTCACAAGGCTGATCGAGGCTCCTCCTGAGCTATGACCCTTGGGAGCCTGGCAACAGAAGCCTTCACGTCCACACGGTTGATAGAGGCTGCGGCATCCTCATCCTGAGCCTGTCGAAGGATATGGCTGGTTCGAAAGCTGGGCATTCCGGCAACAGGTTAGGTGACCTCGATACGCACGTCGAAAACGTCTCGCCTTCCGGACGGAATCGTCTATTTTGCCGTCATGATCAACCAGACACCGTCCAAAGACCTGATCCGCTACGACCTGCTGGTGCAGGAAGCCCTGAAGGGCGTGGTGCGCAAGGTGCTGGTCGATGCGAGCCGTGACGGACTGCCCGGCGACCATCACTTCTACATCTCGTTCAGGACCAATTCTCCCGGCGTCCGCCTGTCTCAGCGGATGCGCGAGAAATACCCGGAAGAAATGACGATTGTGCTGCAGCACCAGTTCTGGGATCTGGGCATCACCGAACATACGTTCGAGGTCGGGTTGTCGTTTTCCGGCATCCCGGAGCGGCTGCTGATTCCGTTTGACGCGCTCGTAGGGTTCTTCGACCCTTCGGTGCAGTTCGGCTTGAAGTTCGAACTTAACGGCGAAGCCGCGCCAGTTTCTGAAGCATCGCCTGCGCCAGGTCCGGTTCTTGCACCGTCAGAATCCGAGCCGGCAAGGCCGCGGCCGGCCCTGCCCTTGCGGGGCGCAGCATCGGAGCCGGGCGAGATCAAACCCGCACAGGCGGGCCCTGCCGAACCCAGGGCGGCGAAGGAGAAGGCCGCTCAGCCGGCTGCCCCCGCCGGTGCGGACGAGTCCGAAGACGACAAGCAGTCGGCGCAGGTTGTCAGCCTGGACGCCTTCCGCAAGAAGCCCTGAGCTCCGGCTCCGTGATAGCCGGCACCCGCACCGAACGCGATACGTTCGGTCCGATCGAGGTCCCGGCCGCGTGCTACTGGGCCGCACAGACGCAGCGCTCGCTGGAGAACTTCCGTATCGGTACGGAAGTCATGCCGGAGTCCCTGATTGCGGCACTGGTGCTCATCAAGCGCAGCGCGGCCCTGGTGAACAGGGATCTTGGCCTTCTCGCCGCGCCGGTTGCGGTTGCGATCATCGCGGCCGCCGATGAGATCCTTGCCGGCGGCCTCGCTTACGAATTCCCGCTGTCGGTCTGGCAGACCGGTTCCGGGACCCAGACCAACATGAATGTCAATGAAGTGCTCGCCAGCCGGGCGAACGAGATGCTCGGACATCCGCTTGGCGGCAAGGGCCCGGTCCATCCCAATGACCATGTCAATCTCGGCCAATCCTCCAACGACACCTTTCCCACTGCGATGCATGTCAGCGCCGCCCGCGACATCGCGGTCAGCCTTCTGCCGAAGCTTGCGATGCTGGCCGCGGCTCTCGAGGAGCGCGCCACGGCCTTCGCCGACATCATCAAGACCGGGCGCACGCATCTGCAGGATGCAACGCCCCTCACGCTTGGACAGGAGTTCTCGGGCTATGCCGCGCAACTCCGTCTCGGCATCGCCCGCATCGAAGCCACGCTTCCGGGCCTCCATGCCCTGGCTCAGGGCGGCACAGCCGTCGGAACCGGGCTGAACACGCACCCTGAATTCTCTGCGCGCATCGCGGCGGAACTGTCGCGGAGCACCGGCCTACCCTTCCGCCCCGCGGACAACCTGTTCGAAGCTCTCGCTTGCCATGACGCCATCGCCTTCAGCCATGGCGCGCTCACGGCGCTGGCGGCCGGACTGTTCAAGATCGCCAGCGACATCCGCCTGATGGGCTCGGGCCCGCGCGCGGGGCTCGGCGAGATTGCGCTGCCCGAGAACGAGCCGGGCTCGTCGATCATGCCTGGCAAGGTCAACCCGACCCAGGCCGAGGCTCTAACGATGGTCTGCGCCCGCGTCATCGGCAACGGCGCCGCCATCAGCTTCGCCGCCAGCCAGGGTCATTTCGAACTGAACGTCTTCAAGCCGTTAATTGCGGATGCGATGCTGCAATCGATCCGTCTGCTGGGCGATGCCGCCGAGTCCTTCCGCATCCATTGTGTCGAAGGCATCATGCCCAACCGCGCGCGGTTGGCCGAGCTGATGGGCCACTCGCTGATGCTGGTGACGGCGCTCGTGCCGGAGATCGGCTACGACAAGGCTGCCAGGATTGCCAAGGCGGCGCATGCGAACGGCACGACGCTGCGCGAGGAGGCGCTCGCGGCCGGCGTTGACGCAGACACCTTCGACCGTCTGGTCAATCCGGTACGGATGCTGCGGCCGCGGGCCTAGGCTCCGGGGCTTTCCCGTTCGGGCGCGATCGCCTATCCTGTGCCCATGTCGGCCGACATCATCAACCTGCGTCAGGCGCGCAAGCAGAAGGCCCGTACCGAGGCTGAGACCCGGGCTGCGGAGAACCGGCGTGCCTTCGGCCGCAGCAAGGCCGAGCGCGCCGATGGCGAGGCGCGGGCCGAGGTGGCGCGTCGCCATCTTGATGGGCACAGGCTGGACAAGGACCCGTCCGGACATGACTGACAGGCTCAGAGGCACGCGGCGTGGTCCCCAGGCCGGGGCGCCGCGGGCGGGGGTCGTCAAGCGGTCCATCTCGATTGCGGGCCATGCCACGTCGGTTTCCCTCGAGGAGCCGTTCTGGAAGGCCTTGAAGAGGCTTGGCGATGACCGCGGCCTGAGTGTCGCCAGCCTCGTGGCTGAGATCGACGGCCAGCGTGGGCGCAGCAACCTGTCCTCAGCCCTGCGGGTCGCGGTGCTGGACCACCTGACGAAGCAGGCCGGAGGGCACGTCGATTGACAGCCATGTTGGCGTTTGATCAGATGGTCAAATGCTGGAATGACCACGGATCATCAGGGGAGTGTGGCGCATGGCGGACATCAGGGCGGGACGTCTCGATGCTGCGGTGATTGCCGAGAACTTCGGCGACATGCTGCCGGCCTTCTCCGCCAATGAGGCACGGGTCGCCGCCGAGCGCTGTCTGTTCTGCCACGACGCACCCTGCGTCACGGCCTGCCCAACCTCGATCGATATTCCGCTCTTTATCCGCCAGATTGCCGCCGCCAATCCGATCGGCGCGGCGAGGACTATTCTGGACAGCAACATCATGGGCGCCATGTGCGCCCGCGTCTGCCCCACGGAGAACCTGTGCGAAGGGGTCTGCGTGCGCGAAGTTTCGGAAGGCAAGGCCATCGAGATCGGGCGTCTGCAGCGCCACGCGACCGACGCAGCCTTCACCGCCGGCAGGCAATTCTACAAGGCCGGACCCCCGACAGGACGCCATGTCGCCGTGGTCGGCGCCGGCCCGGCCGGTCTGGCCTGCGCCCACAAGCTCGCCACCCTCGGCCACACAGTCACGGTGTTCGAGGCACGGGACAAGGCAGGCGGGCTGAACGAGTTCGGCATCGCCGCCTACAAGGCGACCAACGATGTGGCCCAGCATGAGGTCGAGTACATCTTGGCCGTCGGCAACATTACCATCGAATACCGCAAACGCCTTGGCCGCAACATCACGCTGGCAGGGCTGAAACGCGACCATGACGCGGTTTTCCTCGGCATGGGCCTGGGGGATACCAATGACCTTGGCCTCGGCGTCGAGCCAGAAGGTGTGCTCGACGCGGTCACCTACATCACCGCACTGCGACAGGCCCCCGACAAGGCGGCCTTGCCGGTCGGTCGGCGCGTCGTGGTGATCGGCGGCGGCATGACGGCGATCGACATCGCGACGCAGACAAAAAAGCTCGGTGCCGACGAGGTCACCATCGTTTACCGGCGTGGCAAGGATCAGATGTCTGCCTCGCCCTATGAGCAGGATGTGGCCCAGACCCACGGGGTGACGATCCGGCACTGGATGAGGCCGGTCGAGGTGGTGGCAATCGGCGGCAACCTTTCTGCGGTGAAGCTCGAGTACACCGGGCTTGATGGCGGCAAGCTGGTCGGGACCGGCGAGACGGTCACCTTGCCCTGCGACCAGCTCTTCAAGGCCATCGGCCAGAGTTTCGTGACGGCCGACCTCGCCGATGCCGGCGGACAGATCGCCATGAGCGACGGCCGCATCGCCGTCGACGCCGAGCGCCGCACCTCCCTGGCCGGCATCTGGGCTGGCGGTGATTGCGTCGCCGGCGGGCAGGATCTGACCGTCACCGCGGTCGAGGACGGCAAGCGGGCCGCCCTGTCGATCGACCGCGTGTTGCGCGGCGCAGCGGTCGCGGCGGCGGAATGACGACGGGAAAACGGGGAGAAGACCATGGCTGATCTTCGCGTCACCTTTGCCGGCATCAGGGCGCCGAACCCGTTCTGGCTGGCCTCGGCCCCGCCCACCGACAAGGAGTACAACGTCGTCCGCGCCTTCAAGGCGGGCTGGGGCGGCGTGGTCTGGAAGACGCTGGGTGAGGACGGTCCGCCCATCGTCAATGTCTCGGGGCCGCGCTATGGCGCGATCCATGCCTCGGACCGCCGCGTGATCGGCTTCAACAACATCGAATTGATCACCGACAGGCCGCTGCAGACCAATCTGGAAGAGATCAAGCGCGTCAAGAAGGAGTGGCCGGACCGCGCCATGGTCGTGTCGCTGATGGTGCCCTGCGATGAGGAGAGCTGGAAGACGATCCTCAAGCGTGTCGAATGGACCGAATGTGACGGCATCGAACTCAACTTCGGCTGTCCGCACGGCATGAGCGAACGCGGCATGGGGGCCGCCGTCGGACAGGTCCCTGAATATGTCGAGATGGTCACGCGCTGGTGTAAGCAGCACACGCGCATGCCGGTCATCGTTAAGCTGACGCCGAACGTCTCCAGTGTCATCCCGCCGGCGCGCGCCGCGAAAAAGGGCGGTGCGGATGCGGTGTCGCTGACCAACACGGTCAACTCAATGATGGGCGTCGACCTCGACGCCATGTCGCCCTGGCCTCATGTTGGTGGCAAAGGCACCCATGGCGGCATGTGCGGCCCGGTGGTGAAGCCTATCGCGCTCAACATGGTAGCCGAGATCGCCCGCAACGCGGAGACGGCGGGGCTGCCCCTGTCCGGCATCGGCGGCATCGAGACATGGAAGGATGCGGCCGAGTATCTGGCGCTGGGCTGCGGCACGGTGCAGGTCTGCACCGCGGCTATGGTCTACGGCTTCAGGATCGTCGCGGAGATGAAGGCGGGTCTCGCGGACTGGATGGACGCGAAGGGCTATCGTACCATCGACGACTTTCGCGGGATGGCGGCCCCCAAGGTCACCGACTGGCAGCACCTCAACCTCGACTATGTCGTCAAGGCCCGGATTGATCAGGACCTGTGCATCTCCTGCGGGCGCTGCCACGTCGCCTGCGAGGACACCTCGCATCAGGCCATCACGAACCTCGTTAACGGTGTCCGCCGCTTCGAGGTGATCGAGGAGGAATGCGTCGGCTGCAACCTGTGCGCAGTCGTCTGCCCGGTGGAGAACTGCATCACCATGGTCGAGAAGGCCGAGGGCTATGTCGATCCCCGCACCGGCATTGTGGTCGGTGGCCACCGCACCTGGATGGAGCATCCCAACAATCCGATGGCAAAGGACCCGAAGCCGGCCAGGATGGCGGACCCGGCGGAGTAAGCCCAGCGCAGTCGAGTGCGCCTCAGTCGGAGCTGTCTTCGGCCTCGTCAGTGTCGGTCGCGGCCGCTGATGTGCGGTGCAGGCGCGCCATGCTCTCGACCAGATCGGTGATCTGGCGCCTGAGCTTGCTGTCCGAAATCGAGATGAAGGCGCGGGCGAGTTGCTGGCCGTCGGACATGGCCACCATCCGGTGCACGAAGGCGGCTGCCGGCGTCTCGCCTTCGGGCAGCATGGTCACACCTTCGGCCCCTTCGAAGAAGAAGGAGATCGGCACATCCAGCGCCGACGCCACCATCTGCAGCCGCGCCGGGCCGATGCGGCTGACGCCCTTCTCGTATTTCTGCAGCTGCTGGAAGGACACTCCCAGCATCTCTGCCAGCTGCTTCTGGGTCAGCCCGTTGAGCAGCCGGCGCATGCGCATCCGCGATCCCACATAGGAGTCGACAGGTTGCTTGGCTCTCATGGGCGGCACCGTTGAATCCGGAAAAGCGAATCAGCGGGCGCAGTGTACGATTGGTTGTGCGGACGTGAACAGAGCCTCTGTCTCCGCCCGGCAGGCCGGCCCGCCGTTGGATGCAGTGGGCCGAAGGTCTGTCAGGCCGCCTTGCGGGCGCGCGGGCTGATCAGCCCCTTCTTGATCAGTGTTTCGGCGATCTGGACGGCATTGAGGGCGGCGCCCTTGCGCAGGTTGTCCGAGACGCACCAGAACGACAGGCCATTGTCGATGGTAGAATCCTCGCGGATCCGGCTGATGTAGGTGGCGTCCTCGCCGGCGCACTCATGCGGCGTGGCGTAGCCGCCGTTCTCGCGCTTGTCGATCACCATCACGCCGGGGGCCGAACGCAGGATACGGCGCGCTTCGTCGGCGGTGACGGGCTGCTCGAACTCGACATTGACGGCCTCGGAATGGCCGACAAAGACCGGCACGCGCACGCAGGTCGCGGTCAGCTTGATCTTCGGATCGAGAATCTTCTTAGTCTCGACCATCATCTTCCACTCTTCCTTGGTGTAGCCATCCTCCATGAAGACATCGATATGGGGAATGACGTTGAAGGCGATGCGCTTGGTAAACTTCTTCACCTCCGCTCCGCCGAGCGAGTAGATCGCCTTGGTCTGGCGGTCGAGTTCGTCCATGCCGTCCTTGCCGGCGCCGGACACGGACTGATAGGTCGACACCACCACCCGCTTGATGCCGAAGCGGTCATGCAGCGGCTTGAGGGCAACGACGAGTTGCGCGGTCGAGCAGTTCGGGTTGGCGATGATGTTCTTCCTGGAGAACCCGCTGAGTGCACTGGCGTTAACCTCGGGCACCACCAGCGGCACGTCCGGGTCCATGCGCCAGGCGCTCGAATTGTCGATCACGACGCAGCCCTGCGCACCGATCTTCGGCGACCACGCCTTGGACACCTCGCCGCCGGCGGACATCAGGCAGATGTCTGTGTCCGAAAAGTCATAATTATCCAGCACCTTGCACTTCAGGATGCGGTCCCCGAACGAGACCTCCGAGTTGATCGAGCGGCTGGAGGCGAGCGCAACCACCTCATCGACCGGAAAGGCCCGTTCGGCCAGGATGGAAAGCATTTCGCGGCCCACATTCCCCGTGGCTCCCGCGATGGCGACCTTGTAACCCATGATGATGACGATCCTGTCTGACTGGTTTTCCCCCGCTGTGTAACCGATCAGGCCGACTTTGTCAGGGTCC
>JAPLOW010000180.1 GCA_026400555.1 Hyphomicrobiales bacterium
TCACCCTGGGGTCAAGCGCCGCATAGGTCAGATCGACGATCAGGTTGATCACGATGAAGCAGAGCGCCAGCACGAGGATAGCCCCCTGCGCCAGCGGCAGGTCGCGCGCCAGGATCGCGCCGACCGCCATGCGTCCGACGCCAGGCCAGGAAAAGATCGTCTCGGTGACGACCGCGCCGCCCAACAGAAACCCGGCCTGCAGGCCGATCAGCGTGATCACTGGAATGAGCGCATTGCGCAGCACGTGCCTGATCACAACGGTGCGCTCTTTCAGCCCCTTGGCACGGGCGGTCCGGACATGATCGGCGCTCATCACCTCCAGCGCCGAGGTCCGCGTCATGCGCGCCACCGGGCCGATAAAGCTGAGCCCGAGGGTCAGCGCAGGCAGGACGATGCCGTAGAGCCCTTCCAGCGTCCAGATCGGCCCGGCGCGGCCCAGAAACGGGAAGAGTTGCCAGTGGTAACCGAGCCAGATCATCAGCACGAGGGCGAAGAAGAACACCGGTGTCGAGACGGCGATCACCGAGATCGCAATCACCGCGCGGTCGATCCAGCGCCCCCGGTTCATCGCCGCGATCGTGCCAAGCGCGATGCCAACTGGCACGGCCCAGATCAGGCAGGCGATGACGAGTTCGGCGGTCGGCCACAGGGCCTCGGCTAACTCCGACGTCACCGGGGTATTGTTGATCATCGAATAGCCGAGATCGCCCTGCAGCACGCGGAGCAGATAAAGCCCGAACTGCACCACCAGCGGCCGGTCCAGGCCCAGGTCACCCCTGATCTGCTCGACAACCTCCTGAGTCGCGGTCGGCCCGGCAATCACCCGCGCGACGTCTCCCGGCACCAGTTGCAGCAGCAGGAACCCGAGCAACAGGACTCCGAGAAGCACCGGCACCGACATCAGCATGCGTGTGGCGAGGTGCCTGCCCATGCAGCGTCAGCCCCTCCACTCGCCATGGGCGTCGTATACAGGCTGCCCGCCGAGCACGGTCAAGTCGCAGTTTGTCTCGTCGCGTATCTGCTCTGGAGTCGACGCGGTCATGTCACGCGAGAACACGGCGAGGTCCGCCGCCATGCCTGGCAGGAGCCTGCCGCGATGCTGTTCGGCCTTGTTCGCGTAGGCGCCGAACTCGGTATAGGCCTGCAAGGCTTCGGCAAATGTGAGCGTTTCGCCCCCGCCAATCACTGTCCCGCGCGAGGTCTTTCGCGTCAGCATGGTGTAGAAATTCGGGAAGGGATTGGCGTCGCAGACTGGAGCGTCCGACGAGGCGGATGGCCTGAAGCCGCGCCTGATCCATGTCCGCATCGGATAGCTTTCATGGGCACGCGTCTCACCGACAACCGAGACGTAGAGGTCGCCAAAATCATGGATGAACAGGGGCTGCGGCGCAGGCTCGATCCCGGCTTTCCGCATCCGCGTCATCTGGTCATCGGTGTTGAACCCGCAATGCTCGATCCGGTGCCGGCGCGCCGGATCGGGATACTTCGCGAGCGCCTTCTCCATCGCCCGCAAGGTTTGCTCGATGGCCGCGTCGCCGATGGCATGGATGGCGAGCTGGTAGCCCCTGGCGTGATAGTGCTCGGTCCATTCGTCCATCTCATGGTCCTTGAGCAGGGACAGGCCCTTCGTCTCCGGTTCGCCGAGATAGTTGCTCGACATCGCCGCCGTGCGGCCGCCCGCCGATCCATCGGTAAAGATCTTGACCGGCCCGACGCTGAGGTTGTGATCGCCGAAACCGGTGACGAGCCCTTCGTCGAAGCAGCGTTCGGCGATGCCGCCGGGACCACCCAGCAGGCACTGATTGGTGCGGATCGGCATCCGGCCGCTCTGAACGGCCTGCCGGTAGGCAATGATCTCGCCGTAACCGGCGCGCATCCCCACTGCTGCGTCCATGCAGCTTGTGAAACCGAACTTGTTGCAGTAGCGCGCGGCCCGCTCGATCGCCGCGATCAGCATTTCGGGCATTGGCTCGGGCAGAACCTTCTTGATAGGGTCGCGGCCGGTCTCGGCGAGCAGCCCGGTCAGCCTGCCCTGCACCTGTTCGATGGCGCCGCCCTGCGGCACCGGCGTGTCCGTGGTGACGCCTGCCAGTTCGAAGGCCCGGGAATTCACGACCGAGAGATGGCCGCAGGCCCGCACCAGATAGACCGGGTTGTTGGGCGCGACTGCATCCAGCTCCGACAGGTGTGGGTGCCGTTTCACATCGAGTTCGAACTGGTCGTAGCCGCGCGCCATCACCCATTCGCCGGGCTTGAGCGTGTCGGCCTTGGCCTTGATCGCCTTCAGCAGATCATCGAGCGTGCGCGCAAAGCGCGGCCTGACGTCGACATCCGCCATCATCAAGCCAAGCGGCAAAAGATGCATGTGCGCTTCGAACAGGCCCGGCGTCGCGAGGCGACCGCGCAGGTCGATCACGCGGGTCGACGGCCCCCTCAGCCCATCGATCGCGACAGCGGAGCCGGTCGCGAGGACCTGCCCGTTCCACAAGGCGACCGCCTCGGCGATGCCCTCCGCAGCCCCGATGAAGACCTTGCCCCCGGTCAGGATCGTGTCGGCCTTCGGCCACATCATCCGCTGCACTCCCCCGCGCACGGCCCGGTGCCCTCACCGCGCCATGACGGCACTGTGACATGCCCATTTGCCGCCCGGCAACCTACCTTCAACGCATAAGGCGATGACGTCGGCATCACGGACGGCTGTCGACGATGGCCTTGGCCAGCATGCCGTGAATGCCCTTGGACCCGTTCACCGTCTGGGTGACCCGGAAGTCGGCAATCAGGCTGCAGAGCGAATAGGCGTCCTCGGGCGACAGACCGTTGCGCTCGCCGAGCCAGGCAATCATCTGGCGTAACGCCGTCTCCATGGCGCGGTCCAAGGAGGGATCGAAGCCCATCGAGATCAGGTGCGTCGTGGTTTCAGCGCGGGGCGTCGCGATCTTCATGTCCTTGCGGACGATGAGCTGGAACGTGCCGGTCAGCGCCGTTTCGAGCGCCGTCAGGCATACCTCGCCGTCGCCCTGCACGCCATGACCGTCACCGCAGGAGAACATCGCGCCGGCCACATGCACCGGCAGGTAGAGCGTCGCACCGGCGCCAAGCTCCTTGTTGTCGATGTTGCCACCATGGGCGCGCGGAATCACGGATGTGATCCGTCCCCAGGAGGCTGGCGGCGCCAAGCCCATCACGCCGAAGAACGGGCTGAGCGGCAGCGTCAGCCCGAAGGGCAGCTTGCAGGTCTTCGTCTCGCGGTCGATCGGAATGATCATCAGCCGCTCGCTGGTGAAATCATCCGGCAAGGTGCCGGCGATGGGCCTGATCAGGTTGAAGCCCCAATCCTGCCGGAGCTTAACATCGAGAATGCGGACTTCGAGCACATCGCCCGGCTCGGCGCCGCTGACGGCGACCGGGCCTGTGAGGATATGGGCCGCAGGGTAGGCTTCAGCCTGTTCGCGAACCGCCTTCATCTCGGGCGGGGTGTAGCCGGGCGCCATGGCAATCATCGGCACCGTGCCCGTCAGGGTGTCGATCGTGATGGTGTCGCCGCTCGCGATCGTGGTCTGCGCCGCACGGGAGGCGTCGAAAAAACCGATATGGCAGGTCTGCGGGGTGCAGGTCAGGTGATGGGCGGTCATGGTCTACCTTCAGGAAGCGGCAGCGGCAGGTGGAGAGGTGCGCGGGCTTGCGCCCGGAGCGGTGAATGGATCAGATGGTCGATGCAAGGCCAAGCCCAAAGCGAATCCCGTGGACCATCGCCATGATCGAAATCGACATCCCCGCCGTGAAAGCCGAGGTCGAAGCGGCCTTCGCAGCCTACGAGCAGGCGCTGGTGAACAATGATGTCGAGACGCTCGACAGGCTGTTCCACGCCGACCCGCGCACGATCCGCTATGGGGCCGGCGAGAACCTCTATGGCCATGCGGAGATCGCGGCCTTCCGGTCGGCGCGGTCGCCGGCGGGGCTGGCGCGGACCCTGGAACGCACCGTGATCACCACCTACGGGCATGATTTCGCCACCGCCTCGACCCTGTTCCGGCGCGATGCGCTCGGTGACCGGATCGGTCGGCAGAGCCAGAGCTGGGTCCGGACAGATGAGGGCTGGCGGGTCGTGGCGGCGCATGTGAGCATTATCTGACCTCAGCGCGCGTGCATGCGATCGAGCCGCACGAGCCGCCCCAGCACGACCAGACAGAGCACGGTCGCCAGGATCAGAATCGTGGAGACGGCATGCACGGTCGGTTCGAGGCTGAAGCTGGCTTCGGCGTAGATCCGCACCGGCAAGGTTGTGAGCCGTGCCGTGGTGAGGAAGCTGGTGACGGTGACCTCGCCGAAGGACAGCAGGAAACTCATGATCCCGGCAGCAGCAAGGCCGGGAGCGAGCGCAGGCAGCACGACGAAGGCAAAACGTCGAAAGCCCCCTGCCCCGAGACTGGCCGCAGCATCTTCCTGCGCCTTGTCGAGTTGTTCGACCGATGCGTGCAGCAGGGCGATGCTGAAGGGAAGCACCAGCACGACATGGACCGCGACGAGCCCCGCGAAAGGCGGCAGCGCCGTGTAGATCTGCAAGAGTCTGAGCATGCCGACACCAATGGCCACATGCGGCAGTGACAGCGGCAGGGTCCAGAAGGCTGCGATGCCGGACAGGCCCGGAAAACGCCACCGCGCCAGCGCGAAGGCCGCCGGCAAGGCCAGCAGCATGGCCACTATCGCGGACGTCGCCGCCAGTTGCACCGAGATCCAGAAGGCATTGGCGTAGGCGCCGCCGAACAGCACCCGCTCATACCACTTCAGCGTGAAGGACCTGAAGGCGGCAACGGTCGCCTGCGGCACATCGTTGAAGCTCTGGATGCAGACCAGAGCCAGCGGCAGCAGCAGCAGCACGAAGGCGCAAGCCAGCAGCAGCTTGCCGATGACCGGTGCGGCAAGGTCCAGCAACCGTACGAGCCAGGCCGGAAGACCCTTGCGGAGGCTGAGCGCTACACGCGCGACGCCAATCAGGGGAGACTAGCTGGAGCAGCGATCCACAAGCTGGAAAGCCGCCCCAAGCACGCAACGTGAACAGAATTCCCCTAACCGGATCGTCCGCGTTTGGGAAAAACCGGAAAAGAAAAAGGAGATCAGTATGTTGGGAAAGTGGTTGGCGCGCCCACGGGGAATCGAACCCCGGTCTCATCCGTGAAAGGGACGTGTCCTGACCGCTAGACGATGGGCGCGGGCTTTTGCGAGGTGTAGCACCCAAGCGAAGCAGCGTGGGTATAGTGGCGGCTCAGGATTGGGGCAAGTGCGAAAACCGTGTGGCGAAGCGGTTTTTTCACGCGGCGCATCGTCCCCGCTCAGCGCTGCGCCCTTGCGGCGTGGCGACGTCGAGGATGCGCAGCTCTGCGCGCTCGCCGCCTCCCCAACGGTCCACAACGAGAGTCGCCGCGACATGGATTGGTTCGCCGCGGGCAGCCTGCAGGGCCTGCCCCAGGGGCTGATCTGCGGCGCGGAAGGCGACGCCTGTCGCCTGGGCGCCGTCGCCGGACCGCAGCTTGACACGGACATGGCCGCCGCTGCCCACGACCTGGGCATCGACGAGGCGGTGCTGGCCGAAGACGAAAGTCGGCTCGGGCGAGCCGGCGCCATAGGGTCCGGCGGCGGCGAGTTCGGCGATCAGGCGCGGCGTCGCGCTGGCGGCGGTGAGCCCAGCGTCGATCATCAGGCCATCGACCGCCGACGCATCATCGACCGCGCGCTGCAACGCCTCCCTGATGAACACCGCAAACGCGGCTAGGCCGGCAGGCCTGAGGGTCGCCCCGGCAGCCATGGCGTGGCCGCCGCCCTTGACGATGACGCCTCTCTCGGCCGCCGCGCGCACCGCCCGGCCGAGATCGACCCCCGCGACCGAGCGGCCCGAACCGGTTCCTGATCCGTCCGGAGCCAACGAGAAGGCGAAGGCCGGCCTGCGGAAGCGCTCCTTCAGGCGCGACGCCACCAGCCCGACAATGCCCGGATGCCACTCGGCTGACGCCGCGACGATGACTGGCCCGTCTGCCGACTGCAGGGCCTGATCTGCCTGCGCGACGGCTTCCTCAACGGCAGCGCGCTCGATTTCCTGTCTGTCGCGGTTGAGATCGTTGAGCTGCACGGCGATCTCGCGCGCACTGATCTCGTCATGCTCCATCAGGAGCCTCGCCCCGAGCGACGCGTCGCCGATGCGTCCGCCGGCGTTGATGCGCGGCCCGATCAGAAAGCCGAAGTGCCAGGCTTCCAGCGGGCCGTTGAGCCCGACGACATCCATCAAGGCCGCAAGGCCGGGGCGAGAGCGGGTGCGGGCGACGGCAAGACCCTGTCGCACGAAGGCACGGTTCAGCCCGGTCAACTGGGCCACGTCGGCCACCGTGGCCAGAGCGACGAGATCAAGCTCCCCCATGAGGTCGAGCGGCGGCACCGTGCCGATGGCGCGCAGGGCCCTGTTGAGGCCGACCAGCGCCATGAACACCACGCCCGCGGCGCACAGGTGACCAAGGCCTGACAGGTCGTCCTGACGGTTCGGATTGACCAGCGCTGTCACGTCCGGGAGATCGACCGGCGCCTGATGGTGATCGAGCACCAGTACATCGAGGCCCAGCCGCTTCGCCGCGCTGAAGACCTCATGGCTGGTGGTGCCGCAATCGACCGTCACGAGCAGGGTTGCGCCCTCGCCTGCCAGCATGCGGATAGCGTCGATGTTGGGGCCATAGCCCTCGATCAGCCGGTCGGGGATATGGATGCGGGCGCGAGCGCCGGCTGCGGCCAGATAACGCGCCAGCAAGGCGCTGGAGCAGGCGCCGTCGACGTCGTAGTCGCCGAAAATTGCTACGTTCTCGCCGGCCTTCACCGCGCGGGCCAGCCGCGCCACGCACAGGTCAAGGTCGACCAATGTCGACGGGTCGAGCATCAGATCGCGCAGGCGCGGCTCAAGAAAGCCCTGCAGTTGCGGGCCGGTCACGCCGCGCGCCGCCAGCACGCGAGCGAGCGTGTCGTTGAGCCCCTCGACCTGGACAAGCTGCTCCGCAAGCGCGAGGCCCGGCCCGTCAAGCCTTTGGCGCCAGGGCTGGCCAAGCGCCGAGCGCGCGACGCCGAGAAAGAGTGGGTTTTGCACCGCCATGCGTTTGTCTTAAGCGATTCTTGGCGATAGGTTGCCCACCATGACGCGACAGACGCGGGAGAACCGTCAACGATGAAGACCGCCGCGACCGGCCTGCCGGCTCTGTGGACGCCGCCCCTCGCCGCTCCCGAACCGCGAAGCCTGTGCACCGATTGCGGCGTCTCGCGCATGGACAATCCGAAAGCCTGCGGCAAGGCCTGCCAGTTCATCAGGCCGGACTATCCGGCGCTCGAAAGCAAGGTCCACGGCCGGGCGCGTGATCCCTCAAGGCCTGACGAACTGCATTTCGGTCCCTTCCGCGCCATGCACCGTGCTGCGCTGAAGCAACCTTCCGACGGCGCGCAATGGACCGGCATCACCACGCGGATCGCGGAGCGGCTACTGGAAACGGGGGCTGTTGAGGCCGTGCTGACCATGGCGCCCGATGCTGATGACGTGTGGAAACCCGTTCCCGTGCTCGTCACGGACCCGCGCGATCTCGCCCGATGCCGCGGCATGCGCATGGGCTATGCACCGCTGCTGGCGCTGCTCGAACCAGCCAGGGCGCGCGGCTTCAGACGCCTCGCCATCATCGGCATCCCCTGCCAGGTCTACGCGCTGCGGGCGCTGGAGGCTGAACTCGGCTTTGAGCGGCTCTACGTCATTGGTACGCCCTGCTCGGACAACACGACGACGGCCAATTTCCACACCTTCCTGGACCTCTTGTCCGAGAAGCCGGAGTCTATCACCTATCTGGAATTCCGGGCCGACTATCATGTTGAACTGCGCTTCACGGATGGCCGCACACGGGAGATTCCGTTCCTGCAACTGCCGATCTCGAAGCTGCCACGCGATTTCTTTCCGCTCACCTGCCGCACCTGCGTGGACTACACCAATGTGCTCGCCGACATCACGGTGGGCTACATGGGTGGCGAGGGCCAGCAATGGCTGCTCGTACGGAACGAACGCGGCCAGGAACTGCTCGACCTGATCGGTGACGAGGTGATGCTGTCAATACCGGGAAGCAAGGGCAAACGGCAAGGTCCGGTAAAAGGCTTCCTGGCCAATGTGCGGCTGGCGGCTGGCGGACTGCCCCTGCGCAGCATGCCGGACTGGCTGCGCCCGATCGTTGGCTGGCTGATGCCGCGAATCGGCCCGCGTGGCCTCGAGTTTGCCCGTGCCCGCGTCGAGATGAAGGCTGTCGAGACCGTTCTCCACCTTGAACGGGCGGAACCGGCGCGGGCGAAAAGCATGATCCCGGCCCATGTCTGGGCACTGGTGAAGGATTACGGGCTGGTGCGCCGACCTGCCCAGCCGGCGAAGGAGACCGCCTCTACGCCAACAGGAACCGCGACCGGCGCATGAGCGAACCCGAAGTCTTTCACCGCTTCGCGCGGCTGGTCACTGCCGCCTGGGTGGTGCTCGCGGCCGCCCTGATCGGCCTGGCCCTGTTCGGGCTGTCGCGCGACCGGACCGGCATCACGGCCGAGCGCGTCGTCATCGACGGTACGCCCGCCACCGTATTCCGCTCGGCGGACGCCCCTGCCCCGGTTGTGCTGATCGCGCACGGTTTCGCGGGTTCCCAGCAACTGATGCAGGCCTTTGCGCTGGCAACAGCCCGCAGCGGCATGATCGCCGTCACCTTCGATTTCCTCGGCCATGGTCGCAACACCGCCCCGCTCAGCGGCGACGTCAACCAGATCAGCGGCGCGACGCGCGCGCTCATCGGCCAGACGGCGCGGATGATCGCCTATGCACGGAGCGTTGGCGATGGCCGCGTGGCCCTGCTTGGGCATTCGATGGCATCGGACATCATCATCCGGGCGGCGCAGGCGGAGCCGGACATCGCCGCAACAGTCGCGATTTCGGCCTTCTCGCAGGTGGTGACGGCGCAAAGCCCGCGCAACCTTCTGCTGATCGCAGGCGAGTGGGAGGGCTATCTCAGCGCAGAGGCGCTGAAACTTGTCGGGCAGGCCGCCGGGAGCGCGCCGCCGCAGGCCGGCGTGACGTATGGCCGCTTCGCGGACGGCACAGCGCGCCGTTTCGTCAGCGCGCCGCATGTCGAGCATGTCAGCGTGCTCTACAGCGCCGTCAGCCTCCATGAGACGCGGGCCTGGCTGGCGCAGGTGTTTGGCCTGTCTGACATTCCCGTGCCTGTCCGGAGCGGGCTTTGGATCACGCTGCTCCTGCTCGGTCTGATCCTCGCCGCGCGCCCGCTTGCGCGGCTGCTCCCGGTTGTGTCCGCCCCGGCCGTCGGCGGCGGCATGGGTTGGCGGCGCTTCTGGCTGGTCGCGCTGATACCGGCCATCGCCACGCCGCTGGCGCTCAGGCTGACGCCGACGCACTTCCTGCCGATTCTCGTGGCGGACTATCTCGCGGTGCATTTCGCCGTCTACGGGCTGCTGACTGTCCTTGTCTGGCGGCTCGTTCGTGTGCCGACGGGCGAGCCCGTCACGCTCAGTCCGCCGGGTCTGGCGCTTGCTGCCGGCGGGGCGCTACTGGTCACGTTTGGTGGCCTTCTGCCGGCCATCGACAGCGTTGTCACCTCCGTCGCCCCGATTCCCGAACGTCTTGTGCTGATCATCGTGCTGCTCGCCGGAACGCTCAGCTTCTTTCTGGCCACCGAATGGGTCATGCGCGGGCCGCGGGCGGCGCGCGGTGCGGCGGTTGTGGTGCCGGTCGCCTTCCTCTTGTCGCTGGCTTTCGCTGTGGCGCTCGACCTCAAGCGGTTGTTCTTTCTCGCCATCATCGTGCCGGTGATCGTGCCGCTCCTGGCCGTCGCAGGGTTGTTTGGCACCTGGGTCTACCGACGGACCGGCCACCCCTTCGCGGGCGCGATCGCCAACGCCATCGCCTTCGCCTTGGCGATCGGAGCGACCTTTCCGATGATGACGGGCTGAACCTCTGGCTACTGCCCGTTCGCCGCGCAATAGGCGCGCAGATCGGGTGAGCGTGATTGTACCGGAATCTGGCAGATCGGCGGAACATAGCGCTGCGACGGCACCGGCAGGGGCTGGAATGGCGGCACTGGCGGCTGGATCGGCGGTGGAATCGGCGTGATCGGCTGTCCCATGATTCCGGGCGTCGTCGACGGCAAGGTCGGCACAAGGCCGCTTTGCGCCTGCGCTCCTCCAACCGCCGGAAGCGCTGCGAGCATGAGCGCCACGAACCACCCGGCTTTCAATCTGATCATGCGCTCCCCCTGTCGCCGCGTGTTGTCGCAGACGAATGCGACGCAATTTGTCCGCGCTCCCGCCCATGGGCAAGCCCGTATGGTCCGTAAGCATTCGATAAGCGCCCCGTGGCATGATTGTTCCTTGCGCGCGGAGCAAACCACTGCCCTGCACCTGTCCCGAAGGTTGCCTGCCGATGTCCGCCATCCCCCAGCGCCCGCGCGCTGACCTCGCTGCCCTCCTGCGCACGGCCGACTGGCTCGACCGCGACCGGGCGACCGGTTACGTCCGGCTGTTCGCGATCATCCTGGGTGCGGCCCTCTTGGGCTGGATCGTCCTGTCGCGCAGCGGCATCGACCCGTCCGGCAAGGCGCTCGGAACCGACTTCACCAGTTTCTATGCGGCATCGGTTCTGGCCCTGAAAGGCCAGGCGCTTGATGTCTACAGCACGGCCGCCCACGGCGCGGCGCAGACCGCGATCTTCGGACGCGACATCGGCTACGCCGCCTTCTTCTATCCGCCGATCTACCTGCTGCTGTGCCTGCCGCTCGGCCTCGTGCCCTACATAGCGTCGCTCGCGCTCTGGCAGGCCAGCACGCTGATAGTCTACTGGCGCGTGGCGCGGCAGTTCGGCGGCAGCCGGCTGGGCGCCCTGCCCCTGTTCGCCTTTCCGGCTGTGATGCTCAACATCGGGCACGGCCAGAACGCTTTTCTCAGCGCCGGCCTGTTCGGCGCCGGCATCCTGTGGCTCGACAGGCGCCCGGTGCTCGCCGGGATGATGTTCGGCGCGCTGGCCTACAAGCCGCATCTGGGGCTGGTGATCCCCCTGGTGCTGATCCTGATGGGGCGCTGGACCGCCTTCGCTGCTGCCGGGGCGACTGTCCTTGCGCTGGTCGGGCTCAGCGCCGCCCTGTTCGGCGTTGATGCGTGGTTCGGCTTCCTGACCATGTCGAAGCTTGCCACCGCGACCCTCGAACACGGGCTGGTAGAGCCCGAAAAGATGCAGAGCGCCTATGCGGCGATCCGCGTGCTCGGCGGCTCCAGTTCGCTCGCCTATGGCGTGCAGGCCGTCGTCACGCTCGGCGTGATGGCCGCCCTGGTCTGGTCAGTCCGCCAGAAGCCCACCACGGTGGCCGCAGGCGTACTGATGGTCATGGCCGCGCTGATGGCGAGCCCCTTCCTGCTGGACTACGATCTTGTCCTGCTGGCCTTGCCGATGGCGTGGCTGTTCCGGGAGGCGATGCGGACCGGCTTCCGGCCCTATGAGAAGATCGTGCTGCTGGCCACCTTCGTGCTGCCGCTGATTGCAAGGACACTGGCGCAATCGGCCGGGCTGCCGATCGGGCCACTGGTCATTCTCGCGCTCTTCGCCATGGTCGCGCGCCGCGCTGTCATGGCACCGGCCTGCGACGATCGCGCCGCTTGAACACATGAACGTGATGCACATCTCCTGAACAAGGGAGATTGCCCGTAATCTGGGAATTCGTGCTCAGCGTCCTGTCGTTTTTCATCCTCGACCCTTTTCGGGCCGAGTTGAACCAGAATCTCGCCGCCGCGCAGGCGCCAGCGGCAATCGTGCAGCAGGTGCGTACCTGCGCCACCGTCGGGGCGCCGGCGCTTCTCAGCCGGGCCTACGGCGATTGGTGGTGGACGGGCACAACGATGGCCTACGTCGCCATCGGCATGCGCTCGCCGGAAAGCGTTCTCGTCGAGGTCGTGCCGGCCTGCGCCCCGGCCCTGAGAGCCGCCCAGCCCTTCCTGACAGGCGCGCGCGGCTGACCGCCAAGCCGCTCGTCAGTCGAATTTGAACTTCTCGAACTGGCGATGTTCGCCGTGGATCTTGCGAACGGTCCCGGTGATCGAGCGGTAGACGATGGTTTCGGTCTCGATCACGTCCTTGCCGAGCCTAACGCCCGACAGCAGGGCCCCGTCCGTCACGCCGGTCGCCGAGACGATCACGTCGCCCGAGGCCATTTCGGACATGTCATATTTCTTGACCGGGTCTTTCACGCCCATCTTGAAGGCGCGCTCGCGCTTGGCTTCGCTGTCGAGGATGAGCCGCCCCTGCATCTGTCCGCCGACGCAGCGCAGGGCTGCCGCCGCGAGCACGCCCTCCGGCGCGCCGCCGATGCCAAGGTAGATGTCGATTCCGGTCTTTTCCGGCATGGTGGTGAAAATCACGCCGGCGACATCACCATCGGTGATCAAGCGGATGGCCGCGCCGGTCTTGCGCACGGCGGCGATCAGGGCCTCGTGGCGCGGGCGGTCCATGATGAGGGCGGTGATCTCATGCGGCTTGCAGCCCTTGGCGCGGGCGATGGCATGGATGTTGTCCTCGGGCGAGGCGTCGAGATCGACGATGCCCTTCGCATAGCCCGGGCCGATGGCGATCTTGTTCATATAGACGTCGGGCGCGTAGAGCAGCGTGCCGGCATTGGCCATAGCCATCACCGCGATCGCGCCCGGCATGTCCTTGGCGCACAGCGTGGTGCCCTCCAGCGGGTCGACCGCGATGTCCACCTTCGGGCCGCGCTTGTTGCCGACCTTCTCGCCGATGAACAGCATCGGGGCTTCGTCGCGCTCGCCCTCGCCGATGACGATCTCGCCGTCAATCGGCAGCTTGTTGAGTTCGCGCCGCATGGCGTCAACGGCAGCCTGGTCGGCAGCCTTCTCATTGCCGTGCCCGCGCAACATGGCGGACGCCACCGCCGCGCGCTCGGTGACACGCACCAATTCCATCGACAGAACGCGCTCGATGACTTGTCCGGATTGGATGGTTAGGTCGGTCATGGGGCGTTCCTCGGCGCATGATGGTTACCGAGCGCAATAAAGAGGCATTCGGCAGTCGGCAATAGCAGGTCGTCGTCGTCGGCGTGGAAGATAACGACTCGCCCCTGCCAATTGCCTAACGGCTCAATACCGCTCGATCCTGATCACCTGCGGCGCTTCGGCGATATGGCCGTCGGCCATGATCTTGTCGATGGCGGCGCGGATGGCGGCTTCGGTGGTGGCGTAGGTGATGAGCACGACAGGGACCGGCTGGCCGGAGCGGCCTTTCGGGTCCTGCCGGGCGGCAAGCTCCGAGCGCTTCTGCACGATGCTTTCGAGGCTGATGTCGCTTTCCGCCATGCGGGTGGCGATGCCGGCCGCAGCGCCGGGCCTGTCGAGAACCGCAAGGCGGATGTAGTAGCCGCCTTCGTGGCGCTGCATCGGGGCGCGCGTCGGCTTCTCCAGCCGATTGACCGGCAGGCCGAACGGCGCGCCCGCAATGCCGCGCGCGACATCGGCGATGTCGGACACCACCGCCGAAGCGGTCGGGCCGCCGCCAGCGCCCGGGCCGACCAGCGTGAGCTGGCGCACCGCGTCCGCATCGATGCTAACCGCGTTGATGACCCCCATGACCTGCGCGATGGCGGAGGATTTCGGCACCATGGTGGGGCTGACGCGCTGCTCGATGCCACCCGCCGTGCGCTCGGCGACGCCCAGAAGCTTGATGCGGTAACCCAGCTCGTCGGCCATCTTGAGGTCGAGAGGCGTGATCTTTGAGATGCCCTCGACATGGATGGCGTCGGCATCGATCTCGGTGCCGAAGGCCAGCGCCGTCAGCAGGGCGAGCTTGTGCGCCGTGTCGAAGCCCTCGACATCAAAGGTCGGATCGGCCTCGGCATAGCCCAGCGCCTGCGCATCCTTGAGGCAGTCGCCGAACGTCAGGCCCTCGAGCTCCATGCGTGTGAGGATGTAGTTGCAGGTGCCGTTGAGGATGCCGGCGATCTGCGTGACCGTGTTGCCCGCCAGCGCCTCGCGCAGGGTCTTGACCACGGGAATGCCGCCGGCCGACGAGGCCTCGAAGGCCAGGGCCACGCCGGCGTCTTCCGCGGCGCGCGCCTGCGCCATGCCGTGGCTGGCGAGCATGGCCTTGTTCGCGGTTACCACATGCTTGCCGGCCGCGAGGGCCGCATCAACCGCGGCCTTTGCCGGGCCATCGGCACCGCCCATCAACTCGACAAGGCAATCGACCCCCGCGTCCCTGGCCATGGCCACCGGATCATCGAACCAGCGATAGGCCGACAGGTCGACGCCGCGGTCGCGCTTGCGGTCGCGGGCGCAGACGGCCACAACGCGCACCGCCCGACCACAGCGCGCCGCAAGGGCGTTCTCCTGCCGCTTGATGATCTCGATGACGGATGCGCCGACGGTGCCAAGCCCCGCCACGCCCAGACGTAAAGGTGTGCTCATGGTCTGCCGGGTCGCATGGCTGGCGGCCTTGAGTCAACCTGCCGCCTGCGCTGCCCGGCGGCGACCGCCTAGCCCAGCGCGCAGATGACGCGCAGCCTGGCGCCCGTGACCTTGCCGTCCGCGAGCGTCAAGGCGCCATTGACATGGTGGTTTCCGAACGGCGTGTAGCGCAAGGTGCGCACGAAGGTCAGGTCTCCGGGCACGCCGGCAGGCGATATCCGGTCCTCCGGCTTCGGCGTCCAGAACCAGGGTGACGGCGGCGTCACGCGGGCAGCCGCCAACAGTGCGCGCGCCTCGGCTTCGGCCATCCCCTTCGGGAAGTGCTTGGCGGCCAGATCCGGAAGATCACGGGTGCAGGTGCGATCCTCCTTGCTGTTGAGAACATCCAGCAGAAGCGGCGAAGCGGTCTCGGGCACCCTGCCCCGCGCCACATCCCATGAGGCGATAGCGAGGACGGCGATGCTTCCGAGGAAGGCGGCGGCGACCAGGCGCGGCACGAGCACACGGCGGGGGGAAGACGGATCGGTGATGGACATGCCTGCCGGTCGCACGGGGCACCGGCGCGGTCAAGCCTACGTCCGCCGTCGCCGGGGCTTGACCTTGGTGCGGCAATCACCTTGATGGAAAGGCCCTCGCGCACCGTTGCGCCGACCCCAGGATCTCCGATGTCACTGTCCCTCCATACTGCTTCCGTTCCCGCGCTGATCCACTCGCTCAAGGCGCTGGGCGCTATTCTGGCCAAGGCCGAGGCGCATGCCACCGCCCTGCGCATCGACCCCAACGCGCTGCTGCAGGCCCGGCTGTTCCCGGACATGTTCCCGATGGCACGGCAGGTGCAGATCGCCTGCGACATGGCCAAAGGGGGCGCCTGCCGTCTGGCGCAGATGGAGATTCCCAGCCATCCGGACACCGAAACAAGCTTTCAGGAATTGCAGGCCCGCATCCAGAAGGTCATCGACCTGCTGACCTCGATCCCCGCCTCTGCCATCGATGGCGGCGAAGACCGCACGGTCGTGATCAAGGTCGCCGGGCAGGAGATGAGCTTCAAGGGCTCCGACTATCTGATCCGCTGGGTCTTCCCGAACTTCTATTTCCACGTGACCACCGCCTACGCGCTGCTGCGGCACAATGGCGTGCCGCTCGGCAAGGGCGACTATCTCGGGCGGGCGTGAGGGTCAGTCCGGCTGCGATGCCTCAGTCGATCTCATCTTAAGCCTTTCGAAGGATGAGGATTTTGGTGCGGGGCGTGGCAAGAGACGGCTGCGCAAACCGTCCTACCCCGCCCGCTTGATGTCGATCACATTGTGCAGCGTGGCGTCGGCGGTTTTCAGGAACTTGCCGATGTTCCGCGCCGCCTGGCGGATGCGCTGCTCGTTCTCCACAATGGCGATGCGAACATACTCGTCGCCATGTTCGCCGAAGCCGATCCCGGGGGCGACCGCGACCTTGGCCTTCTCAATCAGCAGCTTGGAGAATTCCAGGCTGCCAAGGTAGCGGAACTTCTCGGGGATCGGGACCCAGGCGAACATCGAGGCCTGCGGCACCGGAATCTCGAATCCGGCCTTGCCAAAGCTCTCGACCAGCGCGTCACGGCGTGTCCTGTAGATGGAACGCATCTCCCTGATGCAGTCGTCCGGCCCATTGAGAGCCGCCGCCGCCGCGACCTGGATGGGTGTGTAGGCGCCATAGTCGAGATAGGACTTCACCCGCGTCAGCGCCGCCAGAAGCCGCTCGTTGCCGACGGCAAAGCCCATACGCCAGCCGGCCATCGAGAACGTCTTCGACATCGAGGTGAACTCGACCGTGACATCCATCGCCCCCGGCACCTGCAGCATCGACGGGGGCGGGTCCTTGTCGTCGAAATAGACCTCCGCATAGGCGAGATCCGAGAGCAGGATGATGTCGTGCTTTTTCGCAAAGGCGACCAGATCACGGTAGAAATCAAGGCTCGCGACATAGGCCGTCGGGTTCGACGGATAGCAGACCACGAGCGCAATCGGCTTTGGCACCGAGTGCATGATGGCGCGTTCGGCGGCGGGAAAGAAAGCCGGCGTCGGCTCGGCCGGCACCGAGCGGATGACACCGCCTGCCATCAGGAAGCCGAAGGCATGGATCGGATAGCTCGGGTTCGGCACCAGCACCACGTCGCCCGGACCGGTGATGGCCTGTGCCATGTTGGCGAAGCCCTCCTTCGATCCCAGGGTGGCCACGACCTGCGTGTCCGGGTTGAGCTTCACGTCGAAACGGCGCTCGTAATAGTTCGCCTGGGCGCGGCGCAGGCCAGCAATGCCCTTCGACGATGAATAGCGATCGGTGCGCGGCTTGCCGGCGGTGTCAACGAGCTTTTCGATCACATGCTTCGGCGCCGGGAGGTCCGGATTGCCCATGCCGAGATCAATGATGTCGACGCCCATGGCGCGTTCGGCGGCCTTGACCTTGTTGACCTGCTCGAACACATAAGGTGGCAAGCGCTTGATGCGGTGAAAATCGGTCATCGGCATGTCTCCAAGATCAGCGCGCCGGCCATGCGCGAGCGGCGAGGCAATGAACCTGCATAAAATTGCTTTAGCATTGGCAAATGCTATGATGAACGCAATTATATGCGAAAAATCTAGCGTATTTCGCTTCTACTGTGTGATTGGCGGCGGCTTGGCGGCGGGAGTTGCGCCTGCAGCCCGAGCTGCGGCCCCGTGCGCCTCGAGCCGAGCGCGATCGGCGTCGAGCGCGGCTTCCATCGCCCGGAACTCGGTGGCGGTCTTGCGCGGCGCGGGACGCTGCGGCGCGCTGACGCCGACAGCCATGAACCCGCTCGGCGCGTTCTGGCGGCTGTCGCGCACAAAATCGGTCACCTCGCTCGGGCGTCCGGCAAGGCCGACCCCCTGCGCCGCGTCGCGCACGAGGTTGGTATCGCCGCACCCGCCAAGCGCCACCAGAGCGATAGACACCGCCGCGCCGCGAACAATCGATTTCAGATGAGTTTTCATGTTCAAACCCGATTCAACCCTGTCAAACATGGTTCTGGAGATGTTAATAGACATGAAATTGCGGTGTCACAGTGGCAACACTGAAGATGCTGTTCCGAGGAGACGGAGATTCAATGTCCACCCCCCCGCGTGATGGCGCCAAAGAGGCACAGGACGGCGACAATTCCCAGCTCCAGCTGCCGGACTTCGACGCCCTCTCGCGCAATGTCGGGCGCTTTGTCGAGGAGGCCGGCAAGGTGACCGCAGCCTTCATGCGTCCGATCGAGCGCGGGGACGCGAAAGGCGGGCTGGCGGACGAGGCCAGCGATGTCGTGAAGACCTTCGGGCAGGTCGCCGAAAATGTGTTGTCTGACCCACAGAAGGCCATCGAGGTGCAGGCGGCGATCGCCACAAACTTCATGAGTCTGTGGTCCGAAACGCTCAAGAAGATGAATGGCGAGGCGGCCACGCCGGTGGCGCAACCGGATCCGAAGGATGCCCGTTTCGCCGATGCGGAATGGCAGGCCAACCCGATGTTCGACTTCATCAAGCAGGCCTACCTGATCACCTCGCGCTGGGCGGAGACGGTGGTCGACAAGGCGGATGGCGTGGACGAGCACACGCGCGACAAGGCCCGCTTCTATGTGAAGCAGATTTCGAGTGCTCTCTCCCCGTCCAACTTCATCGCGACGAACCCGGAACTGATCCGCGAGACGTTGCGCCAGAACGGCGACAACCTCGTGCGCGGCATGAAGATGCTGGCCGAGGATGTCGATGCCGGCAAGGGCGAACTCAAGGTGCGCATGACCGACACCGAGCGCTTCGAGGTCGGCGTCAACATGGCGATCACGCCGGGCAAGGTGGTGTTCCGCAATGCGCTGATCGAGCTGATCCAGTACGCGCCGACGACTGAAACGGTGCTGGCGCGGCCGCTGGTGATCGTGCCCCCCTGGATCAACAAGTACTACATCCTCGATCTCAACCCCGAGAAATCCTTCATCAAGTGGTGCGTTGCCCAAGGGCTGACGGTGTTCTGCGTGTCGTGGGTCAATCCGGACGAGCGGCACCGCAACATGGGCTTCGATGAGTATATGACCGACGGCATTCTTGCCGCTGTCGGCGCCGCCTGCGAGATCACCGGACAGCCCGACGTCACAGCGATCGGCTATTGCGTCGGCGGAACCATGATGGCGGTGACGCTGGCTTACATGGCAGCGCAGGGCGACACGCGGATTTCGAGCGCAACCTTATTCACGACGCAGGTAGACTTCACCGATCCGGGCGAGCTCAAGGTCTTCGTCGACGAGGAGCAGATCAAGTCGACCGAAGAGCAAATGAAGCTGAGGGGCTATCTCGACGGCGCCCGCATGGCCGGGGCGTTCAACATGCTCAGGCCCAACGACCTGATCTGGGCCAACGTGGTCAATGTTTATCTGAAGGGCCAGTCGCCCTACCCGTTCGACCTCTTGTACTGGAATTCCGATTCAACGCGGATGCCGGAGAAGAACCACTCGTTCTACCTGCGCAACTGCTACCTCAACAACACCTTGTCGAAGGGCGAGATGAAGGTGGCCGGTGAACGCCTCGACATGGGCAAGGTCACGATTCCGATCTTCAACCTCGCGGCCAAGGAAGATCACATCGCACCGGCGAAATCGGTCTTCCGGGGATGCTCCCTGTTTGGCGGCCCGGTCGACTATGTGATGGCGGGCTCAGGGCACATCGCTGGGGTGGTCAACCCGCCGAGCAAGCCGAAATACCAGTACTGGACCGGCGGCAAGGCTGTCGGAAGGTTCGAGGACTGGGTTGCGGCCGCGACCGAGACGCCCGGTTCGTGGTGGCCCTACTGGATCGAATGGATCAGGGGGCAAGCTCCGGCCACCGTGAAGGCGCGCACGAAGCTGGGCAGCAAAACGCACAAGCCGCTCTGCGATGCGCCCGGAACCTATGTGAAGATCAAGGCATAGGACCGTTGCGGCCGCTGCAATCCTGATCTCAGAAGAACGATCCGGTTCCGGTGCGACCAACACCGGGCGCCAGCGCAGGCAAGCTGTCGAGCAACAGGCGCGTGTTCTCGGTGATGACGCGCCAGCCGTTGACCACGGGCGCGTCCTGAGGGCCGACCGCCGGGTCGACCAGCAGGCAGGGGCAATCCTGAAACGTTTCGCCAACCAAGGCCACCAGCGCCGCGCGGGGGCGCGGAAAATCGACATGCACGATGTGCAGCGCACTGCGCAATTGCGGGTAGTAGGCCAGAACGCCCTCGACCAGCGCGCAATCCGGGCAATACCAACCCTCCGGCCGGTCAGGTCGCGAATTGGGCCGGATCAGGAAGAGAACAGTTTTTTTCATCTCAGTTTGCTTCCGACGAAACCCAATTCCCGGTGGCCCCTCACGCAATAGAAAAG